>NZ_AJQE01000200.1 GCF_000261685.1 Bradyrhizobium genomosp. I (2014) | reverse complement strand
CGGCTCGCCGCTCGGGCCCGAGCCCAGCTTCGTCGTCGGCACCTGCACGCCGGATGCGCCGCAGGGCAAGACCACCGCCTCGATCACGGCCCCGACCGACACCATGCCGCTCATCGGCGCCGGCCTGAAGCGGCCGTCGTTCACGCCGCTGAAGTCCTCTTCCTTCTTCCTCGGACAGCGTCCGAAGTCAGACTCCTAAAGAGAACACGCATGTCTCCTGATCTTCTCAAGCTCATCTTCGGCCGGCTCGGCCTCGAATCGCTGCCGCTGCACGAGCCGATCGTCGTCGGCACTTTCGTGGTGGTCGCGCTCGGCGGCGCCGCGCTGCTCGGCGGCCTCACCTATTTCCGCCTCTGGGGCTATCTCTGGCGCGAGTGGTTCACCACGGTGGACCACAAGCGCATCGGCATCATGTACATGATCCTCGGCATCGTGATGCTGCTGCGCGGCTTTGCCGACGCGCTGATGATGCGCGGCCAGCAGATGCTCGCCTTTGGCGGCTCCGAAGGCTACCTCAACGCCCATCACTACGACCAGGTCTTCACCGCCCACGGCGTGATCATGATCTTCTTCGTGGCGATGCCGCTGGTCACCGGCCTGATGAACTACGTCGTGCCGCTCCAGATCGGCGCACGCGACGTGTCGTTCCCGTTCCTCAACAATTTCAGCTTCTGGATGACGGTCGGCGGCGCGGTGCTGGTGATGGCCTCGCTATTCATCGGCGAATTCGCCCGCACCGGCTGGCTGGCTTATCCGCCGCTGTCGAACATCGGCTACAGTCCCGACGTCGGCGTCGACTACTACATCTGGGCGCTGCAGGTCGCCGGCGTCGGCACGACGTTGTCCGGCATCAACCTGATCTGCACCATCGTCAAGCTGCGGTGCCCCGGCATGACGATGATGAAGATGCCGGTGTTCACCTGGACCTCGCTCTGCACCAACGTCCTGATCGTCGCCTCCTTCCCCGTCCTGACCGTCGTGCTCGCGCTGCTGTCGCTCGACCGCTACGTCGGCACCAACTTCTTCACCAACGATTTCGGCGGCAGCCCGATGATGTACGTGAACCTAATCTGGATCTGGGGCCACCCCGAGGTCTACATCCTGGTTCTCCCCGCCTTCGGCATCTTCTCCGAGGTCACCTCGACCTTCTCCGGCAAGCGGCTGTTCGGCTACACCTCGATGGTCTACGCCACGGTCGTCATCACCATCCTGTCGTATCTGGTGTGGCTGCACCATTTCTTCACGATGGGCTCGGGCGCCAGCGTCAACTCGTTCTTCGGCATCACCACGATGATCATCTCGATCCCGACGGGCGCGAAGATGTTCAACTGGCTGTTCACGATGTATCGAGGCCGTATCCGCTACGAGCTGCCGATGATGTGGACGATCGCCTTCATGCTGACCTTCGTGATCGGCGGCATGACCGGCGTGCTGCTCGCGGTGCCGCCGGCCGACTTCGTCCTGCACAACAGCCTGTTCCTGATCGCGCACTTCCACAACGTGATCATCGGCGGCGTGGTGTTCGGCGCGTTCGCCGGCATCAACTACTGGTTCCCGAAGGCGTTCGGCTTCAAGCTCGATCCGTTCTGGGGCAAGATGTCGTTCTGGTTCTGGGTCACCGGCTTCTACCTCGCCTTCATGCCGCTCTACGTCCTCGGCCTGATGGGCGTGACCCGCCGTCTGCGCGTGTTCGACGATCCCTCGCTTCAGATCTGGTTCGTCATCGCCGCGATCGGCGCCCTCTTCATCTTCATCGGCATCCTCTCCATGCTGATGCAGTTCGCGGTCAGCCTGCTCAAGCGCGAGCAGCTCAAGGACGTCACCGGCGATCCCTGGGACGCGCGCACGCTGGAATGGGCGACCTCCTCGCCCCCGCCGGACTACAACTTCGCCTTCACCCCCGTCGTTCACGACAATGACGCGTGGTGGGACATGAAGAGGCGCGGCTACCAGCGTCCGCTGACCGGGTTCAAGCCGATCCACATGCCCAGCAGCACCGGTACCGGCATCATCCTCGCCGGCCTCGCCACCGCGATGGGTTTCGGCCTGATCTGGTACATCTGGTGGCTGGCGGCTGCGAGCTTCATCGCGATGCTCGCCGTCGGAATCGGTCATACCTTCAACTATCACCGCGACTTCGACATTCCGGCTGAAGACATCATCCGGACCGAGGACGCGCGCACCAAACTGCTCGCCGGAGCCAAGTAAATGACTGTCTCTGTAAATCCCACGCAAACCGGCGAGCCGGTCTTCTATCTCGCCGACGAGCATCCGCATCCGGAAGGCTGGAGCACCTCGCTCGGCTTCTGGATCTACCTGATGAGCGACTGCCTCATCTTCGCGATCCTGTTCGCCACCTTCGGCGTGCTCGGCGGCAATTACGCCGCCGGCCCCGCCCCGAAGGACCTGTTCGACCTGAACCTGGTCGCGGTGAACACCTCGATGCTGCTGCTGTCGTCGATCACCTATGGCTTTGCCATGCTGACGATGCAGCAGAACAAGATCGGCCAGACCCAGATGTGGCTGGCGATCACCGGCCTGTTCGGCGCCGCGTTCATCGGCATCGAGCTCACCGAGTTCGCCCACATGATCCACGAGGGCGCTACCCCGCAGCGCAGCGCCTTCCTGTCCGCGTTCTTCACGCTGGTCGGCACCCACGGCCTGCACGTCTCCTGCGGCCTGATCTGGCTGGTGACGCTGATGATGCAGGTCCAGAAGTTCGGCCTGATCGAGGCCAACCGCCGCCGCCTGATGTGCCTGTCGATGTTCTGGCATTTCCTCGACGTGGTCTGGATCGGCGTTTTCACCTTCGTCTATCTCCTGGGAGTTCTGCGATGAACACCGATACCCACGCCGCCCATGCGGACCATCATCACGGCGACGGCCACGCTCACAGCACCTTCTCGGGCTACATGCTCGGCTTCGTGCTCTCGGTGGTGCTGACCGCGATCCCGTTCTGGCTGGTGATGAGCGGCGCGCTGCCGAGCAAGCAGATCACCGCGCTGGTCATCATGGCCTTCGCGGTCGTGCAGATCGTCGTCCACATGATCTACTTCCTGCACATGAACACGACGTCCGAAAACGGCTGGAGCATGATGGCGCTGATCTTCACCATCGTGATGGTGGTGATCGCGCTGTCCGGTTCGCTGTGGGTGATGAGCCACCTCAACAGCAACATGATGCCGGTGCACCAGATGAGGGGAATGAACTGAGCGAGGCTCCGAAATGAGCAGGACGCAGGCCGTGACGAGCAAGCCGGGGGGGACGCGCAGCGAGGCTGCGCGCGCCCCTTCCTTGTGGCTCACGGTCCTCTCGCTCATCGCCTTTGCAATTCTCGTCGCACTCGGCGTCTGGCAGATCGAACGCCGCGCCTGGAAGCTGGCGCTGATCGACCGCGTCGAGCAGCGCGTTCATGCTCCGGCCCGGCCGGTCCCCTCGCCCGCTTCATGGCCCGCCATCAGCGCCGCAAGCGACGAATACAGGCACGTCAGCGTCAGCGGCCGCTTCCTGCACGACCGCGAGACGCTGGTTCAGGCCGTGACCGAGGAAGGCCCGGGTTATTGGGTGCTGACGCCGCTGAAGCGCGATGACGGCACGCTGGTGCTGATCAACCGCGGCTTCGTGCCGTCGGAGCGGCGCGATGCATCGACGCGCCGTGACGGCAACCCCGACGGTGAGGTCGAGATCGCCGGCCTGCTCCGCATGACGGAACCGAAGGGCGGATTTCTCCGGGACAACGTGCCCCGGCACAACCGCTGGTACTCGCGGGACGTCGCCGCGATTGCGGCGGCACGCGGCCTTCACGACGTCGCGCCGTTCTTCGTCGATGCGGACGCCGGACCACAAATTGCCGGCGGTCCGATCGGCGGATTGACCGTGATCCGCTTTCCCAATAACCACCTGATCTACGCGCTGACGTGGTTTGCCCTCGCTTTCATGCTGGCGGGTAGACTTTTCGTCACATTCGGCGGCGGGCTGTTCCGCCGCAAGCGCTTCGTCCACGAAAAGGTCGGCGGCTCGGATGCCGTCGCCCGCAGGACGGGATCAGATGCTGGAACGTTCGTCGAGCCGACCTGACGACGGGAAAACGCTTTCCCAGACGCTTGCGCGTGACGGGCTGGCCGTCACGCTGCAGTCGCAGGCAGATGCGCGCAGCGAGCTGATCGGCACCGCTCCGACCGACGACGAGACCAACCGCAAGAACATGGCGCTGCTGATCCAGCTGCGCTGGACCGCGGTGGTCGGCCAGATCGTGACCATCGGCGCCGTGCATTTTGGTCTCGGCATCCCGCTGCCATTGGAGCGGATGGGCGCCGTGATCGGCGCGCTTGTGCTGCTCAACGTCTCCAGCCTCGTCTGGGTGGGCCATCGCGCCGCGATCACCAACAACGAGCTGCTGGTCGCCTTGATGCTAGACGTCGCCGCGCTGACCGCGCAGCTCTATCTCTCCGGCGGCGCCACCAATCCCTTCACCTCGCTGTTCCTGCTCCAGGTGACGCTGGGCGCGGTGCTGCTCGATGCCCGCTCGACCTGGTCGCTGGTCGCCCTGACCTGCGCGAGTTTCGTGTGGCTGACGCTGGCATACCGCCCGCTCGATCTGCCGCCCAACCCGTTGAGCGAGACTTACACGCTCACGGTCGCCGGCATGCTCCTGGGCTTCGTGCTCAACGCCGTGCTGCTGGTGGTGTTCGTCACCCGCATCAATCGGAACCTGCGCGAGCGCGATGCGCATCTGGCGGCGCTGCGCCAGCATGCCGCCGAGCAGGACCACATCGTGCGCATGGGCCTGCTCGCCTCCGGCGCCGCACATGAGCTCGGCACCCCGCTCGCCTCGCTCTCGGTGATCCTCAGCGACTGGCGCCGCATGCCGGATCTCGCCGCCGACCAGGAGCTTGCTGAGGATCTCGCGGAGATGGAGACCTCGCTGCAGCGCTGCAAATCGATCGTCACCGGCATCCTGGTATCGGCGGGCGAAGCGCGCGGCGAAGGCTCCTCGCCGACGACGGTGACGGCCTTCGTCACCGCGCTGGTCGACGAATGGCGCAATGCGCGCTCGGCCCGCACGCTCTACTTCGTCAACACCTTCGGCGAGGACGTCGCGATCGTCTCCGACGTCGCGCTCAAGCAGGTGATCTTCAACGTGCTCGACAATGCCTATGAGGTCTCGCGCGACTGGGTCGAGCTCGTGGCCGAGCGCGAAGGTGACAACCTCGTGCTGTCGATCTCTGACCGCGGCCCGGGCTTTGCGCCGGAGATGCTGGCGCAGCTGGGAAAGCCCTACCAGTCGAGCAAGGGCCGCGCCGGCGGCGGGCTCGGCCTGTTCCTGGTAGTGAACGTCGTACGCAAGTTGGGGGGCAGCGTGACCGCCGAGAACCACAGGAAGCGCGGCGCCACGGTGCGCCTGACGCTGCCGCTCGCAACGCTCGCGATCGGAGGAAATTTTGACGCCTGATCGTTCGCTCATCGTCGTCGAGGACGACGCCGGCTTCGCCCGCACGCTGAAGCGCTCCTTCGAGCGCCGCGGCTACGAGGTCGTGCTCGCCGCCTCGATCGAGGAGGTGCACCAGGTGCTGGAGCAACGCTCCTTCGGCCATGCCGTGGTCGACCTCAAGCTCGGCGGCGCCTCGGGGCTCGCCTGCGTCGAGCTCCTGCACACGCACGATCCGGACATGCTGATCGTGGTCCTGACCGGCTTTGCCAGCATCTCGACCGCCGTGGAGGCGATCAAGCTCGGCGCCTGCCACTATCTCGCAAAGCCGTCGAACACGGACGACATCGAAGCCGCCTTCACCAAAGCCGAAGGGAATACCGAGGTCGCACTCGACGCGCGGCCGACCTCGATCAAGACGCTGGAATGGGAGCGCATCCACCAGACCCTGATCGAGACCGAGTTCAACATCTCGGAAGCGGCGCGCCGCCTCGGCATGCACCGGCGCACGCTGGCGCGGAAGCTCGAGAAGCGGCCGGTGAAATAGCCGGCGCGCGTCGTTTGACGAAGACTCTCTCCTCTCGTCGTCCCGGCGAACGCCGGGACCCATACCGCGGAATCTATCGTTCCGATCGTAGGCGTACCGAACGACCAATCTTCGTCAAACTTCTCCCTGGGGGTATGGGTCCCGGCGTTCGCCGGGACGACACCGAGTTCATCGAGAGAGCTCTTGCACAAAGCTCCGTCATCGTGTTGGACAAACATCCCCCAACAAAAAGCCCGGCCGAACGGCCGGGCTTTTGATCTGTTGCGGTCGACGCGAGAGGCGCTTACGCCGCCTCGTCGGCGACGGTGGTGTCGTCGCCATCGGTATCATCGGTATCGCCCTCGGTATCCGTGTCGCCCTCGCCGTCGGCGGCTTCCGCCTTGGCGCTGGCGCGGCGCGGGCTCTTGGCGAGCTGGGCCTCGATCTCCTTGACCGCTTCGGTCTCGGTCGAGTGCTGCACCACCGCGATCTCGCGGGAGAGACGGTCGAGCGCCGCTTCATAGAGCTGGCGCTCCGAATACGACTGCTCCGGTTGCGACTCCGAGCGATAGAGATCGCGCACGACTTCCGCGATCGCGACGATGTCGCCCGAATTGATCTTCGCTTCGTATTCCTGGGCGCGGCGCGACCACATGGTGCGCTTGACGCGGGCGCGGCCCTTGAGCGTCTCCAGCGCCTTCTTGACCAGCACCGGGTCGGACAGCTTGCGCATGCCGACGTTCGCGACCTTGGCGGTCGGGACGCGCAGCGTCATCTTGTCCTTGATGAAGTTGATGACGAACAGCTCGAGCTTCGCACCGGCGATCTCCTGCTCCTCGATGGCCAAGATCTGGCCGACGCCGTGGGCGGGATAGACGACGAACTCGTTGGCCTTGAAGCCCTGACGCTGGGTCACGACCTTCTTTTCCTCGACCTTCGGCGCAGCAGCAGGCTTGACGGCCGGCTTGGCGGCCACGGGAGCCTTGGCAGGCGCAGCGGCAACAGGGGCCTTCGTCGCGGGCTTGGCAACGGGAGCCTTGGCGGTCACCGGCTTGGCAGCGGGAGCCTTGGTGGCAGCAGCGGGCTTGGCAGCAACAGGCTTGACAGCGGTCGCTTTGGCGGCCGGTTTGGCAGTCTTGTTAGGCATTGCGCTTCTTTTGTTCTTCGAGGACTTTGCAGCCGGCGCCTTCGTCGCGGTCCGACCCTTGGATGCGCTACGGCTGGCCGCGGCGACTTTTTTGGCCTCCTTATGGGAAGCCCTCGCTGAAGTACTCTTTTTACGCGTTTTCTGTGACACAGCCTGCGCGCGGAAACTGCCACGCCCCTGTTCGACATTTGGTTTCACGGGAACCCAGAGGGGCCAACGGGGCTGACGGGGTTCGGCTTAATGTGCCCAATATAGCACATTTCCCGCAAAAATCAATGATTTAGGGGTCTTGAGGGCTGGTTTTCGGCTGAAGCGGCGCTATTAGGGTTAAGTTTGGGCCCGAATTAGTCGCCGGAGCCGGGGTTCGGAGAAAAATATTTCTCGAACTTGCCATCCATCCCGTCGAACTCCTTGGCGTCGGCGGGTGATTCTTTCTTCTGGGTGATGTTCGGCCAGCTCTTGGCGTATTCGGCGTTGACCTGAAGCCACTTTTCCAGGCCCGGTTCCGTGTCCGGCTTGATGGCGTCGGCGGGGCATTCCGGCTCGCACACGCCGCAATCGATGCACTCGTCGGGGTGGATGACGAGCATGTTGTCGCCCTCGTAGAAGCAGTCGACCGGGCAGACCTCGACGCAGTCGGTGTACTTGCACTTGATGCAGTTTTCAGTGACGACGTAAGTCATCCAACGCTCCGAAAAGCTCTTTTAGAAGTCGCGGCTTGCCTAGCGCGGATGGCCCTGCGCTGCAAGGTCGGGAAGGCCCGATCATGACGGCTTTGTGTGTTTGATCGACCAAGAAATGAATGGCATGCGCAATTAATTGCGCATCCCGAGCTCTTCGTAGAGCACCCGTGCCGAGGCAGCATCGCCGCGGCGTTCGCTAAAGCTTGTCACTCTCAACACGCGCACCGTGCGGTCGAGCGCGATGGTGAGCACGTCGCCGATCTTGACCGCATGCCCCGGCGAGGTCTCGCGCGCGCCGTTGATGCGGACGTGCCCTGTGACGACCAGCTCGGCGGCGGAGGTGCGCGCCTTCACCACCCGCGCATGCCACAGCCATTTGTCGAGGCGCTGCCGCTCGGTCGTCGTGGCTCTATTCCTTTCGACGCGTTCTCGTCACGCGAACCGCTCCGCACGTCGCTTGAAAACGCCTGCTATTCCTTCCGGCCGGACAGCTGCTCTTTTAGTGCGGCGAGCTTGGCGAAGGGCGAGTTTGGATCGGCGGGACGATCGCGCTCGCGCGGGCTTGCGCTCGAGGCATAGGGACGGAGCGACGGACCGCCTTGGCGGTCGCGTCCCTTGTCGCGGTCACGGCCACGGTTGTCGCGGCCCTTGTCGCGTTCTCCGCCGAACTTGCCCTTGTCGCGATTGCGATCCTTGTCGCGATCCTTGCCCTGGAAACCGCGATTCCGCTCGCCGCCCTCGCCGTTTTCGCGGCCCTTGCGGAAATCCTTGCGATGATGACCGCCACCATGACGGTGCCGCTCGCCCCGCTGGGCGCCATCGGCGGCTTCGCCGGGTGCGGCCGCGCCAGCCTCGGCCCCCGCCTGCGGACGCGGCTGATGGTGACGCTGGTGGCGATGGCGCTCGTGGCGCGGCTTGCGGTCCTCGTGACGGCCGGCCGGACGCCAGACCTCGACCAGCTCAGGCTCTGCCGGC
>NZ_AJQE01000199.1 GCF_000261685.1 Bradyrhizobium genomosp. I (2014) | reverse complement strand
TCCGCCGGCAGGCCAGCAACGGCCTCTGCCGCAGTCTCGGTCGAGGTCTCGGTCGCGGTCTCCGCGCTGCCCTCGGCGGGCGGCGTCTCGGCTGCGACCGTCTCGGCCGCAACCGTTTCGGTGACAACGGGCTTCTGCGGCAGCGGCGGACGCTTCTCCATGCGATAGCCGAGCGCGCGCAGCACGGAGGCGAAGTCCTCGCCGGCCGATCCCGTCAGCGAGGTCATCGCCTGCGTGACGACGAAGCTGCGGCCGTCGAATGCGCCGGCGGGCTTTTCGCCGGGCGAGTTCTCGCGCCACGCCAGCGCCGGGCGGATCAGATCGGCCAGCCGCTCCAGGATGTCGACGCGCACCGCGCGCTCGCCGGCCTGCTTGTAGCCGAGCACGCGATAGGCATCGCGCGGCAGCTGCTTGTCGACCGGGAACGAGGTGCGGCCCGAAGACGCCAGATGCTGCGCGCCCGAGAGCGCGGAGAGATCGATATTGTCCTGCTTCAGCGCCCAGAGCAGCGCGGCCAGCGCGCGCGCGGCGGGCTTGAGCAGGCCGGGGAAATAGATGTGGTAGGCGCCGAAGCGGACGCCGTATTTCCGCAACACGGCGCGCGAGGGCTGGTCGAGATCCTTCAGCTCGTTCGCTATCCTGGGACGCTCGAGCACGCCGAGCGCCTCGACCAGCTGATAGGCGATGCCGCGGGCAATGCCGGTGACGTCCTCGGCCTTCGACAGCTCGAACATCGGCCCGAGCAGTTTTTCGATATGGGTCTTGAGCCAGAGCTCGAGCCGCGCCTGCACCTTGTCGCGGGGAGCGCCGGTCAGGCGCTCGTCGGAGATGATGCGGATGCGCGGATGCAGCGCCTCGTCTGCGGCGGACAGCCGCGCCACGGCATCGCCGGTCCAGCGGATGATGCCTTCGGAGGTCAGCACGAACTGCTCGTCCGGCGCATTGCCGAGCTTCTCGGCGCGCGCGTTGATCTCGCCGGCGAGCACCGCTTGCGCTGCAGCCTGCAAGGCTTTCGCATCGGAGCCGGCTTCCGCCGCATCCGGTGCAAAGGTGAAGCCGTCGAGGCGGCCGATGACATGGCCTTCGACGATGACTTCGCCGGTCTTGCCGATTTCAGTATTCAAGCTCGTGTTCTCCCGCAGGCGGCGCATCAATACACTGGTCCGGCGATCAACGAAACGCTCAGTCAAGCGTTCATGGAGCGCATCCGATAATTTATTTTCGACCTCCCGCGTGATCCCCTGCCAGCGCTCGGGGTCCCTCAGCCAGTCCGGGCGGTTGGCGACGAAGGTCCAGGTGCGGATCTGGGCGATTCGGGCCGACAGCGTGTCGATGTCGCCGTCGATGCGGTCGGCCTGGGTGACCTGGGACTCGAACCAGGCATCCGGGATGCAGCCCTTCCGCATCAGGAAGCCGTACAGCGTCGTCACCAGCTCGGCATGGGCGGCCGGCGACAGCTTTCTGTAGTCCGGGACCTGGCAGGCTTCCCAGAGCCGTTCCACGGCGGCCTTGCCATGCGCGATATCGCGCACCTCGCCGTCGCGGGTGGCGTGGTCGAGCACGCGCATGTCCTCGGCAACAGGCGCGCGCGTCAGCGTCTCGTGGCCGGGGGCGAGGTTCAGCGACACCTGCAGCGCGCCGAGCGAGGAGAAATCCAGCTTCGAATTGCGCCATTGCAGCACCTTCACGGCATCGAAGGTGTGGTTCTGCAGCGCGTTGACCAGCTCGGGCTCGAACGGCGCGCAGCGGCCCGTGGTGCCGAAGGTGCCGTTGCGGGTGGCGCGCCCGGCGCGGCCGGCGATCTGTGCGAATTCCGACGGCGTCAGCCTGCGGAACTGGTAGCCGTCGAACTTGCGGTCGGAGGCGAAGGCGACGTGGTCGACGTCGAGATTGAGACCCATGCCGACGGCGTCGGTGGCGACGAGATAGTCGACGTCGCCGTTCTGGAACATCGCCACCTGTGCGTTTCTGGTGCGGGGCGAGAGCGATCCCAGCACCACGGCGGCGCCGCCATGCTGGCGGCGGATCAGCTCGGCGATGGCGTAGACTTCATCCGCCGAGAACGCGACGATGGCGGTGCGGCGCGGCTGGCGCGTGATCTTGCGGTCGCCGGCGAATTCGAGGCTGGACAGGCGCGGCCGCGTGATCATGGACACGCCCGGCAGCAGCCGCTCGATGATCGGACGCATGGTGGCGGCGCCCAGCAGCAGCGTCTCGTCGCGGCCCCGGCGGTTGAGGATGCGATCGGTGAAGACGTGGCCGCGTTCGAGATCGCTCGCGATCTGGACCTCGTCGACCGCGAGGAAGGAAACATCGAGGTCGCGCGGCATCGCCTCGACGGTCGAGACCCAATAGCGCGGATTCTTCGGCTTGATCTTCTCCTCGCCGGTGACGAGCGCGACGCTGGCGGCGCCCGCCCTGTCGGCGATCTTGTTGTAGACCTCGCGCGCGAGCAGGCGCAGCGGCAGGCCGATCATGCCCGAGGGATGCGCGAGCATCCGCTCGATGGCGAGATGGGTCTTGCCGGTGTT
The DNA here is from genome assembly GCF_000261685.1 of Bradyrhizobium genomosp. I (2014). GTDB lineage: Bacteria > Pseudomonadota > Alphaproteobacteria > Rhizobiales > Xanthobacteraceae > Bradyrhizobium. The sequence continues at coordinate 17,126 of NZ_AJQE01000199.1, read as the reverse complement.
GGTCGGCCCGAGCACCGCGGTGACGCCCGCGCCAGGCACTCGATCGTGAAGGGCGCGCTCGGAAGCGAAGGGGGAGGAGGAAAAGGCCATGTCTGGGCGATTAGGTAGTGGCGATTTGGGCGAATGTCAGTGCTGCAATGGGGCGGGCCGGGGGCCGGCGCCAAATACGCCTACCGCTGTCATCGCCCGGCTCGACCGGGCGATCCGGTATTCCAGAGACGGCAATGATTGAGCCGAGAAGCCGCGGCGTACTGGATGCCCCGGTCAAGCCGGGGCATGACAGTCGAGCATGTGGCGGCCCTCCCCGAACCTTCCGCAACTGTCTCACTTTGCGACGCTTTTCCCGTTCGCCTTAAGCTTCGGAACGACTCTAGAACGAATCGCGGCCGAATCGCTGACTCCCCGTTGAGTCCCGTTCCGTTCACGCAACATGTCGCGGGACTCGTGTTGGCTGCGCACTAGATGGAGGTTCGGGCCGCCGCGCAAGCGGCGTGTGAAGGGCGAATTCCTTAAAGCTGGGGACGGCGCGGAGTCGAATCAGAATCGGAGAGGAGTCAAATGGATTCCCGTTGTCTCGCTCTGCCGTCATGCCCTGGACAAGCCCGGCCATGACGCAGGTGCCGGGGGGCCGGACGCCTTTTTCGCGAAAACAACCCCATGCACAGTAGGGAAGTCGTTGATATTGCACGACCTCTTACCCTCCCCTGGAGGGGGAGGGTCGGCTCACATGGAGCGCAGCGGAATGTGAGACGGGGTGGGGTGATAGTCTCTCCACAGAAGCGGTGCCCGTGTGGAGAGATCACCCCACCCCGCTCGCGCTGCGCGCGATCGACCCTCCCCCTCCAGGGGAGGGTAAGATTACTGCGTCTTCGCCACGCGGGGCGGCTGGGCCGTCGTGATGAAGCTCGTCGCTTCCAGCATGGCGGGCCCGAGCGGCGTCGGCACTTTCAGCCAGAACGGGACCAGGATGCGCGTGCCGGCGACGGGGGCGAACGCGATCTCCATGTTGCGCTGGGCGGCGAGGTATTTGATCACGGGACGATCGGGGATGTAGCCGGCCACAGGCACGAAATAGATCGCGCAGACCACGACCGGGCCACGATAGCCCTTCTCGGCCTTCACGGTCTCCATGCGCTTGAAATCGAGCTTGAGGTCGTAGCGCATGCGGCCGTCGAACACGGGCGCCGAGCTGTGGCAGGCCTCGGGCGAGACAGGATCGCCGGTGCCGGGCACGCGCAGCAGCGAGGCCGTCATCGGGTCCCAGACGCCGCGGCGATGGGCGTCGGTGACGACGATGCGGTCCGGATCGACCGGCGGCTCAGGCAGAATCGCAAAGTCCTTCACATTGCCCTTGTCGAGCGTGATGCGGATCTCTTCGGTCTTCTTCTGGGTGGTGGTGGAGGCCTGGTAGCCGGTCGCGACCAGCGCGCCGCCGACGACGCGCCCCTGGCTGGCGCCGGTGCCGGACCCGCCCGTGAACGATTTCAGCAGCCCCGTGGTGCCGCCCGCGGCCGCCGCCGAAAACACGTCGTCCTGGATATCGATGTTCCAGCCGCCCTTGCCGACGGGAATGCCGGCGAGCGAAGCCTCATACTGCGCCTCGAGCTTGCCCTGCGCCGCCGCCGGCACCGCGCCCCAAGCCAGGCCCCAAGCCAGGCCCAGCGCGCAAATGGCAGCCAGCCAGCGCGCCGGGCGCGGACTGGCCGGGCGCAGGTTCTGCGCAAAATGGGACGTTGCAGGCACGAAACAATCCAATCGGGGCGCGATGCGCTGTTACTTAAACCAAAAACCGCGGCAAACAATGTGTCCGGGCCTGTCGGGGCCGGAACTCCAGCTGATATTTCGGCGGCGAATACGCCCTTTATGTGATGGTAAGGCGCGACAATCATTGCCGTTTTGGTGATCGGGAGGTAATCCTCTCTCCCAATATTCCACCGTCATGCCCCGGCTCGACCGGGGCATCCAGTACGCCGCGGCCCCTCTGGCCGACCACAGCGGTCTCGGCGTACTGGATCGCCCGGTCAAGCCGGGCGATGACACCTGTTGCGAAGCGCGAGATCCCGGGTTCGGGCTCCGCCCGCCCCGGGACGACGGGCCAAAAACGGCCCGTCGCTTGACGCAAGGCCCCTTCCCCCCTATACGTCCGCCCGCTCCCTGCAAGGACGAAAGAATTTGCCCCCGTGGCGCCCCGAATGGCGGCCGCAGATCGTTGGGGGTTCAGGATAAGGATTTTTGCCATGTCTCGCCGCTGCGAACTGACGGCCAAGGGCCCCCTCGTCGGCCACAAGGTCAGCCACTCCAACATCAAGACCAAGCGCCGCTTCCTGCCGAACCTCGTCAACGTGACGTTCCAGTCGGAGGCCCTGGAGCGCAACGTGCGCCTGCGCGTCTCCACCAACGCGGTCAAGAGCGTCGACCACAATGGCGGCCTCGATGCCTTCCTGCTCAAGGCCAACGCCGACGTCCTGTCGCCCCGCGCCCTCGAACTGAAGCGCGCCATCCAGAAGAAGGTCGGCGACACCGCGCCGGCGAAGAAGGCGAGCTGAGATTTCGGAATTGGGCGGGGGCTAGGTTGCGTCGCGTGGCGTAGGCTTAGCCAAGTAAGAGTTTGAGTGGCGGCCGGATCGGAAGATCCGGCCGTTTTTGTTTTTAAAGCCCCCAAAAATCAGTGGTCAAAGATTGCGCTCAGTTCGTCCCATTCCCTTTGAGAAAGCCGGGACTGCGCGAAATCGACCACTTCGCCCCGCAAGCGCCGCCTTAACACATCGATCGCTTGTGCAGATAAAGTCGCAGCATTGAGGCGGTAGTCCAGGAATGCTTCATAAGTAAGAGGTAGCCATTTCTGCACGATGCTCAGAATGGCCTCGGCGTAAGCTCTGATCTCATACTGAGCATGAGCGTCTCCTCTCAGACTAAGGAAGTGCAGGAGATTGTGAAGGTCCGTCTTCCAATACCACTGAGTAAAGGTATTGAGAGACAAACCAATGCGCGCAAGTTCGCGCGCAAGTCCCTCGCGGTCGGCATCCAGCAGGCAATCACCATCAATCCTGGCGATCGTATTGCTCAACTTATTTTTGTGCATATTACTCGCCCCCAGATTGAAGTCGTAACCGAGTTCGACCTTTCTGGCAATCGAGGCGAGGGCGGGTGGGGTTCGACGGGAAAATAGGGCTCCGCGTTGTTGCGGCGCACCGAACTGCTACAAGTACATCGTTATAGTTCGCTCAAGAAGCGCCCTCCGCTATACCCCCCGGGAGCATCCCCGGAGGTGCATCCCATGGAGATCGCAGCCAATTCCGACCACAAGCCCGCCGGCAAGAACCTCGTGATCGGCTGTGACCGCACCGGCAACGACTCCCGGAGAACCTCTTCAACGTCCTGAAGCTCCATCGCTGCCTGCGCCAGCCGGACAAGACGCAGCCGCGCCAGCTGATGCACCCTACGTCTTGGGCAGCCGGCACCGCGCGCCACCCGTAAACACCCCCCTCGCGCGTTAACCGTCCATTAACCAACGCATCCTAGCCTGCTGCAATCGTCCAGCCATCACTAGCTCGAAATCCCTTCCCGGTTCGCTCCAGGAGAAGCGCGGATGTGCGTTGAGTTGTTGACGTATGCCGATCTCGGTGCCCGCCTCAATGTTTCGCGCGAGGCCGCGCGGGCACTGGCGCGGCGTCGCCGCCTGCCGCGTTCGCGGTCGGACGACGGCAGGGCGGTGGTGAGCGTCGATCTCGCCGCGCTCCGCTACACGCCCCGCCCGCGACGAGCCCGCCGGGCAGATCCCATCGCGGCCTCCCCGGCCAGGATCGAGGCCGTCAAGACCGAAGTCTTCAAGGCGGAGATCGCGCGGCTCGAATCCGTCGCAACCGCCTACAGGGTCGTGTTCGAGCGCGAGCGCGAGCGTGCCGATCGCCTCGCCGTGGAACTGACGCGGGCGGCCGCCGAGACGACGGCCGCCAACGCATGGGCGGCACGACTGGAAGACGAAGTAGCGGCGCTGCGGAGCGGTCGCCGCCCTGGCGGCTCGATCGCGGGACACGCGGCGCGTCGGTTGGGGCACCTGGCCGCCTCCATCGTGCAAGCAGACCGCGCAGCCCGCACTCGAGACTTTCTTTGATCGCCGGCTTGCCGGAGCAATCGCGAGGGAAGAATGACTGGCAACACCGATATCCATGAAATGAAGGCCCGCATCGTCGTGTTCGGCGTCGGCGGCGCTGGCGGCAATGCCGTCAACAACATGATCACGGCCGGGCTGCAGGGGGTCGAGTTCGTGGTCGCCAACACCGACGCGCAGGCGCTGGCGATGTCGAAGGCCACGCGCCTCATCCAGCTCGGCACAAGGGTGACCGCAGGCCTCGGCGCCGGCTCGCAGCCGGAACTGGGACACGCCGCAGCCGAAGAGGCGATCGACACGATCCGCGAGCAATTGACCGGCGCGCACATGGTGTTCGTGACGGCTGGCATGGGCGGCGGTACCGGCACCGGGGCTGCACCCGTCGTCGCCAGAATCGCGCGCGAGCTCGGCATTCTCACCATCGGCGTGGTCACCAAGCCGTTCTACTTCGAGGGCCAGCGCCGCATGCGCTTTGCCGAAGCCGGCATCGAGGATCTGCTGAAGACGGTCGACACCCTCCTGATCATCCCGAACCAGAACCTGTTCCGGGTGGCCAGCGAGAAGACCACGTTCGCCGATGCCTTCGCCCTTGCCGACCAGGTGCTTTATTCGGGCGTGGCCTGCATCAGCGACCTCATCGTCAAGGAAGGGCTGATCAATCTCGATTTTGCCGACGTGCTCTCCGTCATGAAGGAGAAGGGCAAGGCCATGATGGGACGGGGCGAGGCTTCCGGCGAGAAGCGCGTGCTCGCCGCCGCCGTGGCCGCGATCTCCAATCCGCTGATCGAGAATCCCTCGATCAAGCGCGCCAGCGGCCTCATCATCTCCATCACCGGCGGCAAGGATCTGATGCTTTACGAGGTCGACGAAGCCGCGACCCGCATTCGCGACGAGGCCGACCCGGACGCCAACATCATCGTCGGCGCGTCGTTCGACGAAAGCCTCGAAGGCATCGTCCGCGTCTCGGTGGTGGCGACCGGAATCGATAATCTCGACGCGGCGCAGGCGCTGCCGGTGGAAACCGCGCTCACCCAGCTCGCCGGCAGGCTGCGCAACGACGGCCGTCGCATCGCCGATCGCATCGAGCGCAGCGCCCCCCTTCCGCAGGCGGTAAGCCCGCCGCTCCGCCCGCAGCCGCACCACCCCGTGGGACCGCCGGCAAGGCCGGGCCTGGACTCTGCGCGGCAGGCGGCGCTTCAGCCGCTCGATCCTTACGGCCGCGCCCCTGCGCGCAATGCGCCCGACGAGAGCGTTCTCGATATTCCGGCCTTCCTGCGCCGCGCCGCCAACTGAGCGGTGAAGGAGGTGCGCTCCCTCCCTCGCTTGCGGGCAGGGGTATCGTATATGGAGCGATCTCGCCTGTGGCCATCCTTCGAGACGCCCGCCGTTGGCGGGCCCTCAGGATGAGGATCGAGGGCGCTGCGCCAGTTTCAACAGGCTCCGATGCTGCTTAGCCTCATCCTGAGGAGACCGCTGAAAGCGGTCGTCTCGAAGGACGAGGCGCGCGCTCCCGCGCTTGCGGGAGAGGGTTGGGGACTCGCTCCGAACGTCAGCAGACAAGCTTTCGAGCCGCGCAGCGCGCCGAGGCTTCACGCGGCCGTGCTGCGCGGGCTCTCCGCTGCTTCCTTCTTGTCCGTCTCCTTGTCGCGGGACAGCCACGCCGGAAAACGAAGCAGGCGCTCGTTGGTGTCCTTTGGCAGCTCGATGGGCGGCGCCTCAATGGCCGAACTCGGCAGGTCCAGCGCTGCGTGTCCGGTTCGCACCGCATCCGCGCGCTGATCCAGTTCGCGCAACAGGGGATCGAGCACGCTGTCGATCTCGGTCGCTACCGACACCAGGAAACTATTGAGCTCGCGCGCCTCGGGCACAACCGCCGCAGCCTGCTCGACCGCCCTGGAGAGACCGTCGACGACGGGTGCAAACGCGCCGGCGGCTTGCTTGATTCGTGCCTTGATTGCTTCGATCTCGCTCAGGACGCGCTCACGTTCCCGCCTTTTCTTCTCCTCCGAAAGGCGGGCTTCAATTTCGGCGATCTGGGCCGTCAGGGTCGTGGCTTCGGATGCGAGCGCATCGCGTCTTCCGCGCGCGCGATCGAGATCGCGGCTGAGATTGTCCACTAAGTCGTCCCTTGCGAACATGGCTTTGCTCCGTAGGACAGGCGTTTTGACCTGTAGGACGGCCTTGGCGCGAACCGCCAGCCTCGCCACCGACCGGATGGCCGGATCGGCCGAAACAGGCATCAATTTCCGTCGCGTCACATGGGCCGACATGGTGACCCCCATCGTCAACATTAGGCGACCGCATGGTTAACAAAGGGTTAACGTCAACAGACGATGCGGCCATGGGACCGGGTGCCGGCGACGCCGCCTCCTCGCTGCCATCCAATTTCGCTATACTCGCCCGGGTAGCATCACCCGGAGCGCATCCCATGGAGCCCGCGGCCACCACCGACCGCAAGCTAGATCCGAAACACCTCGTCATCTGCTGTGACGGCACCGGCAACGAGATCTCGGAGAACATCTCCAACGTCCTGAAGCTCTATCGCTGCCTGCGCAAGACCGACAAGACCTCGCCGCGGCAGATGGTGTTCTACGATCCCGGGGTCGGCACGGTGACGGAGCCCTCGACGTGGCACCGGATCAAGGCCAACGTCAACCTGGTGCTGGGGCTCGCCACCGGCTACGGGCTCGATGACAACGTGCTCTCGGCCTATTGCTTCCTGGTCGAGCATTATGCGCCCGGCGACAGGATCTACCTGTTCGGCTTCTCGCGCGGGGCCTACACGGTTCGCGTGCTGGCGGGGCTGATCCACAAGATCGGCCTGATCTCGCCGGAGCAGGCGAACCTCGCAGGCTCGGGCCTCGTCGCCTACAAGCAATATTCCGGCACCGGGCGCGGCAACGACATCGAGGACCTCAAGGACGTCGCTTTCGACGAGAGCGGGCCGCTGCCGAAGGACGAATTCGACCTCGCCGCGCAGTTCGCGCGCATCACCTCCACCCGCTGGCCGACCATCCACTTCGTCGGCGTCTGGGACACGGTGGCGAGCGTGATCGTGCCGCGGCGCGACAATTTCTTCTTCGTGTTCAGCCTCGAGGAGCTCGCCTTCACGCTGCGCAATCCGAGCGTCAAGATCTTCCGGCAGGCGATCGCGATCGACGAGCGGCGCTGCATGTTCCGCCTGAAGCAGTACCGCCAGCCGCAGGACTATTGGAGCAACCGCTACGTCCCCGACGAGAAGAAGGTGCCGCAGGACATCCTGCAGGTGTGGTTCGCCGGCGTGCACAGCGACGTCGGCGGCGGCTATCCGGAGGCCGAAAGCGGCGAATCCAAATATCCGCTGATCTGGATGATCGAGGAGGCCGCGAAGGCCGGGCTGAACTTCAACCCGCGCACGGTGAACCAGCTCGCCTGGGGCGTCCAGCGCAAGAACTCGCCGTTCAAATATGTGGAGCCCGCCTATACGGGGAAGACGGGCGAATTGCACGATTCGATGACGCCAGCCTGGCGCGTGCTGGAGTATGTGCCGAAGAGCGCGAAGTACAAGGAATGGCCGGAGCGGAAGGTGGTGCTCGGCTTCTACATCCCCGATTGCGAGCCGCGCGTCATCCCCGAAGGCGCCCATGTGCATGAGAGCGTGCTGAAGCGGATGGCGGTGGAGCCGGACTACCGGCCGGTGAACATGCCGAAGGATTACGTGACGGTGCCGATGCCGGTGGGGCCGAGGCACGCGGAGGCGGCGGGGGAGATGGACGGCGCGGCTTCGCCGCCGCCCGGAGAGCCGCAGACGGGCTAGGGCGCGGACTCGTCAACGTCGGCTTGCCGGGCCGCAGCGGAAGTTTCGCATCCTGGGTGTGACGGAGGCTTGCGACCCAAGGCGGACCTGCGACCATATGCCCGCAACGAGTGCGGCCACTATCAAGACGTGATAGCCTCGCGCCCGGGGTCCTCAACATCTGATGAGGATCGAATGAAACGGCGGAAGTTCATAGCGGCTACTGCTGTGTTGCTCGTTTCGCCCCAGCGTTTGTGGGCGCAGAGGAAGCCTCGGCGCATCGGCTTTCTTGCCATAGGTGATGGGAGCGGGCGGGCTCTCAATCAAGCCGAGCGTGTATTCCTTGACGGGCTGCGAGACCACGGCTGGGTGGATGGAAAACTGATCATCGAATTCCGCTTTTCTCATCCTCCCGATCAATTGCCAGCTTCAGTCGCCGACCTGCTGGCTCTCAATCCCGATGTACTGGTCGCTGCAGGACCACCAGCGGCCCTGGCCCTGAAATCGGCAACTGCCACCATTCCGATTGTATTCGTGGCTGTGGCAGATCCCGTCCGCATCGGCCTCGTGCAAAGTCTATCGCGACCGGGTGGCAACATAACGGGTATTGCCACCAACGTCCCTGAAGATTTCTTCGGAAAACGTGTCGAAATCCTTCGCGAACTCGTTCCCGGCGCCTCGAAAATCGCGGTCTTGGTCAATCCGAAGAATCCGATGATCTACCTGGTGGAAGAGACACGCGACGTGGCGCGCAGGCGCGGCATAGAGCTGCTGACAGTCGAAGCGGCCACCGCCGAGGAGCTTGATATCGCCTTTGCTTCGGCTTCTGCCCAAAACGCCGATGCCATAATTGATTTCGGTGATCCGCTCACCTATGTCGAGGCTCCGCGAATAATCGCACTCGCGGCGAAACATCGTCTGCCCGCGAACTACTTGTTTCGGGTCTACGCCAATGGCGGATTGTCCGTCTACGGCGCGGATACAGCCGATCTATTCCGCCGTGCAGGCAGGCTCGTCGACAGGATACTCAAGGGCGCCAAGCCTGCCGACCTGCCGGTAGAGCAACCGACGAAATTCGAGCTGATAGTCAACATGAAGACCGCCAAGGCGCTCGGCCTCACCGTGCCACCCTCGCTGCTCGTCCGCACTGACGAGGTGATCGAATAGAGGCGCCGTCGTGCTGGTGCAGGAGGCCCGTCATGGCCCACACACTGCGCGCGGCCGACCCACGAGCGCGCTTCGCTGGTCTCGAAGCACCCCGCAACCGCCGCTTTCCGCCTTCGCCGGCACTTTTCGTTAAAATTCTCCTGCCGGCCTTAGCTGGTTCGCATCAACTCCCCGGCATCATCGCCACCCGAACCCGCCGCTAGATGCGGAATTGGAGGAGAGTGCCAATGCATCCGCGCCGCCATGTCCGCGTCAAGCCAGCAGGGCTGGTGTCGCGCCAGGCCAAGATCATCACCGACCCGCGCGCGCCGGTGATCCCCTGCACGCTGATCGACTATTCGCCCGGCGGCGCCTGCGTCGATCTCGGCGGCCAGGTGAAGATTCCCGACCGGTTCGAGCTGCTGCACGTCAACACCAGGAAGCGCTGCCGCATCGCCTGGAAGCGCGGCACGCGGGTGGGCGTGGTGTTCTAGGCTTACCCTCCCCTGGAGGGGGAGGGTCGAGCGCGCGCAGCGCGATCGGGGTGGGGTGATCTCTCCATTCGGGCAGTGCATGTGTGGAGAGATCACCCCACCCCGCTGCGCATTCCGCTTCGCTGCATGCCCAGCGACCCTCCCCCTCCAGGGGAGGGTAAGAAAGAGCGGCCCTATTTCCGCATCCTCGCCTTTGCCCCCGCGATGATCTGCATGGCGACGCCGGCGAGCCAGCCGGCGAAGACCAGCCAGGTCCAGGCCATGTGCGGATCGAGCCGGAGCACGATGACGGCGACGGAGACGAAGGCGGTGAGCGTCGCGAACAGCGTGCCGGCGGCGCTCATGAATTCGGCGGCGTCGATCTGGCTGTGCGCATCGTCGAACGGCATCTGCGGCGTGTCGATGCCGAGATAGAAGCCGATGCCGCCGAGCAGCATCATCAGCAGCAGGAAGCCCTGCGTGGTGAGCGCGGGAATGGCCGATCCGACATGGGCGCCGATGAACAGCCCGCATGCCGCGCCAGCCATCGCAAGCCCCACGCGCTCGAAGATGTGAGCAGCTTTGCGGACAGGATAACGCATGGGCAGCCCTCCGTTGCTTCGACTGCACACGAGGTTAGGCCAGTTTCGGGGGGCGTGGAAGCTCGGGGGATTTACGGATGCGGGCGGGACGTGAGGGGCGAACGCGCGCTCCACAAATTGCACTGTCGTCCCTGCGAAAGCAGGGGACCCATAACCACAGGCAGTGGTTTGGCGAAGAGTCATAGTTAAGTTGTCAACGCACACCGGGGATCATCGTGAGATCACGCGGCATGGGTCCCTGCGTTCGCAAGGACGACGTTGATGAGGCGCCGCTATCGCGTCACATGTGCAGCGGGCGCGACGCGTCCCCTCACCGCGCCCCGAACGTGGTCTTGCCGAACAGCGCCTTCTGCGTCGAGGGCTGCGAGCGCCAATATTGCGGCGGCGCTTCGACCTCGCCGCCGAGCTCGGCGGCGGCGTGCCAGGCCCAGCGCGGGTCGTAGAGCATGCCGCGGGCGAGCGCGACCATGTCGGCCTTGCCGGATGCGACGATGTCCTCGCCCTGCCTGCCGTCCGTGATCAGGCCGACGGCGATGGTGGGCAATCCCGTCTCGCGCTTGATGGCGTCGGCGAACTGCACCTGATAGCCGGGGCCGAGCGGGATCTTCTGCAGCGGCGAGACGCCGCCGGAGGAGGCGTCGATCCAGTCGACGCCGCGCGCCTTCAGCGCTCGCGCGAATTCGATGGTCTGGCCTAAGTCCCAGCCGCCCTCGACCCAGTCGGTCGACGACACCCGCATGCCGACCGGCTTGTCGTGCGGGAAGGCGGCGCGCACCGCGTCGAACACTTCGAGCGGATAGCGCATGCGGTTCGCGAGGCTGCCGCCGTACTCGTCGCTGCGCCGGTTCGAGATCGGCGACAGGAACTGGTGCAGCAGATAGCCGTGCGCGCCATGCAGCTCGATGGCGTCGATGCCGAGGCGCGCGGCGCGCCTTGCGCTGTCGACAAAGGCCTCGCGGATGCGCTTGAGGCCCGAAGCATCCAGCGCCAGCGGGGCGGCCTCGCCCTCCTTGTGCGGCACGGCGCTCGGCGCCACCGTCTGCCAGCCGCCCTGCCTTTCCGGAATCAGCTGGCCGCCGTCCCAGGGCCGCGCGCTGCTGGCTTTGCGGCCGGCATGGGCGAGCTGCATCGCGATCGCGGTGGAGGAATGCTTGCGCACCGAATTGAGGATCGGCTTCAGCGCGGCTTCGCAGGCATCGCTGTAGAGCCCGAGGCAGCCCGGCGTGATGCGGCCGATCGCCTCCACATGCGTCGCTTCGATGCAGAACATCGAAGCGCCCGACAGGCTGAGATTGTTGATGTGGGTGAAGTGCCAGTCGGTGGCGACGCCGTCGTCGGCCGAATACTGGCACATCGGCGACACCACGATGCGGTTCTTCAAGGTCAGGCCGCGCAGCTTGATCGGGGAAAACAGGACGCTCATGCGGGGAGTTCCGGAAGGTGGGAGGGGCAATGCAGGAAGTGTAATGGGGGACGCGCGGATTGCTAGGCGCATCAGGGAATGGCGGCCAGCCTCGGCGTGCATTTCCGCAATCATTTGGTCGAACCGCGGCGCGGCATAATCCGCTGTCGTCCCAGCGAACGCAAGGGACCCATCACCCCAGGGAGCGGCTTGGCGAAGATTGGTCGTTCGGGACTTCTATCTGCTGACCCGATAGATCACGCGGTATGGGTCCCTGCGTTCGCAGGACGACAGCGGGGTTTGCAGAGACGACAGCAGGGGCTACTCCGCCAGCGTGAACTGCAGCAGCAAAGTCCGCTGCAGCATCGAGAAATTGTCGTCGGAGATCAGCGTCAGCACCGTCTCGCCGTCGCTCGTGACGTGGGCGTCGATGCCTTCCATGTTGTCGATCTCGTGACCGAGATCGGCGGCGAACAGCGCGGGGCCATCGACCAGCGCACCCGGCGCGATTCCCTTCAGGGAGATCGAGCGGATGCGGATGTCGACGCCGGTGAACCAGGAGAATTTGCGTTCGAGGATCAAGAGCTCGCCGGAAGCCAGCAGCACGGCATCGCTGATGTCGTATGTCTCGGTGCGCCGCACGCTGAACTGGCCGGGCGACGGGCCGCCGATCAGGAAGGCGACGAGGTTGCCGTCGGCGTCTAGCCCGCGCTCGGAGAAGGCGATCAGGGTGCCCGCGAGCGGCATGTTCTGGTCTTTGCATTTGGGCACGACGACCATCGCCTCCAGCCCCTTGTTGTAGGGCAGCTTGCGCAGGGCCGGCGGGACGCTGAGCACCTCGCCGCGGGCGCGCGTGCCGCCCTTGGCGAAATCGTAGCGCAGGATCTGGTTGACGCGCTCGAGCCCGACATAGACGAGGTTGCCGTCGCGCGCGATCGATTCCGAATCCCACCAGAGGTGCTTTTCCGTGATCGGCCGCCCTTCGGCGCCGAGCAGCGGCGCGGCCTCGACGTCAGCGAGGCCGACCATGTCGCGGCCGGAATAGCGGATGGTGCCGGTGAACCAGCCGCCCTGATCGGAGATCGCGAGGAAACGCTCGCCCTTGCCGTCGAGGAAGCGGATGCCGGACAAGCCGCCGAAGCCGCGATAGGCCGAGGTCAACACCAGGCCGCTGCGATATTCCAGCGAGCCGAAGCGCGTGCGCGAGCGGTCGCGCGGTTCGAAATTTGGAATGGGGCGCGCGTTGACCTCGACGTTGACAGGCGCGGCGACGGCGCGCTCGACCTGGAGCGGAGCTTGAGCTGTTCTTGGCGGCGGCTCGGTCGCGGCTTGCGCCCGCGCGAGGCGGGAGACTGCGAGGGTGGAAAATCCCGCCGCCGCGTGACCGAGAAAGCTGCGGCGGGACGAGTGCGTGCTCACGAATGCAATTTGCGTCGCGGGCGACCGGCTGCTTGCGTGGGCGCCGTGTTGGTCTCGCTGAAGAGTTCGGCGAGCTTCTCGGTGATGGCGCCGCCGAGCTCCTCGGCATCCACGATCGTCACAGCGCGGCGATAATAGCGCGTCACGTCATGGCCGATGCCGATCGCGATCAGTTCGACCGGCGAGCGGGTCTCGATCTCCTCGATGATGTGGCGCAGATGCCGCTCGAGATAGTTGCCGGGATTGACCGACAGCGTGGAATCGTCGACCGGCGCGCCGTCCGAGATCATCATCAGGATCTTGCGCTGCTCGGCCCTCGCCAGCAGGCGCTTGTGCGCCCAGTCCAGCGCCTCGCCGTCGATGTTCTCCTTGAGCAGCCCCTCGCGCATCATCAGGCCGAGATTCTTGCGCGCACGGCGCCAGGGGGCGTCGGCCGACTTGTAGATGATGTGGCGGAGATCGTTGAGGCGGCCGGGATTGGCCGGCTTGCCGGCGGCGAGCCACGCCTCGCGCGATTGCCCGCCCTTCCAGGCGCGCGTGGTGAAGCCCAGGATCTCGACCTTGACGCCGCAACGCTCCAGCGTGCGGGCGAGAATGTCGGCGCAGGTCGCGGCGACCGTGATCGGGCGGCCGCGCATCGAGCCGGAATTGTCGAGCAGCAGCGTCACCACCGTGTCACGGAACGTCGCCTCCTTCTCGTGCATGAAGGACAGCGGGTGATAGGGATCGGTGACGACGCGCGACAGCCGCGCAGGGTCCAGGATGCCCTCTTCGAGATCGAACTCCCAGGCGCGGTTCTGCTGCGCCATCAGCTTGCGCTGCAGCCGGTTGGCGAGGCGGGCGACGATGCCTTGCAGATGCGCGAGCTGCTTGTCGAGATAGGCGCGCAGGCGCTCCAGCTCGTCATGGTCGCAGAGATCCTCGGCGGCGATGACCTCGTCGAATTTCGGCGCGAAGGCGTGATATTCCGGCCCGCGCGGCTCGTTCTTGCCGTGCGCGTTCGGACGCGTCGCCTCGCCGGGCGTCTCGTCGTCGCCGAGCTCGCCGTCGTCGAACGTATCGGAGGTCGAGGCCTGCGCGCTTTCCATCGCGCTCTCGCTCATCTCCTCGCTCGAAGCCTGCGCCTGATCGGCGCTCATCTCCTGCGCGGCATCGGAATCGGGCGAGCCCTCGGCGCCGGACTGGTCGTTGTCGCCGTCCCGGTTCTCGTCGTTCTCGTCATTGTCTTCGCTGTCGGCGTTGCGCTCGTCGCCGAGCTCGAGCGCCGACAGGAGATCATGCACGGCGTCGCCGAACCTGGTCTGGTCCTCGACCACACCATCGAGCCGGTCGAGCCGCTTGCCGATCTTGTCTTCGAGAATCGGACGCCAGAGATCGACCATCTTCTTTGCCGCCGCTGGCGGCGCGAGGCCAGTCAGGCGTTCGCGCACCAGCATCGCCAGCGCATCGGCGAGCGGCGCATCGGCGCGGTCGGTGATCTCGTCGAACTTGCCGCGATGGAAATGGTCGTCGAGCATCGCGGTGAGGTTCTTGGCAACGCCGGCCATGCGGCGCGCGCCGATCGCCTCGACGCGAGCCTGCTCGACCGCCTCGAACACGCCGCGGGCCTGCGGATTGCCGGGCATCAGCTTGCGATGAACCTTGGGATCGTGACAGGCGAGCTTGAGTGCGATGGAATCGGCGTGGCCGCGCACGATGGCCGCATCACGCCTTGTCATTTTCCGCGCCGGCTCCGGCAAGCGCGCCTTGCCCGGCGCAAGGCCCGGGCGCTCGGCGGCGAAAGAGACGTCGAGCTCGGGCGATTTCGCGATCGCCTTCAGGCAGGAGGCGACCGAGCGCTTGAACGGCTCGGTCGGCGCTTCCTTGTTGCTGCGGAATTTGGAGTTGGAGGTGGTGCTCATCTCGATCTCACCGTCGTCCCAAGCTCAACCTGATCCGTCGTCCCCGCGAACGCGGGGACCCATAACCACGGGGAGAGGTTGTGGGCGAAGCTGGTAACTCCGAGTCTTCGCAAGACCACTCCCTGTGGGTATGGGTCCCGGATCTGCGCTTCGCTTGTCCGGGACGACACACCGAGAGAACTTCAGCTCAGCGCCACGTTCACCGCCGATTCCGGCAGCTCCGCGTTGAAGCAGCGCTGGTAGAATTCGGCGACCAGGGGACGCTCGAGCTCGTCGCATTTGTTGAGGAAGGTGACGCGGAAGGCGAAGCCGATATCGCCGAAAATGTCGGAGTTTTCCGCCCAGGTGATCACGGTGCGCGGGCTCATCACCGTCGACAGATCGCCATTGGCGAAGGCGTTGCGGGTCAGGTCGGCGAGGCGCACCATCTTGTTGACGATGTCGCGGCCTTCGCTGGTGCGATAGTGCTTGGCCTTGGCCAGCACGATCTCCACTTCCTCGTCGTGGCTGAGATAGTTCAGCGTGGTGACGATCGACCAGCGGTCCATCTGGCCCTGGTTGATCTGCTGGGTGCCGTGATAGAGGCCCGAGGTGTCGCCGAGGCCGACCGTATTCGCCGTGGCGAAAAGCCGGAACGCCGGATGCGGCTTGATCACCTTGTTCTGGTCGAGCAGCGTCAGGCGGCCGGAGACTTCGAGCACGCGCTGGATCACGAACATCACGTCCGGGCGGCCGGCGTCGTATTCGTCGAACACCAGTGCGACGTTGTGCTGGAGCGCCCAGGGCAGGATGCCATCGCGGAATTCGGTGACCTGCTTGCCGTCGCGAACCACGATCGAATCCTTGCCGACGAGGTCGATGCGGCTGATGTGGCTGTCGAGGTTGACGCGCACGCAGGGCCAGTTCAGGCGGGCGGCGACCTGCTCGATATGGGTGGATTTGCCGGTGCCGTGATAGCCGGTCACCATCACGCGGCGGTTCTTGGCGAAGCCGGCGAGAATGGCAAGCGTGGTTGCGCGGTCGAAGCGGTAATCGGAATCGACTTCGGGCACATGAGGATCGACTTCGGAATAGGCCGGGACTTCGAGATCGCTGTCGATCCCGAACACCTGGCGAACCGACACTTTCATGTCGGGCAGACCGGAAACTTCCTCAACTTTGGACAGGGCGGCGGTCGTCATCAATCCTCCGAGGTCCCGGGCGGTCCCGAAACCGGTTATTCGCACGTTGGCTGCGGCTGGGTGCTGGAAAGCAACCTATCAGAGACAAGTGGCCGGCAGAAGCCCGCCCCCCAATCAAAGTTCCATTGTCTTTTCATTTAGATAGGCAAGGAACGCAGTTTTTGGAGGGCTGCCTTGCGAATCACGCCCGAATTTCGGGCGGGGTAGCGTCGCTGCCTGCTCAAATGGCACTTTGGCCGCATGTGCTTACTTAGGTAGGGTCTGAATTCCAATGCTCCAACCCGCCATAGATACCGCGTGACGTCTTTTCTCGATCCCCTCATCTCCTTCGTCTCGGCCCATCCGTGGCTGGGCTATCTGACCCTGTTCCTGGCGGCGCTGCTCGAAGCCGTTCCGGTGGTGGGATCGGTGATTCCCGGTTCGACCATCATCCTGGCGCTGAGCGCTCTGGTTCCGGGCGGCGAATTGCAGCTGCCATGGGTGCTGCTGGCGGCCGCGCTCGGCGCCGTGCTCGGCGACGGCTCGGCCTACTGGATCGGGCACCGGCGGCAGCGCGAGATCCTCAACACCTGGCCGCTGACGAACTATCCGCGCGTGGTCGCCGAGAGCGAGAATTTCTTCCACCGCTTCGGCACCTGGGCGGTGTTCTTCGCCCGCTTCGTGCCGCCGGTCCGGGCCTTCGTCCCCGTGACCGCCGGCGCGCTGGGCATGGCGCCGGCGAAATTCTACGCGGTGAACATCCCGGCGATCCTGGCCTGGGCGCCGGCGCATGTGCTGCCGGGCGTGCTGGCGGTCACGGCCCTGCACGAATATGCCGGGCTGCATCATCACGGGCATGTCGGCAAGCATATCTGGATCTTGACGGTGGTTGGGGTTGCGATCGTGGTGGGTCTGGCCCTGTGGATCCGTCACCGCCGCAATGGCGTCACGGCGGCGAAGTCGCAGGCATGACGCTCATTTGATGGTCGTCCCGGCGAAAGCCAGGGCCATTCGGACGTGTCCTCATAAACGCCATCAGCCCGTGCCGACGCCCGCCTGAGTCCGATCAGTCTTCAAAACCAGAGATGGCAAGTTGGCCATGGCCAGTCGGCTAAGGGCCAGTGGACTAAACCGCTC
>NZ_AJQE01000198.1 GCF_000261685.1 Bradyrhizobium genomosp. I (2014) | reverse complement strand
GCGACGGCACGATTGGCGTGCCTGTCGCCAGTGGCACCACGATCGAGACGTTCGGGTCGACCAGCGTGGTCCTATCCGGCGACAACTACCACCTGAACAGCATATCGAGCGGCACCGGACCTGTGCTGAAATACGCGGGGTCTGCGGTGATCGCGGCGAATTGGGGTGTATGGACGGTCATTGGCGCCGAGCAGGTGTCGGGCGGCTACGACGTCGTCTGGAAGAGTTCATCGACCCAGCATTATTCGGTGTGGAGCACGGACAGCAACGGCAACTTCCTGACCACGCTCGCCGCGGCCTCCGAAGTGCTCGGGTCCGATCCGTCTCTGAAAGCGCTGGAGCCGACGCTCCAGCAGGATCTCAACGGCGACGGCACGATTGGCGCCCCTGCCCTCAGTAGCACCACGATCGAGGCGCTCGGATCGACCAGCGTGGTCCTGTCCGGCGGCAACTACCACCTGAACAGCATCGCGACCGGCACCGGACCTGTTCTGAAGTATGCAGGGTCTGCGGTGATCGCGGCGGATTGGGGTGTGTGGACGGTCATTGGCGCCGAGCAGGTGTCGGGCGGCGGCTACGACGTCGTCTGGAAGAGTTCATCGACCCAGCATTATTCGGTGTGGAGCACGGACAGCAACGGCAACTTCCTGACCACGCTCGCCGCGGCCTCCGAAATGCCGGGGACCGACCCTTCCCTGCAGGCGCTGGAGCCGACACTCCAGCAGGATCTCAACGGCGACGGCACGATTGGCGCCCCTGCCCTCAGTAGCACCACGATCGAGGCGCTCGGATCGACCAGCGTGGTCCTGTCCGGCGGCAACTACCACCTGAACAGCATCGCGACCGGCACCGGACCTGTTCTGAAGTATGCAGGGTCTGCGGTGATCGCGGCGGATTGGGGTGTGTGGACGGTCATTGGCGCCGAGCAGGTGTCGGGCGGCGGCTACGACGTCGTCTGGAAGAGCTCATCGAACGCCCATTATTCCGTCTGGAGCACGGACGCCAACGGCAACTTCGTGACCACACTGGCGGCGGCCCCGGAAGTGCTCGGGTCCGATCCGTCCCTGAAGGCGCTGGAGCCGACCCTCCATCAGGATCTCAATGGCGACGGCAGCGTCGGCGCTGCGCCGCTCGCGGGGGATGCGCTCGTGTTCAGGTTCGATGACACGTCACTGTCCAGCCCGTCGGAGCCGCCTGATCCGATGCCCGGCTGGGTTGGTGCGGAGGTCACGTCCGCACCGTCGGTGCCAGCCGAGGCGGCAGTGCACCAGGATGCTCCCGTGCCGGTCAGCCCGGTTGACCTTCTCCACGACCTGCACGCCAGCGGTTTGCTGCTCGCCTGACGCCATCGCGGCGATCGAGTGCAGCCGGATCAGGCGATTTCGAACGAGTGCTTGAAATAGGCGATGGTCTCCTTCAGGCCGTCCTCGAGCGCGACCTTCGGCTCCCAGTTCAGGACAGTCTTCGCCTTGGTGAGGTCGGGCTGGCGCTGGCGCGGATCGTCCTGCGGCAGCGGCTTGAACTCCAGCTTGGAGCGCGAGCCGGTGAGCTTGATCACCTTCTCGGCGAGCTCGCGGATGGTGAACTCGGAATTGTTGCCGAGATTGATCGGGCCGGTGACGTCTTCCGCGCTCACCATCAAGCGCAGGATGGCTTCGACGAGGTCATCGACATAGCAGAACGAACGGGTCTGACCGCCGTCGCCGAACACGGTGATCGGCTCGCCCTTGAGGGCCTGGACGATGAAGGACGACACCACGCGACCGTCATTTGGCTGCATGCGCGGGCCGTAAGTGTTGAATATGCGCGCGACCTTGATCGGCAGGCCGTGCTGACGCCAATAGTCGAAGAACAGCGTCTCGGCGCAGCGCTTGCCCTCGTCGTAGCAGGAGCGGATGCCGATCGGGTTGACGTTGCCCCAGTAGTCCTCGGTCTGCGGATGGATCAGCGGATCGCCATAGACCTCGCTGGTGGAGGCCTGGAAGATGCGCGCCTTGAGCCGCTTGGCGAGCCCCAGCATGTTGATGGCGCCATGCACCGAGGTCTTGGTGGTCTGCACGGGATCGCGCTGGTAGTGGATCGGAGAGGCCGGGCAGGCCAGGTTGAAGATCGCGTCGACCTCGATGTAGAGCGGGAAGGTGACGTCGTGCCGGACAGCCTCGAACAGCGGATTCGCGATCAGATGGGCAATGTTACGCCGGCTGCCGGTGAAATAATTGTCCGCGGACACCACTTCGGCACCCGCATCGAGCAGCCGCTCGCAGAGATGCGATCCGATGAACCCGGCGCCTCCGGTCACGAGGATGCGGCTGTTCTTGTAGCTTTCAAACGGCATGATCGGTTCCAGATTGTTCGCAGCGGGAGCGGGCTGAGTGGTATCGGCAACGGCCGGACTCGCCAATAGCGAAATGGGTTTGGATCGAGGTAATTAAACACCGCTACTGTGCATGGGGTTGTTTTCGCGCTTTTTAGGCGGGTGCGTCGGACGCCCGGCCGATTAGTCTAGAACTCCCGCCGCTTCAGCCAGGCCCGCGCGCCCCAATGAGCAAAGCACCAGGCCGATCGGAGCAGGGACAGGTGTTCGACGTTGCGGTAGATCTGCCAGACCCATTTGGCCGAGCGCATCGGGCGGCTGGAGACAGAGGAGCCCCTGACGCGGTAGCGCGCGAGATCCTCGTTGAGGCCGTAGGCGATGTGGCCGCGCTCGAGGATCGAGAGCCACAGGCAGAAATCGTCATAGCCCTCGTTCTTCATCGCAATGGGGCCGGCGATCTCGCGGTCGACCATCGCGGTCAGCGTCGCGATCGCGGTGTTCTTCAGGAGCTGCCCATAGCTGAGCGAGGCCGGCACCTCGATCAGCCGTCCGGTGATCGTGTTGGTCTCGTCGATGCGGCGGAAGGCGGTGTAGCTGAGCGCGGCCCGCTTCGCCTTCGCGAAGGCGAGCTGCCGCTCGAGCTTCTCGGGCAGCCACAGATCGTCGCTGTCGAGGAAGGCGAGATAGCGGCCCTGCGCCCGGTCGATCGCGGCCTGCCGCGCCAGCGCCGGCCCTCCGTTCTTCGCCTGCCGGATCAGCTTGACGCGCGGATCGCGCTCGCCGATGTCGGCGATGATCTGCGGTGTCCTGTCGGTCGAGCAGTCGTCGGCGATCAGGAGCTCCCAATCGGCGAAGCTCTGGCTCTGCACGGAGCGGATGGTCTCCTCGATCAGGCCTTCGACGTTCCAGGATGGGGTGATGATCGAGACGAGCGGCATGACGGGTCCGTTCAATTCGCGCGGGCGGGCTCAGCGATCGCGGCGCGCAAGGAAGCCGCAAACGTGTCGAGCAGAGCGGGATCGCTGATATAGAGCTCGCCCGGAAACGATCTGCGCCAGGCCGATTCGAAATAGGGCGCGCCCTTGGCTGGATCGAACGGTCCGGCGGAGAGCGCCTCGCGCAGCCGCGCGGGCACGTCCGCCAGCCGGTCGACCGCATGGACCAGCGGGCAGGAGCGGTAGAACGCATCGCCCATCACCACGACCGGCTTGCCGAGCAGCAACGCCTCGGCGCCGGACTTGCTGTTGACGGAGATGACCGCATCGGCGCGGTTGAGCACTGTGTAATTGTTGGTCTGCGGCGGCAGCAGCACGAGATTGTCGAAGCGGCGTGCCAGCTCGAACAGGCGATCGGCCGAGATCGCGCCGATCTGGGCGGGGTGTTCCTTCACCACCAGCACATGCGAGTCCGGGATCGTCCGCAGCAGGAAGTCGACGGTTGCGACCTGGTCGAGATAGTCGGGCGAGCGCAGCGTCAGCGCCATGTCGGCCGGAACGTGGAACGGATAGTAGACGAAGGGGACCTCGGGGATCGGCTTGTAGAGCCTGCGCAGACGCGTCGCATTGAGCGCCATCGCCGCGTGGACGCGGGCGTGGCGCAGATTGTGCCCGAACTCCTGATGCTTGCCGAGCGCGAACTGGTCCCACAGTTTCTCGGTGAGGCGGCGGGCGTTGCGCAGGTTCACGACCTTCTTGAAGGCCGCCGAATAATGATGCTGGTCCTTCTTGGGGATGACGATCGCCCGCTGCGTCAGCGTGTCGTCGAGATAGGCACGTACCTCCGGCGACACGGCGTCCGCCGGCGTCGGCATCACGTCGGGCGCGCCGAGAGTGTCGGGCGTGAAGTACATGCGGCCGCGAAAGAACGAAGGCTCGATGAACCAGTTGCGGATGCTGCGGCGCCTGGCGGCGTAGAAGCTCGCGATCACCGAGAGAAAGCCGCCGAGCTCCTGCACCAGTTCGGCGCGCTTGCCTTGCTTTTCCAGGCGGTCGAGCACGGTCTCCATGGCGTTGGCGTAGATCATGAACCGTCGTCGCAGCGCTGCGGTGTCGCGGATGCCGAAGGTGAAGCGCTCATGGCTGAACAGGAAATTGGTCCCGTCGAGCCCGTAGGCGACGACGCGTGCGTCGAACGCGCCGCGGTCGTCGGGCGAGGGGCCGCCCTTGAGGCCCTCGCGGTACATGTTCGTGACCGGCACGCCCTCGGCCGCCGACATCTCGGCGCTGCGATCGTCGAAGGCGAGCAATTCGACGTCATCGCCGGCCGCGCGCAGCCGTTGCGCCACCGGAATCCAGAACCGGGTCTGGTATTCGGCAAGCGTGGTGATGAGAATGGTTCTTGCGGATGTGGCCATGGGTCTATCGGGCGGGTTCGATGGCAATGCTCGCGAGCGGCAAGCCCGTCGTCGCGCAATGTGCTCGTTCCGCCGTGAATTGCGACGGGCTCGCGCGGTCATGAGTTGCGATACGCTGCAGCAGGCTCCTGACGAAGACCGGCTCGATCCGCTTGTCGCGCCGGGCGGGGTTGAACCGGCTGCGCAGCCGTTCCGTGACGGCCGATCCGAGCGCGGCGCTGGCGGCGCCCTTGACGATCTGGCCGACACTCGGCTTGTCGCGCGTGCCCTTCACGGTCGCCAGCAGCGACACGTATGGCCGGCGCGAGGTCGTCGCGCGCGTCAGGACGTCCGCGACGCGTTCGGCGGCCTGGCCGTCGTTCAGATGGAAGAAGGCCTCGATATCGGCGGCATGAACGCGGGCGAAATCGAAGGTCTCGGTCTCGCGCTCGATGTGATCGATCGCGCCAAGCAGCTCGTCGAACGAGGCGACTGGCCGGCTCACGCGCGCGGGCAGCGCTGCGTGTCCCGCGGTGGTCGGCGTGTTCAGATATTCGAGTTGGAGCGGAAGCTTTCCCAGCAGGACCGATTCGACGGCCGTACCGCAGTTTAGATGAACGACGGCGGCCGCATTGCGGATGCGGTCGAGCACGCTGCCGGTGCCGTCGATCACCACGTTGGCGTGACGCGAGAGTGCGTCGCGATAGACGCCCTCGCTCTCGAACGGATGCGGACGCACGAGAATGTTGCGGTCGGGTCGCGCCGCGGCGAGCCGGTCGATCTCGGCGAGATAGTTCGCGAAGACCTGCTTCAGGTCCGCGATGAAGCGATCGACATAGGCGCCGTCCCAGCCGGCCCGCACCATCGCTTCGCGCTCGCCGCCCGGCTTGCCGGTAAAGCGCGAATTGACCAGCGGGAAGTTGGCGTTGACGAGCAGGTAGCCGCGTGGCTCGCCATCGAGCAGCGGGCGCCAGCGCGGCGCCGCAAAGTCGAAGCGTGGACATCCGGTGAGGTGGAGCTGCTCCGGCTTCATGGTTCCGGCCGCGCGAAAGGCGTCGTGGAGCCGGCTGCCCCAGAAGAAATAGCCCGAGAGGATCTCCGCGTAGCCGCTGCCCTTGATGTGGGCGGCCATTGCCGGCGGCGAGTTGCCGCCCTTCTCGGCGAGCACGCCGCCTTCGGTGTCGAGGACGTAGAGCGCGAGGCCGGCCTTGGCAAAGCTGCGCATCAGGTCGAGATTGACCGGGCGCGCGTAGTTGACGACCAGCGCATCGAGTCCGAGCCGCGGGACGTCGACGGCCTGCTCGTACATCGGCACCAGCACGACGGAGACGCCGCGACGCGCGAGCTGATAACCGAGCATGACCGCCCCCGGCAGGTCACGCTTGGGGTGATCGACCACCAGGCCTATGCGCAAGATGTGGGCTCCCGGCAGGTCCGGCTCACAGGCGCATCGCGGCGCGCTCGACGTCCGTCAGGGCTCCGCTCGCCCGGAAACGGGGGCGCGGTTCGGGATAGATGCGCGGCTGCTGAATGTATGTCGCGGTGTAGAGGAGGCGACTGTGGTCGGACTGGATCCGGCTTCCCATGTGCAGGCAGCGGGCCGTGTTGACGATGAACGACGACAGGCGCGGCGCAACCATCTCCTTGACCGCATCGGGTCCCGTCTTCGCGAACACCTGCGCATCGCTCATGTGGCTCTTCAACGTGTTGCGGAACGGCCTGGAGGGGCCTGCCGGAATGAACGTGAACGGACCGTCGGCGGTGTTGCGGACGTCGGTGAGATAGATGAAGAGCTTGCAGACGCGCTTGTCGTCGTGATCGAGATGCCAGAGCTGGGAATAGCTCAGCGCCTGGTTCGGGGTCGGCTGGGACAGCGTCAGCAGCACGTCGGAGAGCTGCGGCAGGTCATGCATGAAATCGCCGATGATGCGCAGTGCCGCCGGCTGCAGCGCATAGCGCACGAAGGGATGGTCGGTCGCGAATGCACCGTTGACGAGATCCTCGTCCAGGAGGCTCACCCAGAAGGACTTGTGACCGAGCTGCTGCTTGTCCGAGAGCTCGTTGAGCCGGCTCACCTTGTTGTCCGCGACTGCGGCAACGGCTTCCGCAAGGCCGCGGTCCATCAGCGCGGATACGTCGACGTAGCCGTCCCGGTCGAGCTTCCGGCTCGCCTCGCTCCATTCCGCCTTCGAAGGAAGCTGATTGAGCAACCCGACGCGCTTCGCCCGTGCGCCCGGTTGCAGAGTCGTCAGGGCCGCCTTGGTGACCCAGCCGAGATCGGTCCGGTTGATGTGCCACAACAGGCGACGAAACTGGTTGATCTTCTGCTTCTTCGGGGCGGGCCGATCGGGCGTCGCGTCGATGGTTGTCATGTGGGCTCCCAGCAATACAAAAAACCATCATTGTGGATCGTCGGCGCGAACGGCATCCGCTCGCGCGCCAGGATGCGGACGCGGCCCTGTCGCTCGTAGTCGTCCAGGGTCGAGAAGAGCTGCGTCTGGTAATCGACCGAGCGAATGTAGAGGAAGCTGACGATGTCTCGCGGATTGGAGAGATTCAGCAACTCCGTCGTCGGCTCGATGTTGATGACCCGCTTCGGCCTCGCCGCGATGATGTTGTCCACCACCTTGCGCACGTCGTAGGGGATCTGCTCGATGCAGAAATAGGTGAAGACGACCTTGTCCCTGATGGCGGCATAGCTTGGATCGTTGCGGTCGGTCAGGTCTATCCTGTCGAACGAAATCCGGTCCGACAGGCCATAATGCGCGGCGATCTCGCGGCCCGCCGCGACGCCGTTCGGCGCAATGTCGAACCCACGCAGCGTCCATTCGGGATGATTGAGGTGCAGCGCCAGCAGATTGTAGCCGTAGCCTGCGCCGAGCTCGACGATCTCCGTGACGCCACCGGCGTGCCGTGCCAGCAGTTCGCCGAGCGCCTTGGCACGATAGCGGTAGTAGTCGTCGGCCGCGATCCTGCAAATCCGATTGTCGACCTTGCGCAGACCCAGCTCGGGATTCCTCGGGATCAGGAATTCGCCGACGCTCGTGGCCGTCGTCCAGGTCTTGGCCGACAGCATCCGCTGCCAATGCGAAAGATTGTACTCGGAATTGACGACGTCGGCGGTGCGCTTCACGCGACGCAGCGCGAGCCGTCCGATGCTCCTCGCCGCATCGAGCGCGTAGGTTGCCACCCTGTCCGGCAACGAGGCCGGAGCGAAATCTGCGATAATGGCGTTGCGGACTGTCGCGTGAGTGTTCATTCAAGTGCTTCTGGATGTAAGTCCCATCAGTTGCCCGACCGCTGGAAATACAGTCCGATGCCGCTTCTCGAGCACCAGAAAGTATTGAAGCACCCAAGTCACCAGACAGAAAACCATGGAACCGAGCGCGAGCTTTAGCACGCTGTCGAACTGAATGTAACCTGCAATTGCTGCTAGAGAAATGCTGGCCAGCACCAGGATTGCAAGCTGAGTTCCGATCGCCTTCGCGAAGCGATAGCGGTCGAGTTCGAGTGCATTGCGCAATTCCCGAAGCTGCCAGGGCAGGACGGCGATACCGCCAATGACCTGGCCGAGAATCAGGGCGCGTTCCGCGAACAGATGCAACGTCGCGGCAGCGACTGCCGCCCAGATCAGGAGCTGTACGGCCATCAGCCTGTTGAGCCGGGCCTGCACCTCGGGCCGCGTCAGAAAGATCAAGCTGCCGATTGTCACGTATTGCGCGCAGATCGGAACCAGGAAGCTCACACCCATCCAGAACGCGTAGGGAGCAAGCAGAGGACCAATCCAGAGGTTCATGATCTCGGGCGAGAGGATTGCACTCGCGGCAAGCGGCGGTACCACGAACATCGGCATCATGATGAGGCCGAGATCGCCGAGGCGCTGGAACGACGCCGCGCTGCCGCGCTCGTCGAGGCGGCTGGCGACGGGAAGCAGGGCCGAGGTCAGAAGGCTGACGACGATCTTGGATATCCGCGACAATCGGACCAGCGCGTCGTAGGTTCCGACAGCCTTCGGACCGAACAGCAATCCGATCAGGAACGGCTGAAAGGGGCCGGAAACGCCGCCCATCAGCTTGCCTTGCAGCAGCAGCACGCAACGATGCAGGATATCCTGCCGGACGTCGGGGGTCCACGGCAGCAATCGCACGTGCTTGTGCCGCAGGGCGACGAAGGCGGCAATTCCAATGACGACGGCACGGGCCACCAGCGTGGCGAGATAGATGTAGGCGACCACTTCGAAGCCCGCCGCCGCCCACGAGGCCGCGAATGTCAGTCCGACATAGGCCGCCGTCGACGTGACCTCCGCAACGCGCAGCAGGTTGTAGCGCTCGAAGCCTTTGACGATGCCTTCCCACACCAGCGCCGGAACGAAGATGAGATTCGCCAGGGCCGTGTAGTGCATGATCCGGGTGAACGCCTCCAGATGCGCGGCGTCAACCTTCATCACGATGACGAAAAGCGGCGTCGCGAGCCAGATGGTGGCGCTCAGGATCAGGGTGAGCGCGATGGAGACCACTCCCAGGAAAGCGATCTGGCGGCTGGCCTGCGTCCAATTGCGGTGCTCGCGCGCGCGCGCGACCACCTGGGTGGCGACCTCGGACAGACCGAGGTCCAGCACCGCCATCATGCCGCTGGGAAGCAGCAGCCGCGAGATGACGATGAGGCCGAACTCGGTCACCCCCCAGGTCCCGATGATCAGCGGAATGACCGCGAGGCCCAGCAAGGCGGACACGCCGAAGGCAAACGCCGAAATCACCGTGTTCTGGATCAGGCGCTTGATCATTTGTGGATTGTCACCAGGCGCTCAGGCCGCCATCGACGGCGATGTTCTGCCCGGTCACGTAGGATGCCGCGTCGGACACCAGGAACAGCATCGTTCCGACCATTTCGTCCGCGCGAGCCATGCGGCCGAGCGGGATACGGGCACCATAGCGCGCCTTGAAGGTCTCGTTCTGCCCGCTCTCCACCCCGCCGGGGGTGAGGGTATTGACGCGAACGCCCTTCGCCGCCCAGTAGGTGGCGAGGTGCTTGGTCAGGCCGATGACCCCGGCTTTGGACGCCGTATAGACCGCGGGCGTATTGATGGCGCGGCCGAGATATTCGGAGCCTTCGTAGATGCGCTGGTCGGGCGCCATCAGGCCGTAGATCGATGCGGTCTGCACGATGGAGCCGTAGCCGCGCTCGGCCATCCGGCCGCCGAACATCTGCGCGACGGTGAACATGCCGTCGAGATTGACCGACATGATCTCGCGCCAGGTGTCCTGCGAAAAAGTCTCGACGGGTGCAAAGAAGGCGTCCACGTCGCGGGTCTTGCTGGCGGCGTTGTTGAGCAGGATCGAGACCGGTCCGAGGTCCGCCTCGATCGCATCGGCAGCGTTGCGCACCGCGTCAGGACTGGTGATGTCGCAGCCGTAGCCTCTGGCGCGGACGGCATGGCGTGAGGCGATTTCGGCTGCGGCGGCATCGGTTGCGGCCTGATCGAGATCGACGATCGCGACGTTGGCGCCGAACTCGGCAAGCCCCTCGGCAAAGCGACGTCCGAGGATGCCGCACCCGCCGGTGACGACGGCAGTACGCCCGGTCAGATCGAACAGGGCCTTGAAGCTCGTGGTCATCGCTTGCGCCTCCTCAGGCCGGCAGTCGTTGGCGGAGCAACAGTTCCACCAACGCAAAATCGAGATCGGAATCGATGTCGATCGAACGCTCCTCCGGCATTTCGAACAGACGCGTGTCCGGATAGAACACCGCGGGCTGCTCCAGAAACGGCGCAACGCGCCAGACATAGATCGAGGCGTTCATGTCGAAGCAGCGCGGCGCATCCTGCCGGCGCGTGATGGGAGGATCGGCGGATTTGGAGAGGCCGACGCTGCCATCGGCGCGCTGCTCGACCAGGTTGAAATAGGGCGAGCGTCGCGCCGGCGCTCCGGTAATCACATTGCGCGCGCCGCTCTCGCGCAGCAGTCCAACGGCACCGGTGATGTCGGAGGCCAGCCTGAGCGGCGAGGTGACGTCGAGATCGACGAAGATCTCCGGCGTATTGCCCGTCTGCGCGATGGCCTGCTCGAGACAGTGGCGGATCGCGGGCAGCTTGGGCGCGGTGTCGGTCGCCATCTCGTCCGGGCGCTTGACTGCAATATCGGCGCCGGCCTTCATCGCCGCGCCGAGCAGGGCGTCCGAATCGCTGCTGAAGGCGATCGCATCGAACAGGCCGGTCTCGCGTGCCTGCGCGATGCTCCACGCGAGCACCGGCTTGCCCAGGAGATCGCGCGCGTTCTTGCCGACGACCCCTTTCGAGCCGCCTCGCGCGCAGATGGTGCAGATGAGACTCACGGCGATACCCAGCTCTTGGTGCGCAGCGCGCGCTCGCTGGCGTCGATCAGATGCATGACGCCGAGCGCCTCGGGCAGCGAGCAGACCGGGCTGGCGCCATGCATCGCCGCGACATGCATGTCGCGATAGCTCTGATCGCGCTCGCTGGGGATCTGCGTTGCCTTGCCGTTGACCGTGAGACGGCTGCCGACGAGATCGGCCTCGATGGTGTCGTCGTCGACATTGACGCGAATGCGGCGGATGCCCTGGCGGTCGAGATAGTCCATGTGGACGTGCACCGATGGCGCCCGCTGCATATCGAGCAGCAGGTCGAGGTGGTCGTCGACGTCGATGTCGCGAGCGCCGGAGGCGCCGCCGAGTGCCGCGACGCGATGCCATGGGCCGAACAGCCACAAAAGATAGTCCAGTTCGTGGCTGAGATCCCGCAGCACGCCGCCCCCGGCATCGGCCGTGGCGGATGCGGTCGCACGGTGATCGCGGCCGGGCCGCCAGTCCCTGATGTCCTGGCCGACATAGGCGCCGACCGTGATCACCTCGCGCCCGCGCAGCCTTTCGGCCAGCGCCGTCATCACGGGGTGAAAGCGCAGGTTGTATCCGACGCTGACATGGAACGGATATTTCGGGGGCGGTGCCGGTGTCGCGAAGAGCGGCTTTTCGACCAGGACTTTGCCATGGAATCCGGTCTGCCCGAGCTCTTGCAGGTTGTCCGCATGGCGCGCCGTCTCGGTGGCGATCACCACGTAGTCCGGATGCGCCGCCGCGACGGCCTGCGCGATCGATCCGTAATCGCCGCCTTCGCGCCGGCTGACCGTCGCGACCCGAAGGCCGAGCTCGCGCAGGACACGCGCATGCCTTGCGCCAATCGAGCCGAGCCCTACCACGACGGCGGTTGTCGTGGTCACGTGAAGACCTCGTGAAACTCTGCGTGCGCCTGCTCGAAATCCTCCAGGCGGCCGATGTCGAGCCAGTATTCGCGAATGGGATAGACCGCGACGCGCCCCTTATCGGCGATCACGCGCTCCAGCACGGTCGGCATGTCGATGCTGATGCCCGGGGCGACATGGCGGAAGACGGAGCTTCCAACTACATAGATGCCGGCACTGACGAACCAGCTCTCGGTCGGCTTCTCGCGAATGGTCTGGAGAAAGCCCTCCGACGTGGAAACCACGCCATAGGGGACGTGCACCTTGTGCTCACGAACGGCCATCGTCGCTTCCGCCGGCGTTCCGTTGTGGAAGTCGAGAAGCGCTCCGTAGTTGATCGTGGTGAGGATGTCGCCGTTGGTGACGATCATCGGCAGATCCGGCGGCGTCGAAAACAGCCCGAGCGCACCGGCGGTACCGAGGCGTTCAGTCTCGTGCACGTACTCGATGTTGGCACCGAAGGCGGCGCCATCGGCGAAGTAGTCCTTGATCGTCTGGGCCTTGTAGTTGACCGAAATGAAGATGTTGCCGAAGCCCTGCTGCACGACGTTGCGGACGA
>NZ_AJQE01000197.1 GCF_000261685.1 Bradyrhizobium genomosp. I (2014) | reverse complement strand
CGGCCCGCCGACATTGAGCATCGGCTTCGGCACCTCGCGCGTCAGCGCGCCCAGGCGCTCACCAAGGCCGCCGGCCATGATCAGCACAGGGTTCGGATAATGAGGCGGTTCGAGCAGCTCATCGAGCGTCTCCACCACGATGAGATGGCCGCCCTCGTCGACAAGCGGGAGCTGCTTGATCGATCTCTGCCGCATCAGCTGCAGGCGATCCTCGCGCGGCAGCGTCGCAGGGGCCGACACCGGCGTCCGGTTCATGACGTCGGTCGCAAGTCCGGTGAGGGGGATGCCGCGCAGCAGCCCGCGCCTGACGTCGCCGTCGGTGACCACACCGAGCAGGCGGTTCTGGTCGTCGAGCACCAGCGCAATCTGGATGCTACCACTCTCGATCGCGGCAATGGCCTCGCCCACGGTCGCCTGGTTACCGACGACGGCTTTGCGCCAGGATTTCATGGCAATCTGCCTCGTATACGCCAGATATTTGGGGGCGGCCCACGGCTGAGCCTGCTATATCGCGGCTGCGAGAGGCGGCGTCAACCCCGCCAGGGGCCCTGGCGCGGACCTTGTTAATACACGTGTTTTCCGGTCAGGCCCGGCGGTTTGAAGTACCGCAGCCCGGTCGCTAGGATTGGCCTGTGCAGGGGAATCGCGATGGACGATCTGATCATCATCGGCGGCGGCGAGCATGCCTTCATGGTCTATGAGGCCGCTCTCCTTTCGGGGCAGTTCAACGTCGTTGGCTTCCTCGATCGGCAGCCGGGAGCACTGGGCGATGCGCGCTATCTCGGAACCGATGACGTTGCGCCGAACTATCCGGAAGCCGCCTTCGTGGTCGGGATCGGAACGATGCAGGCGGGGCCCGCGCGCCGGCAGATGATCGGCCGGCTGCAGCTCAAGCGCTGGGCGTCGGTGATTCATCCGCGCGCGTTCGTCTCGCCGTCGGCGACGATCGGTGCGGGCAGCGTCATCATGCCGGGTGCGATCGTCAATGCACGAAGCATGATCGGCCATCACTGCATCATCAATTCCGGCGCGGTCGTCGAGCACGACGTGCGCGTCGGGCACTGCACGCATCTGTCTCCCGGAACCGTGGTCGGCGGCGGTGCAGAGATCGGCGACAACTGCTTTGTGGGGCTCGGCAGCCGTGTCCGCGATCACATTTCCATCGGCAGCGATACGCTGGTGGCGATGGGCTCCGTCGTCACGGGGTCATGGCCGCCGGGGTCCGTGCTGCGCGGAGTTCCTGCAAAGCCCCGTCGCTAAACCGGATCGTCCGGCTCGAGCGCCCGCGGCGCCGCCGTTCCGACCAAGGACCAATAATCAATCGGCGGCCGCCCGGCGCCCGGCCGCTTGGCCGTGATATCGGCCGGGCCGATGATCTCGCCGGCCCTCAGCGCGCGCGCCGCCACGATGCTCTTGCGCGCCACCGGGACGTTCCTGATCTCGGATTCCTTCGGCGTCTTCACGCCGTCGCCGAGCGCGGCCTCGACATTGCGGATGGCGCCGACCATGCGCTTGAAATCGTCCGGCTCGAGTGAGGCCGCGTGGTCGGGACCGGACGCATTGCGATCCAGCGTCAGGTGCTTCTCGACGATGGCCGCGCCGAGCGCGACCGCGGCGACCGAGATCTCGAACCCGTCGGTGTGATCGGAATAACCGACCGGAAGCTGGAACGCCGATCGCATCGTCGCCATCGCCGCGAGGTTCACGTCGGCGACGGGGCAGGGATATTCGGTTGTGCAATGGAGCAGGCTGACGTGCCGCGCCAGCGCGGTGCGTGCCGCCGGATCGCGCCACGCAGCGCGGAACGAGGCGGCGCCTGCGGGATCGTTGCGCTGTGCATAGCCATGGGCCAATACGCCCAGCGCTTCCTCGACCTCGCCGAGCGTCGCCATGCCCGTCGACAGGATCAGCATGGCGCCGGCCCTCGCCGCTGCATGCAGCAGCGGCGCATTGGTGAGATCGCCCGAACCGATCTTGATCCGCGGCAGTTTCAGCGACAGGAGGAAGCCGAGCGAGGCATCGTCGAATGGCGTCGACAGGAATTCGATGCCGCGCTCCCTGGCGTGCGCGATCAGCGTATGATGCGCAGCCTGCGGCAGTTCGAGACGCTCCAGCATGGCCAGCTGGCTCTCGCCGGCGTCGGTGGTGCGCTGCTGATAGTCTGCCTTCTTCGCCGCGCCGCCCGCCAATGCCTTCGCATTGAAGGTCTGGAACTTGACG
>NZ_AJQE01000196.1 GCF_000261685.1 Bradyrhizobium genomosp. I (2014) | reverse complement strand
GTCGCCTGCCGCATCGACCAGGGCCAGCGCCTTTTCCAGGCTGCCGTCGTGATTGACGCCGGCTTCCGCGATGATCAGCGTGTGCGTCGTCATGGCCGCGCTCCGCTGGCGGGACGTTCATAAAAGCCCTTGGCCAGGAGCTGCCTGAAATCGGGGATGCCGGCGACAATGTCGGCAAATCGCCGGCTGGATTCGCCGTCGCCGTAGGGGTTGACGGTGGCTTGGCGGCCGCGCTGGAGTCCCGCCGAGATGGCGGCGGCAATCGCGCCACGTTCGGGCGCCGCATGAAACACCGAGGCCGCGCGCTCGCGCCCCTTCTGACGGTCGCCGATATCCACCGTCGGAACACCGAAGGAAGGCGCTTCGAGCACGCCGCTCGAGGAATTTCCGATCACCACGTCCGCATGGCTCATCAGGCTGAGATAGCGAAGCTGCCCGAGCGAGGCGACCGCGATCGTGTTCGGCCGGCCGGTCGCGAAGGCCTTGGTCCGCTCGTTCAGCGCGCGCCCCTCGGCATCGGCATTCGCGAGCGTGAAGATGAGCCGGAAGGCGGGATCGAGAGTCGATAGTGCCGCGAACAATTCGTCGAGCTCGGCCACCGAACGCCCGGATTCGACCGTGACGG
Organism: Bradyrhizobium genomosp. I (2014); assembly: GCF_000261685.1. Taxonomy (GTDB): domain Bacteria; phylum Pseudomonadota; class Alphaproteobacteria; order Rhizobiales; family Xanthobacteraceae; genus Bradyrhizobium. The sequence continues at coordinate 29,761 of NZ_AJQE01000196.1, read as the reverse complement.
GGTGGAACGTGATGAGCGCATTGCGTTCGCCGAGCGGCATCCCAAGGGCGCGGCCGATGTCGTCGCGGTTCATCAGATCGAGATGCTTGATGGCGTCGATGCCGACCGAGCCGATGGTGTGAATGCGGGAGGGATGCTCGCCAAGCTGGATCAACCGTTGCGTCGAGCCCTGATTGCTGGTGAAATGCAGATGCGACATCTTGCTGATGGCGTGGCGCGTGGATTCGTCGACCGCGCCTTCGGTGACGTCTCCGCCGAACAGATGCGCCATCGGCAGTCGCATGAACATCGCGGCCTGCGCGGCCGCGAACATCTCGAACCGGTCTCCGAGCACGACCACGAGATCTGGTTGCAACCGCGTGAAGGCGTCGGCAAAGCCGATCACGCCGAGTCCGACCGATTTGGCGACGCCGGCGCCGGTGTCGCTGCTCAGCAGCGTCTCGATGCGCTCGTCGACCTCAAACCCCTCCTCGCGGATGTCGTTGAAGGTGTAGCCGAACTCCGGCGCGAGATGCATGCCGGTTGCGACGAGCTGAAGCGTCAGGCCGGGCGTCTGCCGGATTGCGCGCATCGGCCAGACCAGCAGGCCGAAATCGGCCCGGCTGCCGGTGACGAAGCAGATCTTGCGCGCGCCACTACTCATCGCGGGGCCTGATGCTGGCACTGCTGGGCAGGTTGATCAGCCGGCGTTCGATGGATTCCGCAGCGGAGAGATCGCCGCGCGGGCTTTGCGCGAACATCGGCAAGCGGTGCATCAAGGTCCAGGCCGGGCGCGCACCAAAACCGGCATCGTTCAGCGCGGCCAGCACGTCGTCGCGCCGTTCGGCATGCGCCTCGTCGAGCAGGATCGCATTCAGCCAGTAGTTGCTCGTGGTGTCCTTCGGCTCCCGCGAGAAGCGTACCCCCGGAACATGCGCGAACGCGCGATCATAGGCGGCCGCCAGCCGGCGCTTGCTTGCCAGGAAGCCGTCGAGCTGCTCGAGCTGGGCGCAACCAAGCGCCGCGTTCAAGTTCGGCAGACGGTAGTTGAAGCCGACCTCGTCGTGGATGAAGGCCCATTTGTGCGGCAATTTTGCCGTCGTCGTCAGGTGCTTGGCGCGGCGCCCCAGCTCCTCGTCATTGGTCAGGATGGCGCCGCCGCCGCCTGTGGTGACGATCTTGTTGCCGTTGAAGCTGAGTGCTGCAAGGCGCGCCTGCGATCCGACCGCGCGACCTTTGTAGGTCGATCCCAGCGATTCCGCCGCGTCTTCAACCAGTGCGATGTTCCAATCGTCTGCAATTGCGGCGATCGCGTCCAAATCGACGGGGTGGCCGAACGTGTGCATCGGGGCGATCGCCGCGATGCGGCGGCCGGTCTCGCGGTTGATGGTGCCGGTCGCAGTCTTCCGCGCGATCGCATCGAGGCGCGCCGCGAGTGCGCGCGCGTCCATGCCGAGCGTTTCGAGCGAGCTGTCGACGAAATGCGGCGTCGCGCCGCAATAGGCGATCGCATTCGTCGTCGCGATGAAGGTCAGCGCCGGCGAGATGACCTCGTCGCCGGGCTCGACGCCGGCGAGCCTGAAGCAGGCATGCAGGGCGGCCGTACCATTGACGACGGCGACCGCGCGTTTGGCGCCGGTGACCTTCTCCAGCATGCGCTCAAACCGATCGACAAAGGGGCCGACCGAGGAGACGAAGGTGCTCTTGATGCACTCTTCAAGGTAGGCAATCTCGTTTCCAGCGAACACCGGTTCGTGCAGCCCGAGGATGCCGTTCGGCGTTCCTACCGCGTGCCGAACGGCGTCGACGATCGTCTCTGGATTGAAGTCTGACCGGGTCACGACATTGTCCACCATCGCCTCAGACATTGTACACGTCAGCCTTGTAGCGGTTGAGGTTTGCAGGATTGGTGAACCAGTTGACAGTCTCGACCATGCCGCGACGCATGCCCTCGACACCGCCGAATTCGGGGCTCCAGCCGAGCTGCTGGCGTGCCTTGGAATTGTCGGCCCAGAGCCGCTCGACCTCGCTGTTGGCGGGGCGCAGGCGCGCCTCGTCGGTCTCGATTTCGATCGTGGTCTCCATGACATCGGCGATCATCTCGACGGTCGCGCCGACCGAGATCTCGAAGCCGCTGCCGAGATTGATGGTCTGGCCGACGCATTGCTCGGCCGGCGCGGTGAGGCCTGCGATCAGGCCACGCGCGGTGTCGGTGACGAAGGAGAAGTCGCGCGTCGGACTGACGGCGCCGAGACGGATCTTGCGCTTGCCGGTCGCGATCTGGCTGATGATGGTCGGAATCACCGCGCGCGCCGACTGCCGCGGGCCGAACGTGTTGAACGGGCGGATCACGACGACCGGCATGTCGAACGAGGCGTGGAACGACAGCGCCATCTGGTCGGATGCGATCTTCGAGGCCGAGTAGGGCGATTGGCCAACCAGCGGATGGTTCTCCTTGATCGGGACGATCTGCGCCGTGCCGTAGACCTCGCTGGTCGATGTCTGCACGAAGCGCCGTACGCCAGCCATGCGCGCCGCCTGGAGCACGTTCACGGTGCCCTTCACGTTGGTGTCGACATAGGAGTCGGGCGCGACATAGGAGAAGGGGATCGCGATCAGCGCCGCCAGGTGCAGCACGTCGGTGCAGCCGCTTGCTGCCGCGATCATGAAATGCGGATCGCGGATGTCGCCGGCGACCACCTCCACGGACTTCATGATGTCGGCGGGAACCGTGTCCAGCCAGCCCCAGGAATTGAATGAGTTGTAGTAGACGATCGCCTTGACGCGGGCCCCGGCCTTCACCAGCTCCTCGACGACGTGCGAACCGATGAAGCCGTCGCTGCCGGTAACGAGGACGCGGGCGTCCCTTAGATCTGCCATGCCGGACCCCAGAAGGCGATTAAGCCAGTGTTCGCAACGAGATGGCGCTATAGCACACTGGCGGTTGCGCGCAACAGAGCAGCGCCAGATAGCTGCCAAATGCCCGGGGATGCAGCAGTTTTTGTGACGCGCGCCGAGGCCTAGCCGACCGGGATGAGGCGCTGTCTCACGAAGCTCTCCAGATTGCCGCCTTCGAACAAATGGCCGGGGAGGCCGGCCGCACGGGCGGCCTCGATGTCGCTCGGCTTGTCGCCGATCACCATGCTGCGCGTCATGTCGACCGGAAAGCGCTGCGCGAGATCGGCGATCATGCCCGGTGCGGGCTTGCGCCGGTCGCTCGTGCGGCAATAGCGCGCCACGGTTCCGTCGGGGTGATCGGGGCAATATTCGAATGCGTCGACATGCGCTCCGATCAGCGCCATCTGGCCCGCCATCCAGCGGTGCAGCGCGACCACGTGATGCTCCTCGTAATAGCCGCGTGCGACGCCGGATTGATTGGTGATGACGAAGGCAAAATAGCCGGCGTCGTTCACGGCCTTCACGGCCTCGCGTGCGCCCTCGATCCATTCGAGCTTGTGCGACTCGAAAGTGTATCCTGAATCATGGTTGAGCACGCCGTCGCGATCGAAAAACACGGCCGGCCGCCGCAGCTTGTCCCGCAATTCGCGGTCGGCGCGCGCAAAGTCGTCGGGAATGCCGATGTCTATGAAGTAACCGCGATAGGCCGTGCCGCGCAGGGCGCCGGACTTGGCCAGGCCAGGGAAGACGTCCTGCTCGAGCGAGGCGGGAAGCTTTGTGATGTCGGCAAGAACGGACTTGTCGATGACGTAGATGCCGGCATTGACCGGTCCCGTGGCACCCGCACCCGGGGCGATGAAGTCACGGACCATGTCACCGTCGAGGACGACGCGCCCGTAGCGATCCCCGACCACGCCGTCACGCAATGCCATATGGACACGCCCGCCTTGCGCGCGGGCGATCAGATCGAGCAGGTTGAAGTCGAACAGCGAATCTCCGTTGAGCAGCAGGAAACGATCGTGCAGCAGATCGCGCGCGTTCACGAGCGCGCCGCCGGTGCCGAGCGGCTCGAGCTCGCGCGACACGATTATTCGCGCGCCCTCCCTCGCGGCCTCGGCGTAGTGGGTCTCGACGATCTCCGCCTTGTGGCCCGCAAGCAGGAGAATCTCATCGAACACGCCGTAGCGCACGAGCTCGTCGAGCAGCGTGTCGAGAAACGGCCGCCCGCCGACCTCGAGCATCGGCTTCGGCACGGTCTTGGTGCGTTCGCCGAGGCGGGTGCCGAGTCCCCCGACGAGGACGACAGCCTGCCTCAACATGAAGGCTCTCCCCCTCGGAACCTCAGTCGAAGGTGTGCAGCAAGTGTCTGTCTCAAGGTTCTGGCTTCTCGTTGGATTGAGCTGTGGCGGCCGGATCTTCGCCCAGCGTCGGTCGATCGTGGATAGAGGCCTGGAGGACGCAACACCGAGAGACAAAGACCCCGCACCAACGCCTGTCAATGGCGTGCTGCTCGCCGCGACGGGAACTGTCGTGCGCTCTGTTTACGCGTAGCGACGCCCGGAAGCAACGAGCAAGGGAGACGTCGTTGATCCTCTTGTTGAATGAAGCGGCCCGCGGAGGGCAGCGGGCCGTCATGCGATGATCGTTGATCGAGAGCCTTTTGCTATGGGCCGATTGATCAACCATAGATAGCTCAGTATGATGATGATTGGGTTCCCCGGACATGTTGTGGGGGGTGCCGGGGACAAGAATCACATGCCGATGGCCGAGCGTACGCCGCGAGCTCCACTGCAGCTCGCGAGATGGTTCCATGTCGCTGCCATAGCAGTGCGGACACATTGGGTACTTTCGCTCGTGATCGGGGCGATCCTGTTGGCTGCTCTTGGTTCCCTTGCCGTCGGGCGGAAGGTGGAATCCTGGACCGCGACCTCGACGATCGCGATTGGTACAGTGCCCACTCTTGACGGGATTCGCGGGCTCGCTGGGGCGGCGGTTGAACCCCTGGAGAGTACCCGTGACCTGGTGACGCGAATCGGAGCGGTCCAATTTCAAAACACTGTTCTGGCCGATGCTCGCAAGGCGCTTCCCGATTCGCGAGGGGCGTTCGCCGGAGCTTCGTTGCGCGGGGTCGTTGTTGGCGATTCGTCGATCCGTCTGGAGGCGAGTTCCGCGTCGAAGGAGGAGGCGTTGACCCTGCTTCGACAGGCTGTCTCTGCGATCCAGGCAGTACACCAGAGATTGTTCGAGCCGAGAATGGAGTTGTTGCATTCGGTGCTCGCGCGCCTGCAGGACGCAAAAGTGCTGCTCGACGATGCGTTGAAGAAGAGGAAGACGGACTTCACGCCGGCTCGGCCGGACGGGATTGCCACCGGGCCTGCCTTCGTGGAGAGCCCAGGGACTTCCGTGGAAATGATGCTCAACGTCGATACGCGCATCGCTCTACTGGCTTATCTCGAACGCACCGCGAGGATGACGGGTCCACAGGATGGCTCGTCTCCCGTTGTGGAAGGGCCGAGGGAAATCAATCTCGTGCAAAGAGCCATCCTGGCGGGCTTGGGCATCCTTTTTTTCGTCAGCCTGTTGACTTTCTTCCTGAGGCGGCCGGCCCGTCTCGGCTAGGACTTCGGCAATGACCCTTCTGGCTGGAGTCTCCGTACTGCTCTTCATCGTCTGGCTGGGACTGTTCAGGTCGACGATCTTCGTTTGTCTTGCGTTCCTTTTGTTTACCTTCGCATGGCGGACGATTTCGTCGCTCTATATCGATCTCTCGGGGCCCGTGTTCTCGTCCCAGTTTCAGATGTTCCTTGGACCCGGCGTCATGACGGTGTTCCAGTCGATTGCGTATTTTCTGACGCTTCTTCCCTTCCTCTGGGTCTTCAATTCGAGGGCGCTCCATGAGTGGGCGCGGTCGGCTCCAACTCCCGGACTACCTGCGACCCAGTCTCAACTGACCCTCTCGGACGTCACATTCTACGCGTCCATCCTCTTCTTGATCTTGCTCTTCGGTGCCCTGATTCAGGGAGGTGTCATTCCGCTATTTGCCAAGATCGAGCGTTGGACCTTCAACGAACAGGCCAATTTCCTGCATCGCCTGGTGATCGAGCGAGGCGACATGCTCTGCTTCTGGTGGGGGACCATGTTCGTCGCCGAGCGATTGCGGCGCCAGCGCTACGATTACCGCTTTGTGAGTCTGCTGGCCGTCCTCATCTTTTACATGTTTCTCGTCGGCGGGCGCTTCTCGCCTTTCTACCGATCCTGTGCGTTCTTTGTCATACCGTTTTCCGCGGTGTTGCTCGTTCAGGCGCGAGATATCGGAAGCGCGAGCCTGTTCAGCCTGATGCCCCGGATTGCCGACCGCCGCATCGTGCTGGCCGGTGTCGGCGGCATTGCGCTGACGGCCGCGATGATTGCATTCGCGCTCTATTGGAACCTGACGAGGGTCCGAGGGTACGAAGGTCAGGCTGCGCTCGACACTTTCATCGAGCGCGTTCTGGTGCAGCCGTCGGAAATAGGATGGGCGTCCTATCAGCGCGTTCTGGTCAACGGAGACTGGGACGCGCGCCACGCCTTCGATTTTCTGTTCGAGCGCCCCATCGTGGCGGGACGAAACACGACCCCGCAGTTCCTGATGTCCGAGACCATCGGTGAGCCGCGGACGACGGAACACGTTACAGGCGGTTTTCAGTTCGCAGGCGGGTTTCCCGAAATTTTCTTCGAGCTGTTTGGTCCCGATTTCGGCTGGATATTTCTGCTGGGAGCCGGTTGGCTCACAGCGCTCCTCTCCGCTCTCATGATCCGGTCGATCGTCGCCGAACGATATCTGACGGCAGCTCTATCCTTCTACGTGCTGTACGGCATCTACGTGATGTACATCGGCGGCATGCTGAACTTTGTCGCGACGCCGACATATTGGGTGAAGATTGCTGCGTTGTTCGCGGCAATCATCATGGAGGAACGGGCGCAGAGGTCTGGCCGGCCCATTCTCCCGTGGGTGCTGACCGACAGGCCTCTTCGGTTTCGCCGTTCCGCGGTGTGACGTCCGAGAGCCGATGATTCGGCTGTTCAGGCAGTGCAGATCGGAAAGGCTGTCGAGCGGCTATCCACCCGCCGCACTCCGTCGGCGCAACGAGGAGACCGTCACGACGGAAATCTGCGCATTCAACTGCTTCCAGCGCCGCTACCAGACGCTCCGTCCGCCGTCCATCACCAGGTTCTGCCCCGTCATGTAGCTGGAGGCGTCGGAGCAGAGGAACTGCACCGCAGCGCGGTATTCGTCGACCTCGGCCATGCGGCCCATCGGGATCAGGCGCGTCAGTCGCTCGACGAAAGCCGGGTCCTGGTTGTTGAAGACGCCGCCCGGCGAGATCGCGTTGACGCGGACGCCGTGGTCCGCCCAATAGGTCGCCAGATATTTCGTCAGCCCGATCAGGCCGTGCTTGATCACCGAGTAAGTCACCGGTTTCACCGGTTGCTCTTCTTCGCGTGAAACCTGTGGCTGGCGGTAGATCCGCTGGTCCGGCGCGATCACGCCGAGATCGGAGGCGATGTTGAGGATCACGCCGCGGCCACGTTTGGCCATCTCACCGCCGAACACCTGCGCGCACAGCATCGCGCCGGTCAGGCCCACGGCGATCTCGGTCTGCCATTGCGGCACCGGGAATGCTTCGAAACGGGACGAATGCATTACGCCGGGTGCGGAGGTCACCTTGGGGTCGATCGCCGCGTTGTTGACGAGGATGTCGATGGAGACGCCGCGGCCGGAAAGCTGCTCGTTTGCAGCCCGCACCGAATCGAGTGAGGTGACGTCGATCGCCAGCGCGATCAGGTCGGCGGACGGCGCGCTCTGCCTGAGCGCGGCAACGGCTGCTTCGGCCTGCGCAAGTCCGACGTCGGTGACGACGACGCGCGCGCCCGCCTCCGAAAGCGCGGCGACATGCTGCCGCCCGAGCAGGCCGCCGGCGCCGGTCACGAGAGCGGTGCGGCCGGTCAGATCATGGCGTGAGGACGGGCTTGCCATCGGGAGGCTCCTGTTCGGCTAACGCAGCTGACCGCCGTCGGCGACCATGATGCTGCCGGTGATGAATGCCGCGCGGGGCGAGACGAGAAAGGCGACGAGGTCGGCGATCTCCTCCGGCCTGCCCAGCCGGCGCAGCGCCACCTCGCGCGCAAGCATCTCCTCGACCGCAGCACTGTTTTCCGCGAGCTTGCGCGCCCAGGTGCCGTTCGGGGCCAGGATGTTGCCCGGTGCAACCGCGTTGATGCGTATGCCTTCGAGCGCCAGGGGGCGGGCCAAGCCACGCACGGTCGCATTCAGCGCGGCTTTCGCGGCGTGGTAGGTGACGGGCGCGCCGAGCGCCGCCATGCCGGCGATCGAAGAGACGCAGACGATGGCGAGGTCGCCGCTGCCGCGCGCCATCAGCGGCCGGGCCGCCTCGATCATGTTGGTCGTGGCGAAGAGATTGAGGTCCATCACCCGCGACCACTCCGCGGCGGTTTCTTTCCCAGGAGGTACGGAAGCGCCGCTGCCGACGTTGCAGACGAGAATGTCGAGGCGCCCCCACTGCCGTTCGACCTGCTGCACCAGCGCCGTGGCGGCAGCCGGATCGGTGACATCGGCCACGTGTACCGACGTGCCGCCGCCGACCGCGATCCGCGCGGCTTCGAGCGCGTCGGCGCCGCGCGCGGCCATCGCCACCTTGGCACCTTCCGCGGTGAGCGTCGTCGCGATCGCAAGTCCGATCCCGCGGCTGGCGCCGGTGACGAGAGCGACGCGATCATTCAGCTCGAGCTTCATCGCGCGGCATCCTCGATCCAGCGAACGGTCATGTCGCGATATTTCGCCAGCGCACCGGCGTGATCGCCGTCGCCGGCTCGCGCGGTCTGCAGAATGTACTGTCCCTTGTAGCCGGAGCGCTCGATCAGCCGGATCGTCTTCGCCAAATCGGCATCGCCGGTGCCGAGCGGCACGGTGGTACCGCCCCGAACGCGGTCCTTGACATGGACATTGAGAATGCGCGGTGCGTAAGCGTCGATCTCCTCGCTGCTGTCGTAGCCGAGCGAGGCGCTGTTGCCGCTGTCGTAGTTGATGCCGAAGGCATCCGCCGGAAATTCCTCGATGAACCGGGCGAGCTCGCGCGGCGGCAGATCGGATTCGAAGACGATCCTGACATTTCGTCTTGCGAGCGACTCCGCGCGCGCGAGCAGCACGCGCTTCAACGTATCGCTCTCGCTCCCGCGCTCGATCTTGCCGTTGTCGACCAGCGGGATCACCACGAACTCGATGCCGATGCGGCCAGAGGCGGCGATCAGGAGATCGAGGTCGGCGACGAGCGCGTCGCGCACCACGGCATCGACCTTCCAGAATGGTGCCTGCATGAAGCAATCGCCGGTCAGGCTCGGGATGCGGACGCCATTCTCGCGCGACAGCGTCAGAATCTCCTGCTGTCCCGGCTCGGTCGTCAGCGGATTCTCGCGCAGCCTTTCCTGGTCGATGGTCCATTCCATCCGCGTCAGGCCGAGCGCCTTGGCGCGGGGAAATTCCTCGCGCCATTCATTCCACGGGAACGCCTGGATCTTGCCGTCGACCAGCGCCGACAGACGTCCCTGCATAAAGCCGATGCGTTGCAGTGTTGCGGTCACGATGTTCTGTCCGAGCTGATGGCGAGGCCCTTGGTGGTCCAGCCGCCATCGACGAAGATTTCCTGGCCGGTCACATAGGCGGAGGCGTCCGAGGCCAGGAAGATGGCGGCGCCGACCATATCGGCGGGCTGTCCCCAGCGGTCGAGCATGGTGTGACGACGCCTCGCCTCGTGCATGACGGGATCGGCAAAGCTCTTCGCGGTCATCTCGGTCGCGACATAGCCCGGCGCAAGCGCGTTGACGCGGATGCCGTCGGGCGCGTAGTCGGCGGCGAGTGCGCGCGTCAGCCCGGCAAGGCCCGCCTTGGCCGCCACGTAGCCGGGATTGCCGGGAAAGCCGCGGACCGAATTGATGCTGGTGACGTTGACGATCGCCGCCGAGCTGGCGTTCTTCAGAAGCGGATAGGCGGCGAGGATCGTGGCGTAGACGCCGGTGAGGTCGGTTGCGACCGTGGCGCGGAAGCGCGCGAGCTCGCTTTCGGCGCTTTGGCCCGGAAGACTGATGCCGGCGGCATTCACGAGCGCGTCGATGCGTTCGGCTTGTGCGGCGATGGCGCGGAACGCGCTCTCGATCGCCTTGTCGTCGGAGAGATCGCAGGCGATGGCGGTAACGCCCTGCGGCGCGGTCCCGGACCGGCTGAGGCCGAACACCGCGGCACCCGCATCCTGCAGGCCGCTCGCAATCGCCGCGCCAATGCCGCGCGAGGCGCCGGTGACCACCGCGATCTTGCCTGCGAGAGAGAAGGCGCTGAGATCAGGCATAGCCGTAACTGCGCATGATGGCGGCGCAAAGCTTGACGTCCTCGGGACGGTCGATTTGGAACATCTTGTGACGCTCCATCAGGTGGAAGCCGATCTTGCCGCCGAGACGATTGTTCTGCTCGCGCAGGAGGGACGGGATCAGGACGTAGAACGAGCCGTTCTCGAGGTAGCGCTTCTCGATCTGCTGCCGCATGCGGCGGTTGCGATAGTCGTAGTTGATCGGTTCCGGTCCGCTCGCGCCGATCCGCCAGTTGAAGTAATCCTCGACCTCGCAGACCGAGAGCAGGCTGTCGAGATGGTCGCGATCGAAGGTCGCAAGCGCGTTCTCGATGTCGCCGGGTTCGCGGATCGGCGATGTGGCCTGAAGCGCGACGATGCGCTCGAACCGTCCCATCTGCGCCTCGGTCGCATCGAGGGCATGCAGCCAGGCGGATTCGGAGGAGGCGAGGTCGCCCGAGATGTCATCCGGACGCCGCACGCCAACCGCGCCTGCGGCCTCGGCCGCGGCGAGAATTTTGTCGCTGTCCGACGAGACCGCCACCACGTCGACGCCGCGCGCGGCGCGGGCCTGCTCGACCGTCCACGCGATCAACGGCTTGCCGCAGAGATCGAGCAGGTTCTTGTGCGGGATGCCCTTCGAGCCGCCGCGCGCGGCGATCACGGCCAGCGTCTTGCGCGCCATCAGATGTGTCCCTCGAGACGCTCGAGCGCGGTCCAGAAGCCTTCGCCCATGTTCTTGTGGCCCTGCCATATCTCGGGAATGAACGACGCCGTCGGCGCATGCGTGCGCAGCACCTGTCCGATCTCGTCGAAATCGATCTCGCCTTCGCCGATCTGGAGTCCTTCGCCGTCGAGCCCCTTGGCGTCGCCGAAATGGAGATGCGCGGTGTGCGGCCCGAGCTGGGCGAGGCCTTGGGCGAAGTCGAAGCCGAAATGATTGGCAGCGAGCTTGGTGTGGGAGATATCGACGCACATGCGCAGATCATGCTTGGCGCAGAACGCGGCCGACTCATCCGGGAAGATGAAGATGTTCTGATGACGTTGGCCGCCGAAATGCCAGGGGAACGGTGCCATGGTCTGCGGCGTCAGCTCGACGCCATCCATGTCGAGCTCGGTCAGGCTCTGCGCAAAGATGCGGTAGCGCTCGGCTTTCTCCTCCGCCGGCAGCGGCTCGTCCATGGTGAAGCCGCCGATGTTGGCGACGATGGGCGGGCGCTTGGTTTTGGGAAAGAACTTCTTCAGGGCCCGCGTGATGTCGATCACCGCCTGCGTCTGCTCCAGCGAATAGCGCCGCAGCGCCTCGTCCGGCGTTGCGAGGTCCATCAGCTTGGAGCCGGCGAACAGCTCGGGCGCGTGCACGACGAAGCCGAGATCATAGGTGCCGGAGAGATAGGCCGCGGGATCGCGCTCCATGTCGCTGTAGCTGAGATGGAATTCGATGATGTCGGGCTCGCAAATCTCCAGGAAGCGCGCGGTATCGTGATAGCGCACCGGCACACCCCAGGGCCGGTCGAAACGGTAGCGCCGTGCCTTTGCGACGCCTTCGTCGAGGTCGCTCTGGAAGAAATAGTCGTCCGCCGCCATCGTCCGCGTCAGCTTGCGGCCGAGCAGCGCCGGCATCTTCAGCGGCGACAGGCCCTGGCCCGGGCTCTTCACCGCGATGTCGCCTTCGGAGATCGTCGTGCCGGCCGGAAGGTCGCGTGCGGCCACCAGGCTCTTGGCGAGATTTTCGCGGTTGATCAGCTCACCCTGGCTCAGCGCGCGTTCCGCGAGCTTCTCGCCGCGCGCGGCCTCGACTTCGCGGATGCCGGAGACGAGTGCCTTGAATTCCTCGGGCTCGAGGCTCGCGGCATGGTCCGGACCTTCCATCTCGCGGTCGAGCGTGATGTGGCGTTCGATGATCACCGCGCCGAGCGCGACGGCGGCCGTCGAAACGGCGATGCCGCGCTCGTGACCCGAATAGCCGACGACCGGATGAATCTCGCGCAGCGTCTCCATGAAACGCAGATGGATGTTGTGGAGCGCTGCCGGATAGGTGCTCTGGCAATGTAGGAGGGCGTAGCTGGCATTGCGGTCGTCGAGGAATTTCGCGGCGGCCTTGATCTCGTCCGTCGTGCTCATGCCGGTCGAGACGATCAGCGTCTTGCCGGTGGCGGAGAGACGAGCCAGCAGCGGCAGGTTGGTGAGGTCGGCCGAGGCGACCTTGTAGGCCTGCACGCCGAAGCCTTCGAGCACGGCGACGCTCTTCGCATCCCAGGGCGTGCAGAGGTACTCGATACCCTTGGCTGCGCAGTACCCGGCGATCTTCTTCTGCTGCGCGGTCGGCAGCTCGAAGCGGCGCAACAGATCGAGCGTATATTCGACGGCGAGGTCGTCGTCCTTCCCGGACAGGCTCGAGGCGCGATACACCTCGTCGAGCTTGCGCATCTGGAACTTGGCGCAATCTGCCCCGGCCGCGACCGCGGCATCGACCAGCGCAATGGCGCGGTCGAAGTCGCCGTTATGATTGTTGCCGATTTCGGCGATGACGTAGCAGGGTTCGCCATCGCCCAGGAGGCGGTTGCCGATGCGGACCGGAGCAGGCTGTTTGGGCGATGTCATCAACATTCTCGTCTCATATGCGTCAGGCGAGCTGCGCGGGAAAGCGCGACTTCCACGTCCGCAGCCCGTTCTCCTCGAACATGATGCGCGAACAGCTATGCCCCTGCTGTTCCAGCGCCGCGATGAGCTGGTAGCGCTCGAACGGACGCACGAAGAACAAGAAGTAACCTCCGCCGCCGGCGCCCAGGAGCTTGCCGCCGACCGCGCCGTGCTGCTTGGCGAAGTCGTAAATCGCGTCGATCGTCTCCGACGAGATCTTCGAGCTCAGCTTCCGTTTGGCGTGCCAGGCCTCGTCGATCAGCCGGCCGCATTCCAGCAGCTGGCCGCGCAGCAGATGCCGCCTGATGTCGCGCGTCACTTCCTTCTGCTTGGCAGCCGCGGCGACGGCGTCGCTGGTCTCGTGCTGAGCCTTCTGGTCGCGGTGAATGGCGCCGGAATCGCGGCCCGAGCCGGCGTAGCAGAGCACAAGGCTCTCTTCGAGCTCGGCGATGATGTTGGGATCGAGGCGAAGCGGCACGATGGTGTTCTGGTCGGAGAAGAACTCCATGTGATTGAAGCCGCCGAACACGGTGGCGTACTGGTCCTGCCAGCCGCCGGGAATGTTGAGCATCAGCCGCTCGGCCTGGAAGGCCATCTCCGCGATCTCGTGGCGGTCCCACTGATCCCCGCGGAATTCGTTGAAGCAGCCGATGATCGCGGACGAGACCACCGCCGAGCCTCCGAGTCCGGAACCGACCGGAAAGTCGGCGGACACCTCGAGCTCGAATCCGTAAGTCGGCTTGATCAGGCGCACGACCGACTTGATCAGCGCGAGATCTCCGCCCGTTCCGAGTTCTGCGAGATTGTCGGCCTCGACCGTGCGACGGAAATCGTGCGAGTAGATCCGGATGCTGGGATCGCTCCGGCGCCGCAGCGTCGCGTGAGCGTACATCTTGATCGTGGCGCTGATGACCGCGCCCCCGTCGTTCGCCACGAAGTAATGCGTCAGGTCGGTGCCGCCGCCGGAGAAGCTGATCCGCACCGGCGAGCGGGCGCGGGCGAACACCTCGCTCTCTTCCGACAGATTGAACAGCTCGCGGCTGAATACGTCGACCAGCCGTCCCTCGCCATCGAGGATCGGCACCACGTGCACGCGCTGGTCGAGCAGCTTGAGGATCTGCTCGCGCGGTCCGCCGGTCGGCGCCCAGACGAAGTTGCGATTGATGCAGGACGCAACCCGGTCCTGGATCGTGATGCCGGTCAGCATGCGCCTGCGGATGTCACCGTCCGTCACGGCGCCGACGATACGTCCGCTCGCGTCCTGCGCGAACAGGATGCCGAGCATATTCGCATTCAGGCGCCGAAAGGCTTCCTCAATGGTTTCGGTCTCGGCGATGGTGACGAGGGTTCGTTCAAGCACGTTTTGGGGTCCAGAAAGGGCCGATTCCGGCCATATCGTTGCAAGATTGGTAATACGGGAGCGGCAGGGACGATGCAAGGTTCCTGCGCCCCGGGGGCATTACGCCACGCAAGCGCTTCGGCCGCGCAGTGGCCGATTTACATCGGCCGCGGCTTATATCGATGGCTCCGTAACAGGTCGACACGAATTGGCCGCGATTGGAATCAGCTCGGGCTCAAATACGCGCATCACGACGTGCGCGGTGCTGCTGCGCGACGGCGGGGTGATCGCAGCCGAAGGAATGCGCTTCACGCATCAGGGCGCCATGCGGAGAGCAACTCGCTGTACGGTCGCCTGATCGATGCGTTCGCGAAAGCGACAGCGCTGCCGGACTCCGTTGAAGTCAGCGTTCGTCCGCGATCACCTTGCCATCATTCGGCAGCGTGCCGGGGCCGACCAGCTCGACGCTTCCGCCGAGTTTCGTCACGGCGCGCAAGCTGGCCGCGATCTCTTCACGCAAGGCCTCGTTCGCGGCTGCCGTTTCCGCTCTCAGCGTCATCGCGTCGGCTTCGCCCTGGCGCGTGACGACGAGGCGCAGTCTTCCGAGTGCGGAATGGCGCTTGCCGATCTCGGCGATCTGCTCGGGCCGGACGAACATGCCCTTGACCTTGGTGGTCTGGTCGGCGCGGCCCATCCAGCCCTTGATGCGCATATTGGTGCGTCCGCAAGGGCTCGTGCCGGGCAAGGCCGCGGTGAGGTCGCCGAGCGCGAGCCGGATCCAGGGATGGTGCGGGTCGAGCGAGGTCACGACGATCTCGCCGACGTCGCCCGGCGCTACCGGATCCCCGGTGCCGGGCTTGACGATCTCCAGGATCAGGTCCTCGTTCACGACCATGCCCTCGCGCGCCTCGGTCTCGAAGGCGATCAGGCCGAGATCGGCAGTGCCGAAGGCCTGGTAGGCGTCGATGCCGCGCGCCTTGATCTCGGCCTGGAGCGAGGGCGGGAACGCGGCGCCTGAAACCAGCGCGCGCTTGATCGAGGAGATGTCGCGCCCGGAGCTTGCCGCGGTATCGAGCAGGATCTTCAGGAAGTCCGGCGTGCCGCTGTAACCCGCCGGCCGGTAGGCCTCGATCAGCTCGAATTGCTGCTCGGTATTGCCGGGACCGGCTGGGATGACCGCGCAGCCGAGCGCGCGTGCGGAGGCATCGAAGATGAAGCCGCCGGGGGTGAGATGGTAGCTGAAGGTGTTGAGGACAATGTCATCGGGACGGAACCCGGCCGCGAACAACGCCCTTGCGCCGCGCCACGGATCGGCCTGCCGCCCTTCTGGCTCGAAGATCGGCCCAGGGGAGGTGAAGAGACGGGCGAACGAGCCGGGGGCGTCCGCCACGAAGCCTCCGAAGGGCGCAGAGGCTTTGTGCAGGGAGGGCAGTTCCGACTTGCGCAACACCGGCAGGCCCGCCAGCGCCGCCCTGGAGGTCACGGCGGCGGGATCCAAGCCTTTGAGCCGCTCGGCATAGGCCGGGGCGGCCATCGCGGCTCGCAGCACCTCCGGCAGGCGGGAGAACAGATCGACTTCGCGGGCTGCCGGCTCTCGCGTCTCGCGGGCGTCGTAATGGGCGGTCATGGCTGTTGTTTCCGTATTTGCATCCGTTGCGCGCCGCCACCGGCATGGGTATCAGACCGCCAGTGGCGAGGCCGAGAGAGGACCCGATGGCGGACGTAGGAAGCATTGCGGCGGATGAGGCTGCGGACGTCGTCGCGCGCCTGAAGCGCCGCATGATCGACGAGGCGCTGCCGCTGTGGTCGACCGTCGGCTGGGATCACGCCGCAGGCGGCTTCATCGACAGGCTGCACCGCGACGGCGCGGCGGATGCTGCCGCGCCCCGGCGCGTGTTTGTGCAGGCCCGCCAGATCTGGTGCTACGCGAAGGCGGCACAAATGGGCTGGTATACTGAAGGGCGCACGATCGCGCTGAAGGGGCTGGAGCACCTGCTGACCAAAGCGAAGGCGCCCGACGGCCGGCCCGGCTATGTGCACCGGCTGACGCCGGAAGGGACGGTGCTGGATGGCCGGCGCGATGCCTATGACCACGCCTTCATCCTGTTTGCGCTCGCGAGCGTCTACGCTCTCGACCAGGATGCGCAGGTCCGCGCCGAGATCGATGCGCTGCTCGCCTTCCTCGACGGCCATCTGCGCTCGCCGCATGGCGGCGTTCACGAGGGCCTTCCGGTCTCGTTGCCGCGCCGGCAGAACCCGCACATGCATCTGTTCGAGGCGATGATCGCGTGCTTCGAGGCGACCCACGATCTGTCGTTCCAGAACCGCGCCGGCGAATTCTTCGCGCTGTTCCTGGCCAATCTCTACGACAAGCAGAAGCGCATCCTGACGGAGTATTTCGAGGAGGACTGGTCGAAGATCGAGCCGGTTAGCGTCGAGCCGGGCCACCAGGCGGAATGGGTCTGGCTGCTGAAGGGTTTCGAACGCATCACGGGCTGCCCGACAGGGCAGCGGCGTGCCGAACTGCTGTCGACCGCGCTGCGCTATCGCGACGAGGCCACGGGCTGCCTGATCGACGAGGGGGACGACGTCGGCGACATCCGTCGCAGCACGCGCCGGCTGTGGCCGCAGACCGAGATCGCGAAGGCGTGGATTGCGCAGGCGGAGTCCGGCGAGGCGGGCGCGGCGGACGAGGCGCGCGCGGCGCTGGTGCGGCTCGAACGGCACTATCTCAGCCATCCCGTGAAGGGCGGCTGGTACGATCAGTTCGATCGCGACGGCAAATCGCTGATCGACGTCATTCCTGCGTCGTCGTTCTATCATGTTCTCTGCGCAGTCACGGAAGCGGAGCAGGTGCTCGAGTAAGGCTCTTTTGTTTTGACGCGTTTTCTTCACGCGAACCGGTTCCCACTTCGCTCGAAAACGCTTTGTCAGAGCCAGCGCTTGCGCCGCTTGAAGCTCTTGAGGTTCTTGAAGCTCTTGCGCTGGTCGCCGGCGCCGCCGAGATAGAATTCCTTGACGTCCTCGTTGTCGCGCAATTCGTCCGCGCTGCCGTCGAGCACGACCTTGCCCTGTTCCATGATGTAGCCGTGACTCGCCACCGAGAGCGCAGCGCGCGCGTTCTGCTCGACCAGCAGGATGGTGACGCCGAGGTCGCGGTTGATCTTCTGGATGATCGAGAACACCTCCTTCACCAGAAGCGGCGACAGGCCCATCGAAGGCTCGTCCATCAGGATCATCTTCGGGCGCGCCATCAGCGCGCGGCCGATCGCGAGCATCTGCTGCTCGCCGCCGGAGAGATAGCCGGCAAGTCCGGTGCGCTCCTTCAGGCGCGGGAAGTAGTTGAAGACCATGTCGAGGTCGGCATCGACCTCGCGGTCCCTGCGGGTGAAGGCGCCGAGCTTGAGGTTCTCCAGCGACGTCATGTCGGCGACGATGCGCCGGCCCTCCATCACCTGGAAGATGCCGCGGCGGACGATCTTGTCGGGGTCGATGCCGTTGATCCGCTCACCTTCGAACAGGATCTCGCCGCGCGTCACCTCGCCGTCTTCTGTCTTGAGCAACCCGGAGATCGCCTTCAGCGTCGTCGACTTGCCGGCGCCGTTGGCGCCGAGGAGCGCGACGATCGCGCCCTTGGGCACGTCGAGGCTGAGCCCGCGCAGCACCAGGATGACGTCGTCGTAGACGACCTCGATGTTGCGCACGGCGAGGAGAAGTGCGGGTGCAACAGCCGTGGGGGTCGTTCGAGCAGCTTCTGCGATCTGGGTCATGCTTTGTAACTCTCCGCTGTCGTCGCCCGGCTTGACCGGGCGACCCAGTATTCCAGAGGCGCCGGAGACTCATCGAGAAGCCGCGGCGTACTGGATCCCCCGCCTTCGCGGGGGATGACAGTTGTGTGTGGGGAAACGTGGCTCACCACCCCAGCAGTTCCGGCTTGCGCGGCAGCTCGACGGTCTTGACCTTCTCGAGCTTGATCGTGCCCTTGGTCATGAGATCGTTGAGGTCACCGTCGGTCGCGCCTGACACCTTGGTGCGATAGAGGTCGACCTTCAGCGTGCCGCGATGGTCCTTGTCGGTCCAGGTCGAGGGATTGCAGACGCCTTCCATTCCGGCCGGCACCCAGTCCTTCTTCTGGTAGAAGCCCTTGGCGACGTTCTCGCCGGTGGCGCCGCCGTTCTTGGCGGCCCAATCGATCGCCTCCTTCATGTACAGCGCCGAGCAGACGGCCGCGACGTAGTGCACGGGACGATAGACCTTGCCGGTCGGGTCGGACATCTTCGAGATCTCCATCACCGTCTTCATGCCGGGCGCATCGCCGCCCCAGCTCACTGCGGTGCGCAGCGGGAAGATCACGCCGTTGGCGGCATCTCCGGCCGTCTTGGCGGCGTTCTCGTCCATGCCCCAGACATTGCCGAGGAACTGGATCTCGACACCGGCGGTCTTGCAGGCCTTCATCACCGAGATGTTGGAGGCCGCGGTGTTGCCGAGATAGGCGTAGTTGGCGCCCGAGGATTTCAGGCTCAGGCACTGCGCGCTGTAGTCACCCGGCGCGAGCGCGAACACCAGCGGCGGCAGCACCTCGAAGCCGAGCTGCTGCGCCATCGCTTCGCCGGCGGCCTTCGGTGCGTTCGGGTAGGGGTGGTTTGCGCCCATATGCACGAATTTCGGCTTGCCGGGCTTGCCCTTGGCCTTCCAATCCTCGGCGGCCCACATCAGCATCGCGCGCAGCGAGTCCGAATAGCTCGGGCCGTAGAAGAAATTGTAGGGAGCGGGCTTGGCCTTGCCGCTGACGCCTTCGGGATCGGTGAGGGCGGCGGCATAGGAGCCGGACATGTCGGGAATCTTGTCCTGGGCGAGGAAGCCGGTCAGCGCCTCGGTGTCCGCGGTGCCCCAGCCCATGATCGCGGCGACCTTGCTGTCCGGTGCCGACCATTTCTTGTAGAGCGCGATCGCGCGCGGCACCTGGTAGCCATAATCGTTGGTGTCGAGGTTGACCTGCTTGCCGCCGATGCCGCCATTCTTGTTGACCCAGGCAAATGTGTCGGCGACGGCCTGCCCAAAGGGCGTGCCGACGTCCGAGGTGCCGCCGGAATAATCGGCGAGATGCCCGATCGCGATCTGCGCCTGTGCGCTTGCCGAGAACGCGGCGATCGCAAGGGCGAGCGATGCGGTGCTCAAAAGGGACTTTGTCTTCATGGGTCGGTTCCTCCTGTTTATTGTTTAAGTGAAGTTGCCCGCGCCTCAATGCGAGAACGGGTAGAGTTTCCAGTACGCCTTGATCTGCCGCCAGCGATGCGCGAGCCCGTCAGGCTCGAACATCAGGAATGCGATGATGATCACTCCGATGGCGATCTCGCGCAGGAAGGTGATGTTGGTGTTGAGCGACAGCGCCTTGTCGATTGCGCCGCCCTTCAAATACAGGCTGATGAATTCCATGGATTCCGGCAGCAGCACCACGAAAGCGGTGCCCATCAGCGTGCCCATGACCGAGCCGGTGCCGCCGATGATGATCATGGCGAGGAACAGGATCGAGCGCTCGATGCCGAAGCCTTCCTGCGATACGACGAGCTGGTAGTGCGCATAGAGCGCGCCGGCGATGCCGGCGAAGAAGGCGGCGAGGCCGAACGACAGCGTACGGTATTTGGTGAGATTGATGCCCATGATCTCGGCGGAGAGATAATGGTCGCGGATGGCCACCAGCGCGCGGCCGTCGCGGGTGCGCATCAGATTGGTGACGAGGATGTAGCTCGCCAGCACATAGGCCAGCACGACGTAGAAATACTGCCTGTCGCCGCGCAGCGTGTAGCCGAAGATCGAGAACGGCTCCGCGCTGGCCGGCACCGACCCGCCCGAGAACCATTCGGCGCGGGAGAAGAAGTCGAGCAGGATGTATTGCGCGGCCAGCGTCGCGATGACGAGGTAGAGTCCCTTCAGCCGCGCCGCCGGGATGCCGAAGATCAGCCCGACCAGCGCAGTAACGATTCCGGCGAGCGGGATCGCGAAGAACACGGGGATCGGCGCGTTATTGGAAATGTAGGCCGAGGTGAAGGCGCCGAGCAGGAAGAAGGCGGCGTGCCCGATCGAGATCTGGCCGGTGAAGCCGACCAGGATGTTGAGACCGAGCGCCGCGATCGAGAAGATGCCGATCTGGATCAGGATGCTGAGCCAGTAACCGCTGAAGAATTGCGGCGCGAGGCACAGCAGCGCAACGCCCGCGATCGCGAAGTTGCGGCTGGTGGTGGTCGGGAAGATCGTGGCGTCGGCCGCATAGGAGGTGCGGAAATCACCAGCAGGAATGAGGGCAGGGCCGGCCATGGGTCAGATCCGCTCGATGTCGTGGGTGCCGAACAGGCCGTAGGGCTTGATCATCAGCACGATGATGAGGACGTAGAACGGCGCGATCTCGTAGAGATTGCCCCAGTGCAGATACTCGCTGTCGACATATTGGGCGACGTTCTCGAGCAGGCCGATGATGATTCCGCCGAGCACGGCGCCGCCGACGGAATCCAGCCCGCCGAGGATGGCCGCCGGGAACACCTTGATGCCGTAGGCCGCAAGCCCCGAGGACACGCCGTTCACGACCGCAACCACGACGCCCGCGACCGCCGACACCGTCGCCGAGATCGCCCAGGCCATCGCGAACACGCTCTTGACGGAGATGCCGAGCGATTGCGCGACCTGCTGGTTGAACGCGGTGGCGCGCATGGCGAGGCCATATTTCGAGGCGCGGAAGAACCAGGCCATGCCGATCATCATGGCGACCGAGACCACGAGGCTCATGACATAGACAGTCTGGATCTGGAGGCCGAACAGGCTGACCGACTGGCTCTCGAACACGCGCGGGAACGGCTGCGGGTTGACGCCGAACATCCATTTCAGCGTCGCCTGCAGCACGGTCGACAGGCCAATCGTCACCATGATCACCGAAATGATGGGCTCGCCGATCATCGGCCGCAGGATGAGAACCTGCACCGCGATGCCGAACACGAACATGAACACCAGCGTGATCGGCATGCCGATCCAGAACGGTACTTGGTATTTCGCCAGCAGCGCCCAGCATACCCAGGCGCCGACCAGCAGCAGCTCGCCTTGCGCGAAATTGACGACCTGCGTCGCCTTGTAGATCAGCACGAACGACATCGCGACCACGCCATAGAGCGTGCCGACCACGAGGCCGTTGACCAGGAGCTGAATGAGGAAGGCGGTGTTCATTTATCGTCTCCTGCTGCACCCACATCGTCATTGCGAGCGCAGCGAAGCAATCCAGCATCTTTCCGTGGAAACAGTCTGGATTGCTTCGCTGCGCTCGCAATGACGCAGTGCACATGGAATAGCCTTGCCGCAAGCGGGGAGAGGCGAAGGGCAGCGCCGTTGGCGACGGACACCTGTATCACTCCGCCGCCTCCGCCATGGGCCCATGTCCACCCAAATCCACCACGCGCAGCGTCGTTCGCACCCGCTGCGTGGTGCCGTCCTGGAAGCGGATCACGGTGTCCACGGGGATGTCGGAATCGCCGCGGTAGATGGCGTCGATGATGCCCTCGTATTTCTCGTTGATGACGCCGCGGCGCACCTTTCTCGTTCGGGTGAGCTCGCCATCGTCGGCATCCAGCTCCTTGTAGAGCAGCAGGAAGCGTGAGATGCGCTGGGCCTGCGGCAGCGTGGCGTTGACGGTCTCGACCTCCTTCTGGAGCAGCGCGTAAACCTCGGGCCGCGAGGCGAGATCGCTGTAGGTCGTGAAGGAGAGGCGGTTCTTCTCCGCCCATTTCGAGATGATGGAGTAGCGGATGCAGATCATCGCCGCGAGCGCGTCGCGGCCGGCCCCGAGCACCACGGCTTCCGCGATATAGGGCGAGAATTTCAGCTTGTTCTCGATGAATTGCGGCGAGAAGCGCTCGCCGCGCGAGGTCTCGGCGAGATCCTTGATGCGGTCGATGACGACGAGCTGGTTGTCGGCGTTGAAATAGCCGGCATCGCCCGACAGCATCCAGCCGTCCTTGATGTCGGCCACGCTCGCCTCGGGGTTCTTGTAGTAGCCGAGGAACATGTTGGGATGCCGCACCACGATCTCGCCGACGCCGTGGACGTCGGGATTGTCGATGCGGATCTCGACGTTGTCGGCCATCGGCACGCCGGTGGTGTCAGGATCGACCTTGCCCTCGGGATGCAGCGTGTAGGCCCCCAACAGCTCGGTCTGGCCGTAGAGCGTGCGCAGCGGCACGCCCATGGCCTGGAAGAACTTGAACGTATCAGGCCCGAGCGCCGCGCCACCGGTCGCGGCCGACCGCAGGCGGGTGAAGCCAAGGCGGTCGCGCAGCGCGCGGAACAGGATGGCGTCGGCAAAGCCGGACCGCTTGCCCTGCTCGAGCGCGGCGAGGCCGCTCCTCATGCCGATATCGAACAGGCGCTGCTTGAAGGGCGTTGCGTCCATCACCTTGGCGCGGACGTCGGCGGCGATGGATTCCCAGACCCGTGGAGCAAAGAGCACGAATGTCGGCGCGATCTCGCGCAGATCGTTCATCATGGTATCGGGCTCTTCGACGAAGTTGATCTTCATCCGGCACAAGAGGCCTTTGCCGAGCACGTAGACCTGCTCCATGATCCAGGGCAGCGGCAGCACCGAGACGTATTCGTCGTCCGGTCCCTTGGGGTCGAAAGCGAGATAGGTCGCGCAATGGCCGAGCACGCGGCCGGCGGCGAGCATCGCGAGCTTGGGATGGGATGTGGTGCCCGAGGTCGTGCAGAGGATCGCGACGTCCTCTCCGTTGGTGGCATCGACCAGTCTGTCGTAAAGCTCCGGCTCGCGCGTGGCACGTGCCCGGCCTAGCTCGGCAAACCTATCGGCCGACATCAGCCTGGGATCGTCGTATTTCCGCATCCCGCGCGGATCGGAATAGATGATGTGCTTCAGCTTCGGCGCACGCTCGGCAAGGGCGAGCAGCTTGTCGACCTGCTCTTCGTCCTCGGCAAAGACAAGTTGCGCCTCGCCGTAGTTCAGGAGGTAGGAGGCCTCCTCGTCGAGCACGTCGCGATAAAGTCCGAGGCTGAGGCCGCCGATGGCGTGCGTCGCCACTTCCGCCGCGACCCAGTCCGGCCGGTTGTCGCCGATGATGCCGATGACGTCGCCGCGGCCAAGGCCGAGTTCGACGAGGCCAAGCGCGAAATCGCGCACGCGGATCTGATAGTCGTTCCAGGTGAAGATGCGCCACAGCCCGAGATCCTTCTCGCGCAGTGCGATCTCGTTGCCGTGCTCCTTCGCGTTGAGCCGGAGCATCTTGGGATAGGTATCGGCCTGGGCGACCCGGCCCGCATAATCCATCATGCCGCGCTCTCCTGCGCCGGCGAAGCATCGTCGGGATCGACCAGCACCTCGTCCTCCTCGCCGAGATAGGCGCGCCTGACGTGGGGATCGGCGAGCACCGTGCCCGGATCGCCCTCGGCGATCTTCTTGCCGAAATCCAGCACCATGACGCGATGGGAGATGTCCATCACCACGCCCATGTCGTGCTCGATCATCACCACCGTCATCCCGAACTCCTCGTTGAGATCGACGATGTAGCGGGCCATGTCCTCCTTCTCCTCGAAGTTCATGCCGGCCATCGGCTCGTCGAGGAGAATCAGGCGCGGCTCCAGCGCCATGGCGCGGGCGAGCTCGACGCGCTTGCGCAGGCCGTAGGAGAGGGTGCCGGCGGTTGCCTTGCGCACCGACTGGAGGTCGAGGAAGTCGATGATCTCCTCGACCTTGCGGCGGTGCTCGAGTTCCTCCTTGCGCGCCCCGGTGAGCCAGTACAGCGAGCCCGTGAGGAAATTGTTCTTCAGCAGGTGATGGCGGCCGACCATGATATTGTCGAGCACGCTCATGTGGTGGAACAGCGCCAAGTTCTGGAAGGTGCGGCCGATGCCGAGCGAAGCGCGGGCATTCGGTGTCAGGCCGGTAATGTCGCGGCCCTGGTAAAACAGCTGGCCTTCGGTCGGCTTGTAGCGACCGGAAATACAGTTCACGATCGAGGTCTTGCCGGCGCCGTTGGGGCCGATGATCGAGAACAGCTCGCCCTCCCTGATGGCGAAGCTGACGTCGGTCAGCGCTCGGACGCCGCCGAATCGCAAGGACACGCCGCGCACTTCGAGACTGGTAGCCACCAAACGAATCCCTCCCGGTGATGGCGCATTCAATGGCGCTCTTCGTCCGTTCTTGCCCGGCGATCCTAGTACGGCCGTACCGGTCAGGCCATGCAGCAGATGGTCTCGACCGGAGCGGCGCCAATCTCGTTCCCGTCTGGGACCGAGAGCCGTATCGCCCGAGGTGGTCCTCAATAGGGGAAAGCGCTATTTTTAAATGTCTCCCGGCTGACAATTCTGCGACAAAGTTTGCCGGCGGCAGCGGCCTGCATCTTTGGTCGAATGGCGGTCCAAACCATCATGTTGCAATGCAGCAGAAGGCGGAGTGACGAAACGGTGCGGCTGGCCGCGAGATCATGATTTCAGAAGATCATCTGAAGCGCGTCGCCGCCTGGTCGCGCGAGCTCACGCAAGCGGAGATCGAGGTCGCGCGTGCCGGAATCACGGAGCGGTCCTACGGCACCGGCGAGACCGTGTTCATGCGCGGTGACATTTTCGCCTATTGGGCCGGCATGGTCAGTGGCCTTGCCCGCATGGGCGGAGTCTCGCGCGACGGCAAGGAGACCAGCCTCGCCGGGCTGACGGCAGGGGCCTGGTTCGGCGAGGGCAGCGTGCTCAAGAACGAGCCGCGCCGCTATGACGTGGTCGCGCTGCGCGACAGCCGCGTCGCATTGATGGAACGCAGCGCCTTCATGTGGCTGTTCGAGAACAGCGTCGGCTTCAACCGTTTCCTGGTGCGCCAGCTCAACGAGCGGCTCGGCCAGTTCATCGGCATGCTCGAGGTCAACCGTACCCTGGATGCCACCGCGCGCCTCGCCCGCAGCATCGCCTCGCTGTTCAACCCGATCCTCTATCCGGAATCGACCGCGCATCTGGAGATCACCCAGGAGGAGATCGGCGCGCTTTCCGGCATGTCCCGCCAGAACGCCAACCGCGCGCTGAATCGGCTCGAGAAGGAGGGGCTGCTGCGATTGGAATATGGCGGGGTCACCATCCTCGATATCGAGCGGCTGCGCGGCTACGGGGATTAGGAGGCGTGGACCTCCGCCTCGTCACCGCGCATTGGCGGGGGCATGTTCCGGCCAGAGGTCGGCGCGCCAGCGCACCGCGATCGCCATCATCGCGATGAAGCCTGCGACGGCATAGAGCGAACCCGTCGCGGAATAGCCGATGATGTCGATCAGGCTGCCGGCCGCGAGCAGTCCGATCGGCAAGCCATAGATCACCATCATGCGGACGCCCATGACGCGGCCTCGCAGATGTGCGCTCGCGGTGCGCATCAGAATGACGGCGGCCGAGATCATCGACATGCTCTGGGCGATGCCGGCGAGGACGAGGCAGGCCATCGCCACCGGCAAGGTCCTGATCTCGACGAACACCAGCAGCATGGCGTACCACGCCAGTGTCGCGCCGATCAGAAGCCGGGCAATCCGCACTCCACTGACCAGGCTGAGCGTGATGGAGCCGATCAGCGAACCGACGGCGAAGCTCGCCGAGAGATAGCCGAGGCCGGTCTGGTCGGTATGAAAGATCTCCCTGGCGATGTAGGGCAACAGTCCGCCAGTGAAGGGAAATGCTGTGAGATTGGCCAGGAACGCGACGCACAGCGCCGCGCGCATTCCCGGGCCATTCCAGGCATAGACGATGCCTTCCTTCAGATCGCCCAGCAATCTCGAAACGGCGTGGCTGTTCGCCGGGAGATCACCTGTGGTGACGGTCCTTTTCGGTCGGGTCAGGCAGAGCATCAGAAGCGCGGCCGCGAGGTAGAGGCCGGCGATCGCCACATAGATGAGGCCGATACCGAGGACGGCGAACAGCCCGGCGCCGGTCAATGCTCCGGCGATGCGCGCGCTGTCCTGGGTCGTGCGCGCGATGCTGATGGCGCCCACCAACTGCTCGGCCGGCATGATCTCGGCAAGCAGCGCGCCCCGGACGCCGAGATCAGACGGGCGGATCAGGCCCATGATCGCGACGATGATCATGACGCTCAGCGGCGACAGCTGACCAGTCAGCGTCAGGACCATGATGGTCGACGAGAGTGCCGTGTAGGCAAGACGCATCGCGACCAGGAGATCGCGATGACCCATGCGGTCGCCGATCATGCCCAACACGGGCGCGACCAGTGTTCCCACGAACTGGAGTGACGCAAGCACGGTGAGCAGCAGCACCGAGCCGGTCTCGACAATGATGTACCAGCCGAGCACTAGCGTCTCGACCTCGAAGGCCCAGGAGGTGAGCAGGTCGGACGGCCACTGGAAACGATAGTTGCGGATGCGGAATGGCGCGAGCGCGGAAGGTCGTGCGGATGTGCTCAAGATGCGGTGACGGGTTTCAAGGCGATTCCCTGCCCTCATTTATTTGTTCTTCTGTTCGGCAGGGTAGCCCCGGCAATGCCCCTGTCAATTGACGCTACCGCATGCCACCATGCTCTGCCGAGGATGTGCGGTGCGCCTGTGCGCCCGCAGCATTGCTTCGTCGCCCATACTGAGAGGTAGGCTGCCGCCGCTTGCTCTTCCGGGGCGCAGAGCCCATTCTGGTCTGCGTGCTGGGACCCATTCGGTAGGGACCTGCACATCGCGCCATCGCGGCTTCCGCGAGGTCTTGAGCCATGAACTGCCCGGGTTGTGGTTTCGAGGTTCAGAGCGGCTTTGCCTTCTGCCCGAAGTGCGGCACGAAGCAGCCGAACGCGTGCCCCGGCTGCGGCTTTCCATGTGCACCGGATTTTATCTACTGCCCGAAATGCGGCTCCGTCATCAGCGGGGCCACCAACGACGGCGGACACGCATCGGCGCAGACGAGCCCGGCGACACTCCCAATCAGATCGTCCTCGCCACCGCTCCCGCAGACGGCTCAACACGCATTTCGACCGCAGTCGGACAATGTCGATAGCGAAGCAAACCGCCGCACCATCACCGTGCTGTTTGCCGACCTCAGCGGCTTCACTGCGATGAGCGAGCGGCTCGACCCAGAGGTCATGCAGACGCTTCAGAACCAGTTGTTCGAGGAGTTGACGGCGGCGGTGCAGGGCTTTGGCGGCTTCGTGGACAAGTTCATCGGCGATGCGCTGCTCGCGCTATTTGGCGCGCCGGCTGCGCACGAGGACGACCCCGAGCGGGCGGTCCGCGCTGCCCTCGACATGATCAGCCGGGCGGCGCGCCTCAGCGAGCGCGCGAAGGCCTATGCCGGTTCACCGTTGCAGCTCCATGTCGGCATCAACACGGGCCACGTCGTCGCGGGTGGGTTAGGCGTGGGCATTGCCAAATCCTATTCGGTGACCGGCGATACCGTGAACACGGCGCAGCGATTGCAGTCGATGGCGTCTCCGGACGAGGTGCTGGTCGGGCCGTTGACCCACCGTCTGACGCGGCATGCGTTCTCCTATGATTCGCTCGGCGAGATCTCGCTCAAGGGCAAGATGGGCAGCGTTCTGGTCCATCGCCTGAAGGGACCGCTCGATATGCCCCGCGCGGCACGCGGCCTCGACACGCTGGGCCTCGATGCACCACTGATCGGGCGCGACGCCGAGCTTGCGCGAATGATCGGCAGCCTTGATCGCGCGTGCGGCGGCGCGGCTCAACTGGTGCGGCTGGTTGGCGAAGCGGGCATTGGGAAAACGCGGCTGGTGAACGAATTCGTCGCCCGCATGCGCGATGAGGATCGCTTCGCAGGCGTGGCGATCCGGCGGGCGGCCTGCTCACCGCTCGGCGAACAATCCTACGGAGCACTCGCCGCCGTGCTGCGCAGCGCCTATGGCATTGCACAGAAGGCGGGCGCCGCGGAGGCAGAGGCGAAAGTTTCGGAAGCGCTATCGGAGCTCGGCCTCGCGGCCGAGGAGGCCGACCGTCTGATGCCTCTCTACTTGCATGTTCTCGGCCTTGGCGATCCCAACGCCGTGCTCAGGCATGTCGAACCGGAACAGCTCCGGCGGCAGATCTTCTTCGCGATCCGTACCGTCTTCGAACGCCGCCTCGCCTTGTCGCCGCTTCTGATCATCGTCGAGGATCTGCATTGGGCCGACGCGGTGTCGCTTGAAGCGTTGCGGTTCCTGATGGACCGGCTGGAGCGGACGCGGCTGATGCTGCTATTTACACATCGGCCAGCGCTGGTGGATCAGTTCGGTTCGAGCAGGATCAGTCACACGACCATTCGGCTGTCTCCGCTTGGCGATGCCGACGGACGAAGGCTGCTCGCGGCATATTTCAGTCACGGTTGGCGGGAGCCGCCGGGACGTTTGTTCACCCGAATCCTCGATCGCGCAGGCGGAAATCCGCTTTTCCTCGAGGAGATCATCCGCGGCCTCATCGAAGGCGGGGCCCTGGAGCGTGACGGCGCGCAGTGGCGGATGAAATCGGATGAAGCCGCCGCCGATATTCCAGCAAGCATTCAGGCGTTGTTGCTGGCGCGCCTCGACCGGTTGTCGCATCAGGTGCGCCAAGTGGCCCAGGAGGCTGCTGTGATCGGTCCGCGCTTTGATGCGGCTGTTCTCGGTGCGGCGGCAACCGAGCCGGCAAGGGTCGAGGCAGGGCTCGAACTTCTGTGCGACGCCGAGGTCATCGAGGAGGTCGCGGGCTCGGGCTCGATGTCGCTGCGGACCTATCGCTTCACGCAGAGCATGCTTCAGGACGTGATCTATCAAAATCTGCTCTTGCAGCGTCGGGTCGAGCTCCATGGACGGATTGGCGCCGCGCTGGAGCGGCTCTATGGCAAGGAGCCCGAGCAGCTCGAGGATCTCATATTGCTCGGACATCACTTCAGTCTGAGCGCGAGCAAGTCGAAAGGCGCGCGCTATTTGCGCGCGGCCGGCGATCGCGCACGTGCGAGCTATGCCAACGACGATGCCGTCCGTTTCTATCAGCAATCCCTCGCCGTGCTGTCGACCGCGGGCGAACAGGAGCCCGAACGCCTGATCCTGAACGAGCGCGTCGCGGATCTCTGTTGCGTGACTGGCCGCCGAAGCACCGCCGAGGAGCACTACCGGAGCGCGCTGGAGGGACACCGCACGGCAGGGGACCGCATCGGCGAGGCGCGCATTCTTCGCAAGCTCGGTCGATTGTTGTGGGACGCAGGCAAGCGCGTCAGGGCAGAGACGCATTATGCCGAGGCGGCTGAACGGCTTGGCGAGACCGGCGCGCCGATCGAGTGGGCACACCTCTTGGAGTGGGCTCATCTCCAGCAAGAGCGCGGCCGTCTTGCGTTCCGTGTGGGCGATCACGTCGCCGCCGCGCGGTGGGCGGACGAAGCGCTCGGCTACGCGCGGTCGGTGCCGAGCGATGCGGGCGAGCAGGCCGGGTTCGAGGCGGCGCGCGCCATTGCGGAGGCGCTCAACACCAAGGGGGTTGCGCTGGCACGGCTTGGGCGGCACCAGGAGGCGGTGAACGAGGTGGAG
>NZ_AJQE01000195.1 GCF_000261685.1 Bradyrhizobium genomosp. I (2014) | reverse complement strand
GAGGCCGCCGGCCTCCTCAACGTGGCGTGCCGCGGCTACACCAACCTTGGCGTGCTCTACACGATCGTCGACCCGGCGCAAGCCATGGCGGTTTGCCGGCGCGGCCTCGATGTCGCGAGTCGTATCGGCGATCTCGGCTTTCAGGCGCGCCTTCTTGCCAACCTTGCCGTCGCCTGTTGCACTTTCACGGACAGGTGTACCGAGGAGGGGGTGCCGGCTGCCGAAAAGGCGATCGAGATCGACCGCGCGCTCGATCAGCGCGAGCATCTCCCGGTCCCCCTCATCGTGCTCGGGCAGATCTATCAGTGCCACTTCCGCCCCGACATGGCCGCGCGCTGCTACAACGAGGCCATCGAGGTGGCGAGCGAGACCGGTGAGCCGCAGCAGCTGTTTCCATGCTATGATGGTCTTGCGACACTGAACCTAGATCGAGGCGACATGGCCGAGGCCGAGCGGTATTTCGCGCTGGCCCATGATGTCTGCGCCCGGCACGGGCTCGATCCCGCAGGGCTGGTCGTACTGCCGTTCCTTGACTAGCCAATGTGAGGGAGTTCACCATGTCCGAAAGCCATGTTGGTGGACCACTTCAGCCGGGCGATCGTGCACCTAACGTCGTGCTGGATGCCATCACGCGCCACGGAAAAATCGCGCTCGAAGACTATCGCGGGCAGAGTCCGATATTGGTCGGTCTGTTTCGAGGCCTGCACTGCCCGTTCTGCCGACGCCATATCGCGGCACAGGCGCAACTTGACGCCGCCCTGCACGAGAAAGGCGTCGAGAGTCTCACGGTCGTCAACACCCCAATCGAGCGCGCACGACTCTATTTCCGCTATCATCCGCTGCCCAATCTGCTCGCCGCGTCCGATCCCGAGCGGATCTCGCACCGCGCATTCGGCTTGCCTAACCTTGAATTTACCGAGAGCAAAACCGAGTGGCCGCGCAAGGTGGGCATGGATGTGGTGAGGAGAATGCAGGTCGATATTCCAGGCGAATTGCCCGAGCCGATGAATCGACTGGCGGCGTTTGAGTACCTCAATAACAAGGACGGTTACGAGATCACGGAGGCCGACAAGCGCATGGAAGCGACCGGCTTGGGTCAGTTATTCGGGCAGTTTCTGCTCGACCGCGAGGGGATTGTGCGCTGGAGCTTTACCGAGATTCCAGACGGCGGGCAGCGCCTGTTCGAGGCGCCGAGCCCTCAAGAGTTGATGTCGGCTGCGTCGCAGGTGGCAGCATAGATAAGGTTAGCTAACGTGAGGGAGTTCAAGCATGTCAGAACATCATGTCGATGGACCGCTCCAGCCGGGCGATCGCGCGCCGAATATCGTCCTGGACGCCATCACGCGCGACGGAAAGATCGCGCTCGAAGATTATCGGGGGCATAGTCCAATCCTGGTGGGCCTGTTTCGAGGTCTGCACTGTCCGTTCTGCCGACGCCATATCGCGGCGCAGGCGCAACTTGACGCCGCGCTGCACGAGAAAGGCATCGAAAGTCTCACGGTCGTCAACACGCCGATCGACCGGGCGCGGCTCTATTTCCGCTATCATCCATTGCCCAATCTGCTCGCCGCGTCCGACCCCGATCGGGTCTCGCACCGCGCATTCGGCCTGCCTAATATCGAGTTCACGGAGAACGAAACCGAGTGGCCACGCAAGGTGGGCATGGACGTGGTCATGAGCATGCAAGTGGATATGCCCGGCGAGTTGCCCAGCCCGATGATCCGGCCGGCAGCCGCGGAGTACCTCAACAAGAAGGACGGTTACGAGATGACCGAAGCCGACGAGCGTATGGCGGCAACAGGTACGGGGCAGCTGTTTGGCCAGTTCCTGCTCGACCGCGAAGGGATCGTGCGCTGGACGTTCACCGAGGTTCCCGGCGGCGGCCAGCGCATGTTCGGAGCGCCGAGTCCACAGGAGCTGATGTCGGCCGCCTCGCAGGTGGCAGGCTAGGAATCTTGGCGATGAATCTTGGCGACTAACCCGCCACCCTCGGTCGTTTCTCGGCGAGTGCGGCAGCCATCGCCGAGATCAGTGGGCGCATGAAATAATGATCTTCCGCCGGCGAGACGTCGGCGCGCAATCCGTGCGCGGCGAGCTCGCCCGAGACCGCCGGGCCGATCGAGGCGATCAGCGTCCGCTCGAGCCCGGCGCGAAGGCGCGCCTCGCTGCCATGCGCTTTCGCGGCCTCGAACAGGCGGCGGACCTGGCCGAGATTGGTCAGCGCGATGGAATCGATCCGCCCCTCGGCCATGGCGTCGATCGCGGCGACGATGTTGGCATCTGCCGCCTTGGAATCGTAGACGTAGGGCAGCACGGTATCGACCTCGGCGCCTTGCTCGGCAAGCGCGCCGGTCAGCGCGCTGTGGTCCTTGTCCGGATAGAGCTGGAGACCGAGACGGTGGCCCTTCAGGCCGAGCCTGCCCAGCATCTCGATCACGCCCTCGGTGGTCGGCTTCTCCGTGGTCTGCTGCGCATCGAGGCCAACCTCGC
The DNA here is from genome assembly GCF_000261685.1 of Bradyrhizobium genomosp. I (2014). GTDB lineage: Bacteria > Pseudomonadota > Alphaproteobacteria > Rhizobiales > Xanthobacteraceae > Bradyrhizobium. The sequence continues at coordinate 10,288 of NZ_AJQE01000195.1, read as the reverse complement.
GCAGCGCCTTGCCGGGCTTCGGGCCGCGGGTGAATTTTCGCGATTTGGCAAGCGCTGCCACGAGGGCCTGATCGAGGCCACGAGCGACGGCGAGCTTCATGATCCGCCGCAGGCCTTCACCTGTCAGCAACACGAGGTCATCGAACGGCTTGTCGATCGCGCGGCGGATCCAGGCCTCGACCGGGGCCGGGTCCGGCGCGTCGTGAATGGTGAACATTGGGCACTGCACGACTTCGGCGCCTTGCTCGGCCAGAAGCTTCGAAAACTGCGCCTCCTCGCGCGTTTCCAGGATCAGGATGCGGGTGCCGTTCAAGCGGTCGGCCATGGGCGTGCTCCGGTCAAAATCGCAATGATACGTTCATCCTGACTCTGCGCCCGGGATTGGCGCAAGAGTGGGTCAGTGCTAGAGCGGGGCGCAAATCGCGGGTCGTTCCGCTTCATTTGCCCAAACCTTCATCAAGAGCCATGCCCGACCATCAATATGTCCTGACCCTGTCCTGTCCGGATCGCCCCGGCATCGTCTCGGCGGTGTCGACGTTCCTCGCCCACAACGGACAGAACATCCTCGACGCCCAGCAGTTCGACGACGTCGAGACCCAGAAATTCTTCATGCGGGTGGTGTTCACTGCGGCCGACCTCGCGGTGGGGCTGTCGGCGCTCCAGACCGGCTTTGCCGCGATCGCCGAGCGTTTCGGCATGGAGTGGCAGATGCGCGACCGGGCTGCGCATCGCAAGGTGATGCTGCTGGTGTCGAAATCCGACCACTGCCTGGTCGACATCCTCTATCGCTGGCGCACCGGCGAATTGCCGATGATCCCCACCGCGATCGTCTCCAACCATCCGCGCGAGGTCTATGCCGGGCTCGATTTGGGCGGCATCCCGTTCCATCACCTGCCTGTTACCAGGGAGACCAAGCGCGAGCAGGAGGGGCAGATCCTCGATCTCGTCGCCAGCACGAAGACCGACCTCGTGGTGCTCGCCCGCTACATGCAGATCCTGTCGGACGATCTCTCGGCGAAGCTGTCGGGGCGCTGCATCAACATCCACCACTCGTTCCTGCCGGGCTTCAAGGGCGCCAAGCCCTATCACCAGGCGCATGAGCGCGGCGTCAAGCTGATCGGCGCCACCGCGCATTACGTCACGCGCGACCTCGACGAGGGCCCGATCATCGATCAGGACGTCGAGCGCATCAGCCATCGCGATACGCCGGAAGACCTGGTCCGCAAGGGCCGGGACATCGAGCGCCGCGTGCTGGCACGGGCCATCCGCTACCATCTCGATGACCGCGTCATCCTCAACGGCCGCAAAACCGTGGTGTTCGTGGATTGATGCGCTGTCATTCCGGGGCGCCTCAAAGAGGCGAACCCGGAATCTCGAGATTCCGGGTCCGATGCTGACGCATCGCCCCGGAATGACGGCCTACCGCACCGTGCCGGCCGACGTCGTCCCCGTCGCGCCCTTCTGGGCCTGCTCTTCCTTTTCGCGATCCGCGGCCGGCAGCAGCCGCTTGCGTTCGCGTTCCTTCATGTAGGCGTCGTATTGCGGTGTGCCCGGTCGCGGCGGAGCATCGGCGGGAAGGCCGCCGGCCCATTGCGGGACGTAGTCGCCCATGCCGGCCGAGAGTTTTTCGTTGACCGTCCCGCAGCCGGATAGCCCCGCGGCGAGCGCAACGAGGACGAGGGCGGAACGAAGAGTCCTGGGCATTGTGGGGGCACGCGTGTTCGGTCATTGGACGCCGGCTCGGGCCGGCGGGAAGAGGAGTAGCCTTCAACAAGGTAAAATAGACTTATTCGAGGTGGGTAATTTATTACCGAGTTGCGACCGCATGAGGTGCGCGGATGTTCAGATTCTGCAAAAGAAAGACAAAATCCTCCATGCACGCGATCCCTGCCGTTCCTAGACTCGGTGCGAGGCTCGCGACAACATGGCTTGCTCCGCGGCAGGGGTTTTCGTTGACAAGTCCATTTTGTTTGTACATTCGTACAAATGAGCGCGATTGCGATCGAGTTGTTCCGACGTAACCGCGGCGCCGCTCCCGGTCGGAACGCGAGGCCTGCGCCGAAGGCCGCCAAACGTCCGATTGACAAGGAGGGCGCGAAAGACGCCCATGTGGCGCGCGAGAGCGCTCGCACGCGGGCTAAAATCAAGGCAAGGGCCGGGCACTCGGCCCAGGGCACAAGAGTCTGGAATGAAGGGGAGGGACATCCGATGTTCGAACGCAAACAACTGCCTCATACGGCGGCTTCCAAGGTGACTTCCAAGGCGGCTTCCAAGGCGGCTTGGGCCGCTGCCATTGTGGCCATGGCAGGCCTCGCCGGCCTCGCGCCCGCCAGGGCCGCGGACAGCGTCAAGGTCGGTCTGATCCTGCCGATGACCGGCGGCCAGGCCTCGACCGGCAAGCAGATCGAGAACGCGATCAAGCTCTACATGCAGCAGAAGGGCGACACCGTCGCCGGCAAGAAGGTCGAGATCATCGTCAAGGACGACGCCGCGATCCCGGACAAGACCAAGACCGCCGCGCAGGAACTGATCGTCAACGACAAGGTCAATTTCATCGCCGGCTTCGGCGTCACGCCGGCCGCGCTTGCCGCCGCGCCGCTCGCCACGCAGGCGAAGATTCCGGAAGTCGTGATGGCGGCCGGCACCTCCATCATCACCGAGCGCTCGCCCTATATCGTGCGCACCAGCTTCACGCTGGCGCAGTCCTCCACCATCATCGGCGACTGGGCGGCGAAGAACGGCATCAAGAAGGTGGCGACGCTGACCTCGGACTATGCGCCGGGAAATGACGCGCTGAACTTCTTCAAGCAGCATTTCACCGCGGGCGGTGGCGAGGTGGTCGAAGAGGTCAAGGTGCCTCTGCAAAACCCCGATTTCGCGCCGTTCCTGCAGCGCATGAAGGATGCCAAGCCCGACGCCATCTTCGTGTTCGTGCCGGCGGGCCAGGGCGGCAACTTCATGAAGCAATATGCCGAGCGCGGCCTCGACAAGGCCGGCATCAAGGTGATCGGGCCGGGCGATGTCACCGACGACGACCTCCTCAACAACATGGGCGACGCCGTGCTTGGCACCGTCACTGCGCACCTCTATTCCGCGGCGCATCCCTCGCAGATGAACAAGGATTTCGTCGCAGCCTACAAGAAGGCCTTCGGCAACCGTCCGGGCTTCATGGCCGTGGGCGGCTATGACGGCATCCACCTGATCTACGAGGCACTGAAGAAGACGGGCGGCGATACCAATGGCGACAAGCTGATCGAAGCCATGAAGGGCCAGAAGTGGGAGAGCCCGCGCGGCCCCATCTCGATCGATCCCGAGACCCGCGACATCGTGCAGAACATCTATATCCGCAAGGTCGAAAAGGTCGACGGCGAACTCTACAACGTCGAGTTCGCGACCTTCGAAGCCGTCAAGGACCTCGGCAAGACCAAGAAGTGACGCGCGAAAGCGCGTCATCCCCGAGCGCGCTTAGCGCGCATCGGGGATCTCGAATTTGTTGAAATGGATTCCGGGTTCAGCGCTCCGCGCTGCCCCGGAATGACGAGTGAATACCAAGGTTCACCTGCCTCCGATGACCGCAATCCTCACCAACCTGTTCGACGGCGTTGCCTACGGCATGCTGTTGTTCGTGCTCGCCTGCGGGCTTGCGGTCACGCTCGGCCTGATGAACTTCGTCAATCTCGCCCATGGCGCGTTCGCCATGGCCGGCGGTTATGTCTGCATGGTGCTGGTCAACCGGATGGGCTGGCCATTCTTCGCAGCCCTGCCGCTCGCCTTCGTATTCGCGGCCGCAATCGGCATCGTGCTCGAACGTACGCTGTACCGCCACCTCTATGCGCGCAGCCATCTCGACCAGGTTCTGTTCACGATCGGCCTGACCTTCATGTCGGTTGCTGCGGTCGACTACATCCAGGGCTCGTCGCGGGTGTTCATCAATTTGCCGGCCGCGCTCCAGGGTCAGTTCGACCTGTTCGGCGTCGGCATCGGCCGCTACCGGCTGATGATCATCGTGATCTGCGGCCTGCTGACCATCGCGCTTCAGATGGTGCTGGCCAAAACGCGCTTCGGCAGCCGCCTGCGCGCCGCGGTTGACGACCCCCGCGCCGCCAGCGGCCTCGGCATCAACGTGCCGCAGGTGTTCGCCTTCACCTTTGCCTTTGGTTGCGGGCTCGCGGGCCTCGGCGGCGCGCTGAGCGCGGAGATCCTCGGCCTCGATCCCTATTTTCCGCTGAAGTTCATGATCTACTTCCTGATCGTGGTCACCGTGGGCGGGTCCTCCTCGATCACCGGTCCGTTCCTGGCCTCGCTCCTGCTCGGCATCGGCGACGTCGCCGGCAAATATTACGTGCCGAAGATGGGACCGTTCGTGATCTACACCATGATGATCGTGATCCTGATCTGGCGCCCGAACGGCCTGTTCGGTCGCACGGCCGCGCGTTGAGTTCGCCAATGAGCGATTCTTCCGACGTCGGTTATCATGCCCAGCGCCAGGCGCGGTGGCACTACGGCGAAATCGTCTTCTGGCTGCTCGTGCTGGCCTGCGGTTTCGCATTCCCCACGCGCTATCTGATCATGACCGACATCCTGCGGCTTGCGCTGTTCGCGATGTCGCTCGATCTCATCCTCGGCTATGCCGGCATCGTCTCGCTCGGCCACGCCGCGTTCTTCGGCGTCGGCGCCTATGCCGCGGGGCTGCTTGCCTTGCACGGCATCGTCAACGAGCCCGTGCTCGCGCTCATCGTCGCAGGTCTTGCCGCGATGGTGCTCGGCTTCGCCACCAGCTTCCTGGTGATCCGCGGCGTCGACCTGACCCGGCTGATGGTCACGCTCGGAATCGCGCTGCTGCTGGAAGCGCTCGCCGAGCGCTTCTCCAACATCACGGGCGGCACCGACGGCCTGCAGGGCATCGAGATGCAGCCGATCTTCGGGCAAATTCCGTTCGACATGTTCGGCAAGGCCGGCTTCTTCTATTCGCTGGCCGTGCTGTTCCTCCTCTTCCTGTTCGCCCGCCGCGTCGTGCATTCGCCGTTCGGTCTGTCGCTGCGAGCGATCAAGAACAATCCGCTGCGGGCGGCCGCCATCGGCATTCCGGTCAACCGCCGCCTGATCGCGATCTACACGCTGGCCGCCTTCTATGCCGGCATCGCGGGCGCGCTGTTCACCCAGACTACGGCGATCGCCTCGCTCGATGTGTTCGCCTTCGAGCGATCCGCCGACCTGATGCTGGTCCTCGTCATCGGCGGCACCGGCTATCTCTATGGCGGCCTGATCGGCGCGGTGATCTTCCGCATGCTCCAGGAATTGTTCTCCACCATCACCCCGCAATACTGGCAGTTCTGGATCGGACTCGTGCTGGTCGTGATCGTGCTGGTCGGCCGCCAGCGCCTGCACCGCTGGGTGCTCTATGTGCCCAACCTGATCGTCAGGCAGGTGGCCGGGCGCAAGGCCGTCGTCGCCGTGCCGGAGAGCGACGCATGACCATCGCGCTCGAAACGAAGAATCTCGAAAAGCAGTTCGGCGGCCTGCGCGTCACCCGGGACCTGTCCTTGAAGATCGAGCAGGGCGCCCGCCACGCGCTGATCGGCCCGAACGGCGCCGGCAAGACCACGGTCATCAACCAGCTCACCGGCGTGCTGAAGCCGAACTCGGGCCGAATCCTGCTGGAAGGCCGGGACATCACCGATCTGCCCGTGCACAAGCGCGTGCTGCGCGGCCTATCGCGCACCTTCCAGATCAACCAGCTCTATCCCGACCTGACCCCGCTCGAGACCATCGGTCTCGCCGTTTCCGAGCGCCTCGGCCATGGCGGCGACTGGTGGCGGCGGATGGGCACGCGCAACGATGTCAACGGCGAGATCGCCGACCTCCTGACGCGCTTCCACCTGCTCGACGTCATGAACGAGCAGACCGTGACGCTGCCTTACGGTAAGCAGCGCCTGCTCGAGATCGCGGTCGCGATCGCGGCCAAGCCGCGCGTGCTGCTGCTGGACGAACCCGCCGCCGGCGTTCCCGAGAGCGAGCGCCACGACATTCTCGCCGTCGTCGGCGCGCTGCCGCGCGACGTCACCGTGCTCCTGATCGAGCACGACATGGACCTCGTCTTCTCGTTCGCAGACCGCATCTCGGTGCTGGTCTCGGGCGCGCTGCTGACGGAGGGGCCGCCCGAACAGGTCGCGCGCGATCCGCAGGTGAAGGCGGTCTATCTTGGCGAGGAGGCGGTCAATGTCTGACCTGCTCGCGATCGATTCACTTCGCGCCGGCTATGGCGAAGCGGTGGTGCTTCCGAACATGTCCCTGCGCCTCGCCGAGGGGCAGGTGCTGGCGCTGCTCGGGCGCAACGGCACCGGCAAGACCACGCTGATCAATTCCATCGTCGGCGTCACCCGCCGCTTCTCTGGGGCGGTCGCGCTTGCAGGCGCGGATGTCACCTCGCTCCGGCCCGACCAGCGGGCGCGCGCCGGCATCGGCTGGGTGCCGCAGGAGCGCAACATCTTCCGCTCGCTCACGGTGGAAGAGAACATGACGGCGGTGGCGCAGCCCGGCCCCTGGACGGTCGAGAAGGTCTACCAGATGTTCCCGCGGCTGAAGGAGCGGCGGAGCAACTTTGGCAACCAGCTCTCCGGCGGCGAGCAGCAGATGCTGGCGATCGGCCGCGCACTCACGCTCAACCCGAAGGTCCTGCTGCTGGACGAGCCGACGGAGGGTCTTGCCCCAATCATCGTCGAGGAGCTGCTGAAGGCAATCGGGACCATCACCCGGTCCGGGGGCATCTGCTCGATCATCGTCGAACAGAATGCCCAAAAGATTCTGGGGCTGGCCGACCGCGTTGTGATATTGGAGCGCGGAACGATCGTCCACGACGCCCCGAGCGCCGCGCTGAAGGCCGACCCCTCGGTCCTGGAGCGCCATCTCGGCGTCGCAGGGGCGGCCCACTGATCTTCGCCTCTCCACGCAGGCGGGGGGAGGGAGTACAACGAGCGCCGACTGAAATTTCGGGAGACACAAGAATGCAGCGAACCAGAGCCCCCTTCCGCGCCGACGAGGTCGGCAGTCTCTTGCGTCCGGCCAAGATCAAGGACGCGCGCGCCAGGCTCGAGAAGGGCGAGATCTCGGCCGACGATCTGCGCAAGATCGAGGACATGGAGATCGAGAAGGTCGTGCACAAGCAGGCCTCGATCGGCCTGAAGCTCGCGACCGATGGCGAATTCCGCCGCTCCTGGTGGCATTTCGACTTCCTGGCCAAGCTCACCGGCTGCGAGCTGTTCCACCCCGACACCGGTATCCAGTTCGCGGGCGTGCAGACCCGGCACGATGCGGTCCGCGTCATCGGCAAGCTGGACTTTCCCGACAACCACCCGATGCTGGATCACTTCCGCTTCCTCAAGAAGTACGCCGACCAGGCCCACGTCACCGCCAAGATGACGATTCCATCGCCGGCGGTGCTCCACTTCCGCGGCGGCCGCAAGTCGATCTCCAAGGACGTCTATCCCGATCTCGACGCCTTCTACGAGGATCTCGGCAAGACCTACCGCAAGGCGGTGAAGGCGTTCTACGACGCCGGTTGCCGCTATCTCCAGTTCGACGATACCGTCTGGGCCTATCTCTGCTCGCAGGACGAATTGCAGAAGGCGCGTGAGCGCGGCGACAATCCGGACGGCCTGCAGCAGATCTATGCGCGCATCATCAACTACGCGCTGGCCGAGAAGCCGGCCGACATGGTGGTGACGACACATGTCTGCCGCGGGAATTTCCGCTCGACCTGGATCTCCTCGGGCGGCTACGAGCCGGTCGCCGAGACCATGCTCGCCGGCACCAATTACGATGGCTACTTCCTGGAATACGACAGCGACCGCGCCGGCGGCTTCGAGCCGCTCCGCTTCCTGCCCAAGGGTAACAAGGTCGTCGTGGTCGGCGTCATCACCTCGAAATTCGGGCAGCTCGAGAAGAAGGACGACATCAAGCGCCGCCTGGAGGAAGCCGCCAAGTTCGCTCCCTTGGAGCAGCTCGCACTCTCCCCGCAATGCGGCTTCGCCTCGACCGAGGAAGGCAACATTCTCTCCGAGGAGGAGCAATGGGCCAAGCTCAGCCTTGCGGTCGAGATCGCGAAGGAAGTGTGGGGCAATTGACGCGTACGCGCTCCGGCGCATGAGTACGGCGAGGCCTCACCACATGTTCACTGTCATTCCCCGCGAAAGCGGGGAATCCAGTCCGTCGCGGCTTCTCGGCTCAATCACTGACGTCACGAAGTATTGGATCGCCTGGTCAAGCCGGGCGATGACACCGAGTGAAGCGCGAGGCCGTAGCCCGCATGAGCAAAGCGACATGCGGGGCCGCTCGAACCCAGGCCCTCACTTCTCCGCCAAATAAACCTCGCCGAGCAGCGACGAGTTCGACCACGGCTCCTGCGTGTTCCTCGCTGCCGCGACACTCAGTCCGCACCCGTTTCACCACCTGCTGCAGCTCCAGGCCGGCTTGCCGACATGGCGCGAGAGCCGAGGAGCACGACGTTTTAGCACCTTCGCCGTTGCGAGCGGCGTGCCCGCGCCGCCGTGGACGCGATAAGCGGCAGCTCGCCGTGGTCGCCTCGATCCCGCTATTCCCTAAGTGGGCAGAACTTGCTAGGAAGCCTGACCCAATTCATCTGCCCAACGCTTCCCACCCATGAAGAACGACGAAATCCTGAGCCAGATCACGGAGTTCTGCCGCAAGGCGGACATGGCGGAATCGACGTTCGGCCGGCGCGCGGTGAATGATGGGAAGCTCGTGCATCGTCTGCGCGAGGGAAAACGCATCACCATCGACACGCTGGAGCGGATCCAGGCCTATATGGCCGCATCGATGGCCGGCGGCGTGCCGCCGCCGCGGGGACTTCAGGTCCCGCCGGAAAAGCGCGATCCGCGCGGCAATTTCCGCTTCTTCGAGAACCGCCAGAAATATCTGCTGTTCGTCCACACCTGCAGCGAAAAGCGGGTGATTGCGGACAGGGTCGCGCTGGAGCTGGCCTCCATCCATCCGCGCCCGCCGGCCCTGCGCCTGTTCGACGCCGGCGTCGGCGACGGCACGGTGCTGGCGCGGGTGCTGCGCGCAACGCACCAGCGCTTCCCGCACATGCCGTTCTACGTCGCCGGCAAAGAGCTCAGCCTGGAGGACCTGCGCCTGACCTTGGAGAAGGTGCCGGACCGCATTTTCGAGCATCCGGCGTCGGTATTCGTCTTCACCAACATGTTCTACGCGGAGGCGCCCTGGCTCACGCCGGCATCGCCTGCGGCGGCGGCTGCCATCGTCTGGCACGAGGTCCCGCTCCGCGGCGCTTCGTCGGGCGAGTTCGAGCAGCAGATCGCGGAGCTGAGGCCGTTCCTGGAACAGAACTGGCGCGCCGCGATCAGCCCCCGCACGGCCATGCCGCTCTACGAGCGGCCCGTCGTCCTCGTGCTCTATCGCGAGGACCACAGATTCCTCCTGGATTCGACCATTCCGCGGCCGGGCCAGACCGAGGCCAATTTCGACCTCGTCATCGCTTCCCAGCCCTACCGGGCCCTGTCCTCGGTCAATTTCCGCGCCAAGCGCATCATTGCACCCCTGGCGCGGGCGCTTCGACCGGGGGGGCGGCTGATCGGAATCCACTCCCACGGCCAGGATCCGGGCATGGAAATGATCCAGGCGATCTGGCCTGGAGAAAATCCTTTCTCCGTGAGCCGCCATGAGCTATTGCGCGCAGTTAAGTATGAACTTGGATCGGTGGGCCGCGACTTAAACTTTAATGCCTACGCGGACAACCGTTCGATCTTCAGGTATGATATGGAAGCGCTGCCCAACGAGGTCACGGGTACCATCGGAACCTCGACGGCCTTTGCAGCGTGGAATGCGGCGGTGTATGTCGCTCAGATTGAGGACGACCGGTTGACGGAAATGACTCAAAACGGCCGCACCCTGGATGCCGCCAGGGATGTGCTGCGAAAGTACAATGGGCTCTGGTTTCTCGACGAATCCTACGTCATCTCGCGTCGGCGTGATTGACATCATCAAAAGTGAACATCGCAAACGCCCGCCGGCTAGTGGCGGAACAAGGGGTTACTGATGCGCGCGTCCTATCTCTTCACCAGCGAGTCCGTGTCCGAGGGCCATCCGGACAAGGTTTGTGACCGGATCTCCGATGAGATCGTCGATCTGTTCTATCGTGAAGGGCCGAAGGCCGGCATCGATCCCTGGCAGATTCGCGCCGCCTGCGAGACGCTCGCGACCACCAACAAGGTGGTGATTGCCGGTGAGACCCGCGGTCCGAAGTCGGTGG
>NZ_AJQE01000194.1 GCF_000261685.1 Bradyrhizobium genomosp. I (2014) | reverse complement strand
GAGCGTCGTCCGGGGCGCGATCAAGGACATCGGCTATGAGCAGGAGGGCTTCCACTGGAAGACCTGCGACATCGAGATCCTGCTGCATCCGCAGTCGGCCGACATCGCCCAGGGCGTCGATGCGTTGCAGCCGGGCGAGGTCAAGGAAGAAGGCGCGGGCGACCAGGGCATCATGTTCGGTTACGCCACCAACGAGACGCCCGATCTGATGCCGGCGCCGATCTTCTACGCCCACAAGATCCTGCGCCTGATCTCCGAAGCCCGTCACTCCGGCAAGGAGAAGGTGCTCGGTCCGGATTCCAAGAGCCAGGTCACGGTGCAGTACGAGAACGGCAAGCCGGTCGGCGTGCGCGAGATCGTGGTTTCGCACCAGCATCTGATCGAGGACCTCACCTCCAAGCAGGTGCGCGACATCGTCGAGCCCTATGTGCGCGAGGCACTGCCGAAAGACTGGATCACGTCGAAGACGATCTGGCACATCAACCCGACCGGCAAGTTCTACATCGGCGGTCCCGATGGCGACTCCGGCCTGACCGGCCGCAAGATCATCGTCGACACCTATGGCGGCGCGGCGCCGCATGGCGGCGGCGCGTTCTCCGGCAAGGATCCGACCAAGGTCGATCGTTCGGCGGCCTATGCCGCGCGCTACGTCGCCAAGAACATCGTTGCCGCCGGTCTTGCCGACCGCTGCACGCTCCAGCTCGCCTACGCCATCGGCGTGGCGCGCCCGCTGTCGATCTACATCGATACCCACGGCACCGGCAAGGTGCCGGAGGAGCAGCTCGAGAAGGCGGCGGCGCAGGCGATGGATCTGACGCCACGCGGCATCCGCACCCATCTCGACCTCAACCGCCCGATCTACGCGCGCACCGCGGCCTACGGCCATTTCGGCCGCACGCCCGACAACGAGGGCGGCTTCTCCTGGGAGAAGACCGACCTCGTCGAGCAGCTCAAGCGCGCGCTCTAGTTCTCTTGCGTCATTCCGGGGCGCCGCGACAGCGGCGAACCCGGAATCTCGAACCTTACGGATTCCGGGTTCGCTCTTGTCGCGAGCGGCCCGGAATGACGAGCCAAACAGACAGGAACCCCCTATGAACGCCAAGCCCGGCTTCACCGATTACATCGTCAAGGACATTTCGCTCGCCGATTTCGGCCGCAAGGAGCTCTCGCTCGCCGAGACCGAGATGCCCGGCCTGATGGCCACCCGCGAGGAGTTCGGCCCGAAGCAGCCGCTGAAGGGCGCGCGCATCGCCGGCTCCCTGCACATGACGATCCAGACCGGCGTGCTGATCGAGACGCTGGCAGCGCTCGGCGCCGACATTCGCTGGGTCTCCTGCAACATCTATTCGACGCAGGATCATGCTGCCGCCGCGATCGCGGCCGCCGGCATTCCCGTCTTCGCCGTCAAGGGCGAGACGCTGACCGAGTACTGGGACTACACCGCAAAGCTGTTCGACTGGCACGGCGGCGGTCACCCGAACATGATCCTCGACGACGGTGGTGACGCCACCATGTACGTCCATCTCGGCCTGCGCGCCGAGAACGGCGACGCCGCCTTCCTCGACAAGCCCGGCTCCGAGGAAGAGGAAGTCTTCTTCGCACTTCTGAAGAAGCAGCTCAAGGAGAAGCCGAAGGGCTACTTCGCCGGCATCGCCAAGAGCATCAAGGGCGTTTCCGAAGAGACCACCACGGGCGTGCATCGTCTCTATGACATGCAGAAGGCGGGCACGCTGCTGTGGCCGGCCATCAACGTCAACGACAGCGTGACCAAGTCGAAGTTCGACAACCTCTATGGCTGCCGTGAATCGCTGGTCGACGGCATCCGCCGCGGCACCGACGTGATGCTGTCGGGCAAGGTGGCGATGGTCGCCGGCTTCGGCGACGTCGGCAAGGGCTCGGCGGCCTCGCTGCGCCAGGCCGGCTGCCGCGTCATGGTGTCGGAAGTCGATCCGATCTGCGCGCTGCAGGCCGCGATGGAGGGCTACGAGGTCGTGACCATGGAAGACGCCGCGCCCCGCGCCGACATCTTCGTCACCGCCACCGGCAACAAGGACATCATCACCATCGAGCACATGCGCGCGATGAAGGATCGCGCCATCGTCTGCAACATCGGTCACTTCGATAACGAGATTCAGATCGCGGCGCTCCGCAATCTGAAGTGGACCAACATCAAGCCGCAGGTCGACGAGATCGAATTCCCCGACAAGCACCGCATCATCATGCTGTCGGAAGGCCGCCTCGTGAACCTCGGCAACGCCATGGGCCATCCGTCCTTCGTGATGTCGGCATCCTTCACCAACCAGACGCTGGCGCAGATCGAGCTGTTCGCCAACAACAAGGACGGCAAGTACGAGAAGAAGGTCTACGTGCTGCCGAAGACGCTCGACGAGAAGGTCGCGCGCCTGCACCTCGCCAAGATCGGCGTCAAGCTCACCGAGCTGCGCAAGGACCAGGCCGACTATATCGGCGTGAAGCAGGAAGGTCCGTACAAGTCAGATCACTACCGCTACTGATCCACCGATCTGATCGATCACCGACGCGAAGCCCCGGAGCAGTCCGGGGCTTCGTTGTTTCGGCGCATGGAATTCGGCTCGCTTTTCAGTTGCAGAACGGCTGATTGCCGATTGACGGCCAGCGGCGGCGGGCGGACACTCGCCGGCGGCGGAGGAAACCATGCAACCAGAACATGTCGACGTGCTGATCGTCGGCGCCGGGCTATCAGGCATCGGCGCGGGCTATCATTTGCAGACGAAGTGCCCGGCCAAGAGCTACGTCATCCTCGAGGGGCGCGACTGCATCGGCGGCACCTGGGACCTGTTCCGCTATCCCGGCATCCGCTCCGACAGCGACATGTTCACGCTCGGCTACTCCTTCAAGCCGTGGACCGATCCGAAGGCGATCGCCGACGGGCCGCAGATCCTGAACTATGTGCGCGAGACCGCGTCCGAGAACGGCATCGACAGGCACATCCGCTATCGTCACCGCGTCAAGCGCGCTTCGTGGTCGACAAGTGAGGCGCGCTGGACCGTCGAGGCCGAGCGCATCGCGGGCGAGGGCGCGAGCGAGCTCGTTCGGTTCACCTGCAATTTCCTGTTCATGTGCTCGGGCTATTACAAATACGACGCGGGCTACACGCCGAAGTTCAAGGGCGTTGCGGACTACACCGGCCGCATCGTGCATCCGCAGAAATGGACCGAGGATATCGACTATGCGGGCAAGCGCGTCATCGTGATCGGATCCGGCGCGACCGCGGTGACGCTGGTGCCGGAGCTTGCCAGGAAGGCTGCGCAGGTCACCATGTTGCAGCGTTCGCCGACCTATGTCGTCTCGCGGCCGGCGCAGGATCCCGTCGCCAACAAGCTGCGCCGCAATCTGCCGGCGCGGCTCGCCTATCATTTGATCCGCTGGCGCAACGTGATGTGGGGAATGTTCTTCTTCCAGCTCAGCCGACGCAGGCCTGCGAAGGTGAAGGACCTCATCCTCAAGGGCGTGCGGATGGCGCTCGGCTCCGACTACGACGTCGCGACCCATTTCACGCCGCGCTACAATCCCTGGGACCAGCGGCTCTGCCTGGTGCCCGACGGCGACCTGTTCAAGGCGATCCGCGAGCAGCGCGCCGGCGTCGTCACCAGCGAGATCGATACGTTCACGCATGACGGCATCCGCCTCAAGGACGGCCGCGAGCTCAAAGCCGACATCGTCGTGACGGCGACCGGCCTGGTGCTGCAGGTCGTCGGCGGCCTCGAGGTCAGCGTCGACGGTCGTGCCGTCGATTTTGCCAAGACGCTGACCTACAAGGGCATGATGTATGCCGACGTGCCGAACATGGCTTCGGCGTTCGGCTACACCAATGCATCCTGGACGCTGAAATGCGATCTCACCTGCGAATATGTCTGCCGTCTCATCAACTACATGGACCGGCATAATTTCCGCCAGTGCATGCCGCACAATGACGATCCTGAAGTCGCCGCGCAGCCCTCGCTCGATTTCACCTCGGGCTACGTGCAGCGCTCGGTCGCAATGCTGCCGAAGCAGGGCTCCAAGCGGCCGTGGCGGCTGCACCAGAACTATGCGCTCGACATCGTGTCCCTGCGCTTCGGCCGGATCGACGACGGCGTGATGCAATATTCCTGATCGCGCCGCTCGCTGGCAGCTATGCCTTGCGCGTGGTGAGCGCGAACCCAAGATCGATCGCGAGCGCCAGCATCACAGCGCCGCCGCCGAGGCCGAACAGCGCCAGATAATCGCCGCCCGTCTGGGCGTAGATCCAGGAGAAGCCGTAGGCGGCGGCCGCCTGGAACAGCGCAAAGCTGGTGGTGGCATGGCTCCATATCGCGCGTTGCTGTTGGCTGGAGTGAGGCACGAGCTCATGGATGCGCCCCAGAACCAGCGGTACGATGCCGGGCGTGAAGCCGCCGACCACGACGCTCGACACGATCAGTGAGAGCGGTGCGGTGCTGACGGTCGGGAGCAGCACCGCGGCCGCCTCGATCAGGAAGGCCGCGCGGAGCGCCGGGCCGAAACCTGAGCGGTCGCCGAGATGACCGGTGACCAGCGGGCCGACGATCGCGCCGAGGCCGTACAGCACCCAATAGCGCGATCCTGCGGCAATGCCCTGGCCAAGGCCGCGCGCTACGAAGTCGACGATGAACACCATGTGCGGCACCAGCGCCACCGCATTAAGGCCATACTGGACCAGCAGCGCGCGGGCGGCCGGCGAGGCGCGATGGGGTTTGGCTTGATGCGAAGGCGCAGCATCGGCCCTGGTCTCAGCAGGCCAGTTCCACCAACCCGCGAGCGTGAGCAGGGCGGAGAGCATGCCGAGGCCATACCAGCTCTGCTGCAAACCCTGTTGCAGCAACAATGGCACCAGCGTGCCCGATGCCGCGACCCCGAGGCCGACCCCGGCGAAGATCACACCGCCGACGATGCCGCGCCGCGCGGCCGAGATATGCGGCAGAATGACGGACGCCGCCAGCACCATGATGATGCCGCCGGTGAGACCGGCGAGGAAACGCCACGCGAAAAACCAGCTGAACGACAACGGAGCCGAGCTGGCGAAGAAGGAGAGAGTGGCGAGCAGCATCATCGCCCTTAACGCGCGGACTGTGCCGATGCGGGTGGCAAGCGCTCGTGCTGCGAGTGCGCCGGCGAGATAGCCGGCGAGGTTCCCGGCGCCGAGATAGACGACGTCGGATGGGCTGAACCATTTTGCGGCGATCAAAGCCGGGATCAGGGGCGTGTAGGAGAAGCGGGCAAGGCCGAGCCCGACCAGCGATGCGGACAAACCGGCCACGGCATACCGCCAGCTTGCTCGGGAGGCCGAGCCGGGCCGCGGTTGCGGACGGGTCTCGACGTGTCGCTTCGTCTCTGCGTTGGTCATTTCATCCTCCCGCGCGCAAGGGGGCGCGGATCATCCTGTCTGGGCGGCACGGCGGCGCCTGAATTCCTGCACCGGCAGGCCGCCCCAGCCCCAATTGTCGGTGTCCACCTCCTCAATCACCACGAAGGTGGAATCGAGCGGCTTGCCGAGCACGTCGAGCAGGAGCTGGCTCGAACCCTTGATCAGCGCGGCCTTCTCCTCGGCCGTGAGCGACGCCGCGCCCGGCGTCGCTCCCTCGCGGGTCACTTGAATGGTGACGATGGGCATCGTGCGTCTCCTCGGCTCAATGGCCGGCGCTCTGGCCGCCGTCGACATGCAGGATCTCGCCGGTGACGAAGGAGGCGCTCTCGAGATAGAGCACGGCATCGACGATGTCGGACATCTCGCCCATGTGGCCCAGGGGATGCATCGCGCCGTACTGCGCATGCGTCGCCACCGCGTGCATCGGCGACTTGATGATGCCGGGCGCCACAGCATTCACGCGGATGCCGCGCCTGGCGTATTCGATCGCAAGCGACCTGGTCGCGGCGTTCAGTCCGCCCTTGCTCAGCGAAGCGAGCACCGAGGGCACGTTGGAATTGGCCTGATCGACCAGCGTGGTGGTGATCTGGACGATGTGGCCGGAGCCCTGTTTCTCCATCTCCGCGATGGCGAGCTGCGTAATGTTGAAGAAGCCCGCGACGTTCGTTCCCATCACCGCCGCATAGTCTTCGGCCGTGTATTGCGTGAACGGCTTTGCGACGAAGATGCCGGCATTGTTGACCAGCGTGTCGACGCGGCCGAAGCGGGCGATGGCTTGCGAGACGACGCGCTCGGCGGTGGCCCGGTCGACGATGTCGCCGGGTACGGCGAGGATGTCGTCGTCGCCCGACGGCTTGATGGAGCGCGCCGTCGCGACGACGCGATAATTGCGATTGCGAAAACCCTGTACCAGGGCGGCGCCGATACCCTGCGACGCGCCGGTGATGATGGCGACCTTCTGCTCGATGCCCATGATGGGCTCCTGTGGTTGGCTTGAAAACCTCGCCAGCAGCGGCTGGCTTGCGTGCTGAGGTACGCTGCGGCGGCCCCGGTGCGAATATCCGTCGTCCGGCAGACACTCTTTCGCGGCGCGAACGAATGCGGGCTCGGCGCCCGGCGGTGGTTGTCGAGGTTGCGCCGAAACGCCTAAAGCGCGATGCGATTAGGATGAATCGTCATCGCGCTGTAGGTTGTTGTTTAAGCATGATCTTTTCGGAAAACCGCTGCGCACTTTTCCGGATCATGCTTTAGCCTGCGGGCGGAAGCTCAGGGGGGCGACGGGAAGGAAATGGATCGTCTGGATGCGATGAAAGCGTTCGTTCTTGCGGTGGACGAGGGCAGCTTGGCTGCCGCAGGGCGCAAGCTCGGCCGCTCGCCGGCCGCGGTGAGCCGGGCCATCGCCTTTCTGGAGGAGCGCGTCGGCGCGGAGCTGCTGCACCGGACGACGCGCTCGATCAAGCTGAGCGAGGAGGGGGAACGCTATGCCGCGATCTGCCGCCGTGTGCTCACCGAGCTCGAGGAGGCCGATGACATCGCGGCCGGACCGCGCACGCCGCCGCGCGGCCTGCTCACGATCACCGCTCCGGTGGTGTCGGGGGAGATGGTCCTGCGGCCGATCCTCGACGCATTTCTCGACACCTATCCGACAGTGTCGGCCAAGCTCCTGCTGTTCGATCGCACGGTCAATCTGATCGAGGAGGGCGTCGACGTTGCGCTTCGCATTGGCCATCTCGCGGATTCGGCGATGATCGCCATGCGGGTCGGCGAGATCAGCCGCGTCGTCGTGGCAGCGCCGCGCTATCTGAAGCAGCATCCGCGCATCGGCGAGCCCGGCGATCTCGCCAAGCACCAGATCGTCGCCATGGCGCACCTGCCCAATTCCTGGACCTTCGCGCCGCAGGCGGGTTCATCGGTGCCGCGCTCGGTGCAGTTCACCCCGCGGCTCGTCGTCAACAGCACCTATGCGGCAGTGGCCTCTGCCGTCGCCGGGCGCGGCGTGGCGCGGATGTACTCGTACCAGGTCGCCGAGCAGGTCGCGCGCGGCGAGCTCGAGATCGTACTGGCCAACGACAAGGACCCGGAGATGCCCGCGCATTTGATCTGCCCCCAGGGCCGGCTCTCGGTGCCGAAGGTGCGGGCCTTCACCGACTTCGCGGTGCCCCGGCTGAAGAAGCAGTTTGCGTTGCTGAAGCGGAACATCAAGGCGCGCTGAGCCGGTTCGCGCCCCCCGCAATGCGTTGTTTTGCGTATACGTCGGCCCGGCTGAATCGGCGACGGTTCCAGAACGGTTAACGCCGATTTAACGGATGAGTCCTAGGCTGTCTCGGCCGGGGTTACTCGCAAGGCCGAGGTGAGCCCAATGGAAGCCCAGAAGATTGCGGTCGACGCCGTCGTCGCGCTGACCGATTGCGACCGGGATGCTGTCATCGCATTCATCCGCCGGCTGTATCTCGCCGGCGTCACCGATCCCAAGCGTTTGACATTCAAGGGTCTCCAGGCGCTGTCGCGGGCTTGATTCGGCTCGTTTCGGCCGTTTCGGCGTCGGTTCCATTCTCCTGTTCTCCCCAGTGTGACCGCAACCCGCCGGCGAATATCTTGCCGCTGGCGCCTGAGCGAGCTACACGACACCCCGGCTGGGTCACTGGGGAACGGGGATATGCTGAAACAGCTTTTTGCGCCGCAACTTGTCATTCTTTACGTGCTTGCGGCCTCGACGATCTACGTCCATTTCCGCGGCAAGCAGCGGCTGCGCTTCGCGCGCCAACTCGGCGATCACTCGACCTATCTCGCGCCGTACAACGTGCTGATGTATGCGGGCTCGGCGGTGCCGAACAAGCCGGTGATCTCGGTCGAGCAGTTTCCCGAGCTGAAGCCGCTGAGCGAGAACTGGGAAACCATCCGCGACGAGGCGGTGCGCCTGTTCGACGAAGGTTTCATCCGCGCCGCCGCCAAGAACAATGACTGGGGCTTCTACTCGTTCTTCAAGAGCGGCTGGAAGCGGTTTTATCTGAAGTGGTACGACGACTTCCTGCCGTCGGCGAACACGCTATGTCCGAAGACGGTGGAGCTGCTCAAGTCGATCCCGAGCGTGCACGGCGCGATGTTCGCGATGCTGCCGCCGGGCGGCAAGCTCGGCGCGCACCGCGATCCCTTCGCGGGCTCGCTGCGCTATCACCTCGGCC
The DNA here is from genome assembly GCF_000261685.1 of Bradyrhizobium genomosp. I (2014). Lineage (GTDB taxonomy): Bacteria > Pseudomonadota > Alphaproteobacteria > Rhizobiales > Xanthobacteraceae > Bradyrhizobium. Next base: position 16,637 of record NZ_AJQE01000194.1, on the reverse strand, counting down.
TCGTCACGCCGAATTCGAACAAGTGCCGCATCCTGGTCGACGGCGTCGAATGCGTCTGGCGCGACGGCCAGGCCTTCATGTTCGACGAGACCTTCATCCACAGCGCCGAGAATGCGACCGACGTCAACCGCATCATCCTGTTCTGCGACGTCGAGCGCCCGATGAAGTACGGCTTCATGACCGCGATCAACCGCTGGGTCAGCCATCACATCGTCAAGGCCTCTGCAACGCAGAACGTCGACGGCGAGAATGTCGGCGTGCTCAACAAGGTGTTCGGCAAGCTCTACGAGATCCATCTCGGCAGCCGCAAGGTCAAGGAGTGGAACCGCAACGTCTACTACACGCTGAAATACTCACTGACGGCTCTGATCCTCGGGCTCATCGTGATGTCGGCATTGCGGTGAATGAATGATCCGGCCAATGGCCTCGTTGCCGATTGCTGACGCGGAGACCACGCAGTTCTTCCGCAACTGGCTGGAGACCTTCGCGGGCTATGTCCGCGAGGTCGACTACGCTTCGGCGCGGCCGCTCTTCCATCCGGACGTGCTCGCCTTCGGCACCCACAACGACGTCATCCCCGGCCTCGATCAATGGGTCAAGACGCAATGGGACAACGTCTGGCCGAAGACGACCGACTTCCGCTTCGTCCTCGATCAGACTTCCGTTCTGGCATCGCCAGACGGCGTGATGGCAACCGTGATCGCGCCGTGGACGAGCACGGGCTATCATCCCGATGGCGGCGCGTTTCCGCGGCCGGGCCGGGCGACGATGGTGTTTTCCAGAAATGGCGCCGGTTGGCTGTGCGTGCATTCGCACATGTCGCTCAACCGCGGTGTGCCGCAGGCAAGCCACGCCAACCGGCCGGTGAAGGGCTGGTGAAAACAAAAAGGCCCCGGATGGTCCGGGGCCTTTTGATTGCCGGGCTTGCGCAGCCTATTCCGGCTGGCCGATGCTCACCTTCAGTGTGCCGACGCCGTCGACGCCGCATTCGAGCTTGTCGCCTGGCTGGAGCTGCGACACACCGGCCGGCGTTCCGGTCATGATGATGTCGCCGGCCGCGAGCTTCACCTGCTGCGAGAGTTGCCAGATGATCTCCGGCACGTTCCAGATCAACTCGGTAAGGTCGCCCTTCTGGGCTTCCTTGCCGTTGACCGTCAGCCAGATCTTGCCCTTGGAAGGATGGCCGATCTTCGAGGCCGGTTGCACCGCGGAGCAGGGCGCCGAATAGTCGAACGACTTGCCGATCTCCCAGGGACGCTCCTTCTTGCGCGAGGCGATCTGGAGATCGCGGCGGGTGAGGTCGATGCCGACGGCGTAGCCGTAGACGTGGTCCAGCGCCTTGTCCGCGGGGATGTTGAGGCCGCCGCTCTTCATCGCGACGATCAGCTCGACCTCGTGATGCAAATCCTTGGTCAGCGGCGGATAGGGAATGGTGGCGCCATCGGGCACCAGCATGTCGGCATGCTTGGCGAAGAAGAACGGCGGGGCGCGCTCGTCGTTGCCCATTTCGCGGATGTGCTCGAGATAGTTGCGGCCGACGCACCAGATGCGGCGCACCGGATAACGGCCGCTCTCGCCGACGACGGGAAGCGAAGCCTGGGGCGGAAGCGGGATGACGTAGGAGGCGGCGTTCATGTAAGGTCTCGCGGCTCTTGAGGTTGACGAAGAACTCTAGGCGGTTGCGCTGATCGGCGCCAGAGCGCCGGAATCGTGGTGCTGCAGGCGGAAGAACGAGGCGTAGCGGCCGCCGCGGCGGAGCAGCTCGTCGTGGCGGCCCTGCTCGACGATCTCGCCGCCCTCGACCACCAGGATGGCGTCGGCGTGCATGATGGTGTGCAGGCGGTGCGCGATCACGATGGTGGTGCGGTTCCGGCAGAGATGCTCGATCGCCTCCTGCACCTGCCGCTCGGATTCGGAATCGAGCGCTGCGGTGGCTTCGTCCAACAGGATGATCGGAGCGTTCTTGATCAGCGCACGCGCCACCGCGATGCGCTGGCGCTGGCCGCCGGACAGCTGCGTGCCGTGCTCGCCGACCGGCGTGTCGTAGCCGAGCGGGAAGCCCATGATGAAGTCGTGCGCGCAGGCGGCCTTCGCGGCGTCGACGATCTCGTCCTCGCTCGCACCCGGCCGGCCGAAGGCGATGTTGCTGCGGATGGTGTCGCGGAACAGATAGACGTCCTGGCCGACATAGGCGGTTTGCGCCCGCAGCGATTTGCGCGAGACCGCGCCGATCGACTGGCCGTCGATCACGATGTCGCCCTGCGTCACCTCGTAGAAGCGCAAGAGCAGCGCCAGCACGGTCGACTTGCCGCCGCCTGAGGGGCCGACCAGTGCGGTGACCTTGCCGGGCTCGGCCGTGAAGCTCATGCGGTTGAGGACGGTCTCGCCATTGCGATAGGAGAAGCTGACGTCGCGCAGCTCGATCCGCGCGTCGGTGAGCTTCAGCGCCGGCTTGTCGTCGTCGGAGCGCTCGCTCGCCGGGCTGTCGACGACTTCGAGCAGCATGCGGGCGCCCACCAGTTGGCTGTTGAGGTCGATGTTGAGCCGCGCCAGCCGCTTGGCCGGCTCGGTCGCCATCAGGAACGCGGTCATGAAGGAGAAGAACGCGCCGGGCGTGGCGTTGAGCGCGACCACGGCATAGCCGCCGTACATCAGGCAGCCGGCGACCGCGAAGCCGCCGAGCATTTCCATCAGCGGGTTGGAGCGGTTGGCGACGCGGGCCATCTTGTTGGCGTTGCGCTCGACGATCGCGATGTTCTCGTCGATGCGGGCCTGCATGGCCTCTTCGAGCGTGAACGCCTTGACGGTGCGGATGCCCTGCAGCGATTCCTGCATCGTCTCCATGATGTCGGCGGTGCCGGTGAACTGGTTGAAGGCGAGGCCCTTGATGCGCTTGACCAGCTTGCGCAGCACCAGCATCGCCGGCGGCACCGCGACGAGGCCGATGAACGACATCAGCGGGTCCTGCCACACCATCACGCCGATCATGGCGAGCAGCATCAACAGGTCGCGCCCGATGGCGTTGACCAGCATGTTGAGCACGTCGGTGATGGATTTCGCGCCGGCCGTCAGCCGCGCCAGGAACTCGGAGGAATGCCGCTCGGAGAAGAAGCCGACGCTCTCGCGCATCAGCTTGGCGAACAGCTGGCGCTGGTTGGTGGCGAGGATGGCGTTGCTGATCTTGGTCAGGATCACCATGTGGCCGTAGGTCGCCACGCCCTTGATGAAGAGCAACGCGACGGTCAGCCCTGAGAACATCGCGATGCCAGGGATGTTCTTGTCGACATAGGCCTGGTTGATGACCTGGCCGAGCACATAGGTCGCGCCTGCGGTCGCGCCTGCGGCGAGCGCCATCAGCGCGAAGGCGACGAGGTAGCGCCGCCAGTAGACGATGCCCTGTTCCGTGAGCAGGCGGCGAATCAGGACCGCTGCCGCATAGGGATCGTCGGTGATTTTCTTTGGAAACTGGGCCATCCGGTGTCCATTGACGGCGCGGGACAAAGCCTGCCCGCGCGTCAGGGATCGATGGGCCTCTGTGCCCGCTCAGCTACGGTTTTTCAAGCCCAATTAAGGGCTTGCGCTTGGGATGATTCTAGGCCGAGGCGGCGTGGCGGAGCTCGCCATGGCGCTCGCGGAACAGCTTGTCCTCCCAGGCCAGCGCGTGCGCGGCGATGGTCTCGAGGTCCTCGTATTGCGGCCGCCAGTCGAGCAGGCTGCGGATGCGGCTGGTGTCGGCGACCATGGTCATGATGTCGCCGGGGCGGCGCGGCGCGTATTGCACGGCGAAGCTGCGGCCCGAAACGCGGCGCACCGCATCGATGGTCTCCAGCACCGAATAGCCGCGGCCATAGCCGCAGTTGAGCGTCGTCGAGGCGCCGCCGTTGCGCAAATAGGCAAGGGCCGAGCGATGGGCCTGCGAGAGGTCCGTGACGTGGATGAAATCGCGGATGCAGCTGCCGTCCGGCGTCGGATAGTCGGTGCCGAACACGTCGATCTTGGCGCGCTGGCCGGTCGCGGCTTCCACCGCGATCTTGAGCAGATGCGTGGCGCCGACGGTGGCGAGCCCAATGCGCGCCTGCGGATCGGCGCCGGCGACGTTGAAGTAACGCAGCGTCACGTATTGCATGCCGTAGGCGGCGGCAGCGTCGTGCAGCATGATCTCGGTCATCAGCTTGGACGAGCCGTAGGGCGACAGCGGCCGCGTCGGCGCGTGCTCGGGCACCGGCACCTGGTCCGGATTGCCGTAGACGGCCGCGGTCGAGGAGAAGATGAAGCGGCCGATGCCGCGCTTGACCGCCACGTTGAGCAGGTTGCGCGCGGTCATGAAGTTGTTGCGGTAGTAGCCGAGCGGATCGCGCATCGAGTCCGGCACGACGACCGAGCCGGCGAAATGGATGATGCTCTCGATGTCGTGCTGGGCGATCACGCCTTCGAGCAGGTTTTCGTCGCCGGCATCGCCGATGAACAGCGGCACGCCTTCGGGCAGGTAGGCCGAGAAACCGGTGGAGAGATCGTCGATCACGACGACGTCCTCGCCGGCTTCCGCCAGCGCCAGGACCGTGTGACTTCCAATGTAGCCGGCTCCGCCGGTGACTAGCACAGTCATGATCTCACCCGTCTTCGATCAACGCGCAAAGCTAACGCTTGCGTGGTGAAGAGGGGGTATCGGCGCGGCTGAACTGGCCACTATGCTTAATGTTGCGTATAGGGGGCCTGTCAAACGGAGCATGACGTGGCGAATCCCCCTGATGATCTCGAAGTGATCGTGCCAAATCTGCACAGGCGCTATTCCGGGGTCACCGCCACCAATCGGATGGTGGCGCCGCGGCTGGCGAGGCTGTTTCGCGCCGCCTGGTTCGGCTCGGACGCGCCGGAGGGGATCGCGCGGCTGAGCATTGCCGATTTTCTGAAATTGTGGCGCCGCAAGCGGCCCGTGATCTGGCATGCGCGCCGCAACAACGAGATGATCGCGGGCGTCGCGTTGCGCACGCTCGGCTGGCCGCTGAAGCTCGTATTCACCTCGGCGGCGCAGCGGCATCACAGCTGGATCACGCGCTGGCTGATCCGGCGCATGGACGCGATCATCGCGACATCAGATCTCTCGGCCTCGTTTCTGAAGGTGAAGGCGACGGTGATCCCGCACGGCGTCGACACCGACGTCTACGCGCCGTCGACCGATCGCGCTGCGGCCTTTGCCGAAAGCGGCCTGCCGGGCCGCTACGCCATCGGCTGCTTCGGCCGCGTGCGCGCGCAGAAGGGCACCGATGTGTTCGTCGATGCGATGTGCCGTCTGTTGCCGCGCTATCCCGATTTCACCGCCGTCATCGTCGGTCAGGTCACGCCAGAGCACACGCCCTTTGCCAACGACCTGAAGAAGCGGATCGAAGCCGCCAATCTGCAAACGCGCATCGTCATCACCGGCGAATTGCCGATCGAAGCGGTGCAGCGCTGGTATCAGCGGCTGACGATCTACGCCTTCACCTCGCGCAACGAAGGTTTTGGCCTGACGCTGATCGAAGCGATGGCGGCCGGCAGCGCGCTCGTTGCCGCACGCGCGGGCGCGGCGGAGCTCGTGGTCGAGGATGGCGTCACCGGCGTGCTGATCCCGACGGGTGATGCCGACGCGCTCGCTGCGGCGCTGGAGCCGCTGATGCGCGACGTGGCCGCCGCCACAGTGATGGGCGAGCGCGGGCGGGCGCGGGTGCTTGAACGGTTCAGCCTCGATGCCGAGGCGGTGCGGATCGGTGAGGTCTATCGGCCGCTGCTCTGATGCGGTTTCCGGGGGCGCAAACAAAAATCGCGAAAATAACCCCATGCACAGTAGCCGGGGTCAGCAAGATCAATGGCTTGGCCGAGAGCTTGATTGATTGCGGATTTTTCGAATCGCGTTTGACTTGTCGGGCAAAACACTGGCATGATGTCACCATCGGCGCGAGCCCCGATCGCCTCACGTCATCGCCCTTGCCCCCGCCTCCATCAGCACCCTCTGCGCAATCCCTACCACCTCGCTCGCCGCGATATCCCGCATGCAGCGGTGGTCGTTCATCTTGCAGGTCGTGCGCTGGCAGGGCTGGCAGGACAGCACCTCCTTGTCCTGCACCACGGTTGCCGCAAGGCCGTTGAGGGGAGCCCAAAGATAGGGGCTGGTGGGGCCGAAGATGCCCATGGTGGGCGTGCCCAGGGCGGCTGCGATGTGCATCAGGCCCGAATCGTTGGAGATCGCAACGCCGGCCGCGGCCATGGCCAGCACGCCGTTGCGCAGATCGGTGCCGGTGAGGTCACGCACCGCCGGGCCGCCCGCGGCGACGATCTCCTGGGCGAGGCCCTTTTCGGCGGGGCCGCCGACCACCCAGACCTCCAGCCCGCGCTCGACCAGCAGGCGGGCGGCCTCGGGATAGTAGGTCCAGCGTTTCGAGACGCCGACCGAGCCTGGGGCGAGCGCCACGGCGGCGCCGGCGCTGAGGCCGTTGGCCTGCCGCCAGCGGACGATCTCCTCGGCCGGGACCCGCAGTTGCGGCACCGGCCATTCCGGCGGCAGGGGAGCACCGTCGGGCTGGGCCAGCGCGGCGTTCTTGTCGATGAAGCGGGGCAGCTTCTTCTCGCCCCAGCGCCAGCGGTTGATCAGGCCGAACCTGAACTCGCCGACGAAGCCGACCCGTTCAGGAATACCGGCCAGCGCCGGCGCGATCGCCGCCTTCCAGGTCCGGGGCAGCACCAGCGCGGTGCCGTAGTTCCGCTTCCGAAGGAGCTTTGCCAGGCCGAACTGGCGGCTAACTGCCAGCCGGCCACGCGGCATGTCCCAGACGATGCCAGCGCGTACGCCGGGCATGTAGTCGATCAGCGGGGCGCACAGCGACGTGGTCAGGAGATCGACCGGCCGGTTCGGCCAGCGCTCCTTCAGGACCCGCACCACGGTATGATTCCGCACGAAATCACCGATCCACATGTAGGGAATAATCAGGATCGGGCGCGTGTCGCTCCGGTCTGCATCTCCAACAAATTGTGAATCATTATTCATTTGTTAATAGGGCCGAAGACCTGCTGATGTTGGCGGTTCGGTAGCCGCTCCGGACCGGCAGGTAAAGCCGGCAGAAGCGCAATCCCAAAACCGCTTACACTTTGGCGGATCATGCGCTACGGCAGGACCGGGCACCAAGAAAATCGGGCAGGTAATTGGAATGTTGCTGGTGACCGGCGGGGCCGGTTTTATCGGATCGAATGTCGTGGCTGCGCTGAACGAGGCCGGCCGCAGCGACGTCGTGGTCTGCGACCTGCTCGGCACCGAGGGCAAGTGGCGCAACCTCGCCAAGCGGCAGCTTGTGGATATCGTTCCCCCGGTTGAGCTGCCCGACTGGCTGACGGGCCGCAAGTTAGAGGCCATGATCCATCTCGGGGCGATCTCCGCGACCACCGCGACCGACGGCGACCTCGTCATCGAGACCAATTTCCGCCTGTCGATGCGCCTTCTCGACTGGTGCACGATGAACGCGGTGCCGTTCATCTATGCCTCCTCGGCGGCGACCTATGGCGACGGCGAGGCCGGCTTTGGCGATGACGCCTCGCTGCCGGCGCTGAAGAAATTGCGGCCGATGAATCTCTACGGCTGGAGCAAGCACCTGTTCGATCTCGCGGTTGCTGGGCGCGTGGCGAACGGCGATCCGCTGCCGCCGCAATGCGTAGGCTTGAAGTTCTTCAACGTGTTCGGCCCCAACGAGTACCACAAGGGCTCGATGATGAGCGTGCTGGCGCGGCGGTTCGACGACGTCAAGGCGGGCCGCGTCGTGCAGCTGTTCAAGTCGCATCGCGAGGGCATTGAAGACGGCGACCAGCGCCGCGACTTCATCTATGTCGACGACGTCGTGCGCGTCATCATGTGGCTGCTGGCGACGCCATCGGTGTCCGGCCTGTTCAACGTCGGCACCGGCAAGGCGCGCAGCTTCAAGGACCTCATGCTGGCCGCCTACGCCGCGCTCGGCACCAGGCCCAACATCGAATACATCGACATGCCCGAGAGCATCCGCAACAGCTACCAGTACTTCACCCAGAGTGAGGTCGATCGCCTCTGCCGCGCCGGCTATAACGGCGGCTTCACGACGCTCGAGGACGCGGTGAAGGTCTATGTCGGGGACTATCTCGACCGGCCCGACCGCTTCCGCTGAGGCTTTTTGATCATGGCGACGCCCATTCTCGATTTCGACGCCCTCGCGCAAACGATCTCAGGCCGCACGGTGCTGTGCATCGGCGACATCATGCTGGACGAGTTCGTCTATGGCGAGGTGTCGCGGATCTCGCCGGAAGCGCCGACGCCGGTCATCGCCGCACAGCGCAGCGAGATTCACATCGGCGGCGCCGGCAACGTCGCGCGCAATGTCGCTTCGCTCGGCGCGTGCTGCATCTTCGTCGGCCTCGTCGGCGAGGACGATGCGGGCAAGCGGCTGGCATCGGCGCTGGGTGAGCAGGCCGGCATCGAAAGCGTGCTGGTGTGCGACCCCTCGCGGCCGACCACGCGAAAAGCCCGCTTCGTCTCCGAGCATTTTTCCACGCACATGCTGCGCGCGGATTGGGAGCAGGCGCTGCCCGCGTCCGATGACATCGAAACGAAATTGATCGACGCGATCCTGCCGCGGATCGCGCGCGCCGACATCGTGCTGCTGTCCGACTACGCCAAGGGCGTGCTGACCGCCCGCGTGATCCGCCACACCATCGATGCCGCGCGAAAGCTCGGCAAGCCCGTGGTCGTCGATCCCAAGAGCCTGAACTGGGCAATCTATCGCGGTGCCACGCTGCTGACGCCCAACCGCAAGGAATTTTCGGAAGCGACCCGCAGCCGTGCCGAGACGGTGCAGAGCATCGTCGAGGCCAGCGAGGACGTGATGCGGCTCGCCGATTGCGAGGCGATTCTCGTCACGCAGGGCGAGCACGGCATGACGCTGGTGCCGCGCAACGGCGCGGCCGTGCACGTTCCGGCTTTCCCGGTGAAGGTGCGCGACGTCTCCGGCGCCGGTGATACCGTCGCCGCCGCGCTCGCGGTATCGCTTGCGGCCGGTGCGGACTGGGACACGGCGCTGCGCGTGGCCAATGCCGCCGCCGCCGTCGCCGTCGGCAAGCAGGGCACCGTCAGCGTGAGCGCGGCCGAGCTGCGGCGAAAGATCCTGCCGCATGCCACTCTCGCGGCCGAGGAGAAGATCGTGCTCGATCCGGCCGCGCTCGACGCGCAGCTCGCCGAATGGAAGAGGCAAGACCAGCGCGTCGGCTTCACCAATGGCTGTTTCGACATCCTCCATCCCGGTCACGTCAAGGTGCTGACCGCGGCGCGCGCGGCCTGTGACCGCCTGATCGTGGGGCTCAACAGCGACGCCTCGGTGCGGCGGCTCAAGGGCGCCGATCGTCCGGTGCAGGACGAGCGCGCGCGTGCCGAGGTGCTCGCCGCCTTGGAGGCCGTCGATCTGGTCGTCATCTTCGCGGAGGACACGCCGATCGACCTGATCACCAGGATCAAGCCCGGCGTGCTGGTCAAGGGCGGCGACTACACGCGCGAGCAGGTCGTCGGCCACGAGGTCGTTGAGGTCGCGGGCGGAACAGTCGTGCTGGTCGACATCCTCCAGGGCTTCAGCACGACGGCGCTGGTTCATCGCGCCCGGGGAGGGGGCAAGTGACAAGCCAATCGACGGCACTTGCCCGGGAGACCCCCGGCCAGATGTTGCGGCGGCGCCTGCGCAGCCCGGCGGCTTGGCGCGAGACGGTCGACCTGTTTGCGATCCTGACCGCGGCCTCGCTGCCCTGGTCGACGTCGCTTGCGGGGATCTTCAACGCGCTGATGCTGCTCTGCATGGTGCCGTTCCTCGACCTCCGCTCCTTCCTGCAATCGCTGAAGCGTCCGATCTGTGCGGCGCCGATCGCGCTGGTCGTTCTCGCGCTGGTCGGGACGCTGTGGTCGGATGCGGCCTGGGGCGCGCGCTTCTATGCGATCAATCCGACCGTCAAGCTGCTCGTGCTGCCGGTCCTGCTCTATCATTTCGAGCGCTCGCCGCGCGGGCACTGGGTGTTCATCGCCTTTCTGGTGTCCTGCGCGCTGTTGTCGGTGATGTCGTGGCTGGTCGCCTTCTATCCCAATCTTGCGCTCAAGACCGATCCGGCCGAGCGCGGCATCTTCGTCAAGAACTACATCGACCAGAGCCAGGAGTTCGCACTCTGCGCGGTCGCGCTCGCCTATCCGATCGTGATGCTGCTGCGCGAGAAGCGGTACTGGCTCGCCGCCCTGCTCACGGCGCTCGCGCTCAGCTTCTTCGTCAACATGGTCTTCGTGGTGGTGTCGCGCACGGCGCTCGTTACCATTCCGATCATGTTCGGCGTGTTCGCGTTGCTTCACCTGAGAGGGCGCAGCATTGCGATCATCTCCGCCGCCCTGCTCGCCGGAGCCGTTCTTGCCTGGCAGGCCTCGTCGCATCTGCGGCAGACCGCGGAGAGGTTTGCCGGGGACTACAGGGGCTATGTGGAGCGGGGCGAGCCGACCTCGATGGGACTGCGGCTCGAATTCTGGCGGAAATCGCTCGGCTTCTTCGCGGAGGCGCCGATCATGGGCCACGGCACCGGCTCGACGCGCGGATTGTTCGAGCGGGTCGCGACGCCCAGTGGTCATTACCAGGCGTCCGCCGAAGTGATCGGCAATCCGCATAACCAGACGCTGAACGTCGCCGTGCAATGGGGCGTCATCGGCATCGCCATTCTCTACGCGATCTGGATCCTGCATCTGCTGTTGTTTCGCGGCGAGGGGCTTGCCGACTGGATCGGGCTCCTTGTGGTGGTGCAGAACGTCTTCACGTCGCTGTTCAACTCGCATCTGTTCGACTTCCACGAGGGCTGGATGTACGTCATCGGCGTCGGCGTTGCCGGCGGCATGGTGATCCGGGCACGACAGGGCGGGGCGAAGCCGGACGAGGCGGGTTCCTGAACGGCGCCGGCGGCCGCAGGGCTCGACCGGGAACGTCATCTCGCAAGCCTTCGCTGGCATGTCCCGGCGAGATGGGCTATCAGCGCGGTCGGGTTGCATCTAACAGGGTTTTCATCGGTCGGCGGATGACGCGTCTTTCGCATCTCACCTCGCGCAATTTCCTGATCGCGCTCCACGACCTGATGGCGACCACGGCGGCGCTCTTTGCCGCCTTCTATCTGCGATTCGAGGGCGGCGAGGGCTTCTTCGAACGCTTGCCGCTGCTGTTCCAGATCCTGCCGTATTTTCTTGCCTTCAGCGTGGTCGTGTTCTTCGTCTTGAACCTGACCACGACGAAATGGCGGTTCATCTCACTGCCGGACGCGCTGAACATCATTCGCGCGGCGACCGTGCTGACGGTTGCGCTGCTCGTGCTCGACTACGTCTTCGTCGCGCCCAACGTCCGTGGCGCCTTCTTCCTCGGCAAGGTGACGATCGTCCTCTACTGGTTCCTGGAGATCTTCTTTCTCAGCGCGCTGCGCATGGCTTATCGCTATTTCCGCTATACGCGGGTGCGGCGTCATGCGAGGACCGATGACGCCGCGCCGACGCTGCTGATCGGCCGCGCCGCGGATGCTGAGGTGCTGCTGCGTGGAATCGAGAGCGGGGCGATCAAGCGGATTTGGCCAGTCGGCGTATTGTCGCCGTCGCTGGCGGATCGGGGCCAGATCATCCGCAACCTGCCGGTGCTGGGCGGCATCGACGATGTCGAGGACATCATCGCGGACTTCGCCAAGCGCAACAAGCCGATAGCCCGCCTCGTGATGACGCCATCGGCGTTCGAGCCGGAGGCGCATCCGGAATCGATCCTGATGCGGGCGCGCAAATTGGGCGTGATCGTCAACCGCATGCCCTCGCTCGAGAGCGGCGACACGCCGCGGCTCACGGCTGTCGCGGTCGAAGACCTCCTGCTGCGGCCGAGCGAGAAGATCGACCATGTACGCCTCGAAACCCTGATCAGGGGCAAGGCGGTGATCGTCACCGGCGGCGGCGGCTCGATCGGCTCCGAGATCTGCGAGCGCGTCGTCGCTTTCGGCGCCGCGCGGGTGTTGATCGTAGAGAATTCCGAACCGGCGCTCTACGCGGTCACGGAAGCGCTCGCTGCGCATGGCACGGCGGCTCAGATCGAAGGGCGGATCGCCGACATTCGCGACCGCGAGCGCATCGCGCGTCTGATGGCCGAGTTCAAGCCGGACATCGTGTTCCATGCCGCGGCGCTCAAGCACGTGCCGATCCTCGAGCGCGACTGGAGCGAGGGCGTCAAGACCAACATCTTCGGTTCGATCAACGTGGCCGACGCAGCCCTTGCCGCCGGCGCGGAAGCCATGGTGATGATCTCGACCGACAAGGCGATCGAGCCGGTGTCGATGCTCGGCCTGACCAAGCGTTTCGCCGAGATGTACTGCCAGGCGCTCGACCGTGATCTTGCGGCGGCGAGCAGCGGCGCCAAGCCGCCGATGCGGCTGATCTCGGTCCGGTTCGGCAATGTTCTGGCCTCGAACGGCTCGGTGGTGCCGAAGTTCAAGGCCCAGATCGAGGCCGGCGGCCCCGTGACCGTGACGCATCCCGACATGGTCCGCTATTTCATGACCATCCGCGAAGCCTGCGATCTCGTCATCACGGCGGCAACGCACGCGCTCGGAGCGCAGCATTCGGACGTCTCGGTCTACGTGCTCAACATGGGCCAGCCGGTGAAGATCGTCGATCTCGCCGAACGCATGATCCGGCTCTCCGGGCTTCAGCCGGGCTACGACATCGAGATCGTGTTCACGGGCATGCGGCCGGGCGAGCGCCTGCACGAGATCCTGTTTGCCTCCGAAGAGCCGACCCGCGAGATCGGCGTTGCCGGCATCATGGCGGCGCAGCCCAACGAGCCGCCGATGCAGACGCTGCGCAAATGGATCGCGGCGCTCGAGCAGGCGATCGCGCGCGACGATCGCGCCACCATCAGGACCATCCTGAAGGATGCGGTGCCCGAATTCGGATCGACCGCGGCCTGACCATGCAGCCTCGAGGCAAGATCGTCGTCGCCTGTGCCGCTTCGTCCGACTTGTTGCGCAACGCTGCTCCGACGGGGCGACGATGAGCGAGACAAGGCCGGTCGCGCTGGTGACGGGGGCGAGCGGCTTCCTTGGCCGCCATATCGTGCCTGCGCTGACGCGGCAGGGCTGGTCGGTCCGCCGTGCGGTCCGCAGCCCGGACGGGACCGACGGCGAGGTCGTGATCAAGCCGATCGGCCCCGACACCGACTGGCAGGCCGCGCTCGATGGCGTCGACGCCGTCGTCCATCTCGCCGCGCGGGTGCACTACAAGAACGAGGAGCACGCGGTCGAGCTCTACCGCGACGTCAATGTCGACGGCACGCTGCATCTGGCGCGCTCCGCGGCGATGGCCGGCGTGCGCCAGTTCATCTTCATAAGCACCGTTCTCGTTCACGGCCGCAGCAATGACGGCCGTCCGCCGTTCAGCGAGAGCGATGTCCCGACGCCGCGCGGTGTCTACGGCACGTCCAAGGCCGAGGCCGAGGCGGGCCTGAGGGCGCTGGCGCGCGACAGCGACATGAAAATCTCGGTGATCAGGCCGCCGCTGATCTATGGCGCGGGCGCCAAGGGCAATTTCGCGCTGCTGACGCGCGCGGTGAGGCGGGGATTGCCGCTGCCCTTTGCGGCAATCCGCAATCGTCGCAACTTTCTTTCCGTGCAGAACCTGTCGTCGTTCATCCTGCACCGGCTCGGCCATCCCGACCCCGCGAGCAATTTCGAGATCTTCCTGCTCGCCGACCGGGAGCGGGTCTCGACGCCCGAATTCATCGCGTGCCTGGCGAGAGCCTCGGGCAGGACTGCCCGGCTGTTCGGCATGCCGCCAAACCTGCTCAGCGCGGCCCTTCGCGTGATGGGCCGTCGGGATATGCATGATGGCCTGATCGGCTCGCTCGAGCTCGACATCTCGAAGGCGATCGCAACCGGCTGGCAGCCGCAGGTCACCCTCGAGGAGGGCTTGCGCCTGGCGGTGTCGGATCAGGAGCCCTGAGGCCGGGAGAAGCGGCGCAGCACGAATCCGACCGCGAGCGCGCCGGCGACGAGCGCGAGCGTGATGATCGCCGGGGCTGCGGCGCGGATGGTGAGGATGGCGAGCCCGGCGAGCACGAGGTTGAGCAGGAAGACCTCGCCGATCACCTGCGGCACCGTGAACCCATTGTCGGTGGCGCGCTGGTAGAAATGCGTGCGGTGCGCCGACCAGAACGGTTCGCGCCTGATGATGCGCCGAAACAGCGTGATGGTGGAATCCGCAAGATAATAGGCGGGCAACAGCAGCGCCGCGGCCGGATGTCCCCGAAAGGCGAGCTCCAGCAGGCACCAGCCGAGCAGGAGGCCGATCGGCAGGCTGCCGACATCGCCCAGGAAGACTCTTGCGACGGGACGGTTGAACGGCGCAAAGCCGAGCATGGCTCCGCACAGCGCGGTGGCGATCAGCACGGCCGGCCATGAGAGATCCCCGAGCATTCCCAGCAGCAGCAGCGCAGAGGTGACCGGCGCGACTTCCGCCACCGTCATCAGGTCGAGCCCATCCATGAAGTTGACGAGGTTCACGAACCAGACCCCGGCAAGGACGATGAGGCCGCGCTCCAGAGCAAGCGGCAGCGCCGGCACGATGCGCGCGGTCTCGGGCGAAGTGAACACGACGGCGCCGACGCAGGCCGCCTGCAGCACCAGCCGCACGATCACCGGCAGCGACTTGATGTCGTCGGCAAAGCCGACCAGCGCGATCAGCACCGTCGCGCCGATCAGCACCGGCGGAATCGCGACGTTCGCCCAGGCGGCCCACAGCGAGGCGACCAGGAGCGTTGCTGCGATCACCGCGATGCCCGCGCCCTGCGGGGTCGGAATGCGATGCGAGGAGCGCGCGTTCGGCCGCGCCAGTGCGTAGCGCTGCAGCAGGGGACGGCCGGTCCAGGTGACGAGCGCCGAGATCAGCGCGGCGATAGCGACGGCAAGCAGCGAAGGCGCGGCGGCGAGGGCGTCGGTGGCAGGGCTCACTCCGGCACTCCGATCGGGGCCGACCCTTGCGCTGCTTTCTCCGCGCTGAGGATCCAGACCAGGCCGCCGACCGCACCGACAATGAAGTACACGGCGCCGAACAGCAGCGAGACGTTGACGCCCTCGCTGGCGGCAAGTCCCGCGAAGCCGAATGCAAGGCTCATCGTGGCTTCACGTACGCCCCAGCCGGCGATCGAGATCGGCATCATCGTGATCAGCATCACCGGCGGCACCAGCAGAAAGACGTCGCTGAAGCGAACCGGGGCCGCAATCGACTGAACGACGCACCAGGCGATGACGACGGCCAGCACGTGAACGAGGACCGACAGGATTGCGATGACCGGCCCGCGGGTGCGGCTGAAGATCACGCGATTGGCGATGACGGCGCAGGCGTGAATGTGATGCGTCGCCCACCAGGTCTTCAGCCAGGGCCATTTCAGTGCGCCGAAAATCAGAAAGCCGATGCCGCCGGCGAGCGCCAGGAGGTCGAGGAGCAGCAGGGCCGAGCGCCCGTGCGGATCGGTGATGAGGGTGTAGCTCCAGGGCAGGCTGGCGACGATCAGGACCGCGAGCGCGATCAAGCCGATCGCGCGGTCGACGAAGATCGAGTAGGTCGCCGCGCGCCACCCGGCGCCGGCGCGCGCGACCAGCCACAGCCGGACCGCATCGCCGCCGATCGCCGACGGCAGGGTCTGGTTGAAGAACGATCCGATCACGTTGTAGCGCATGGCGCGGCCGAGCTCGAGCGGCGCACCGCAGACGGCGCTGATCTCGCGCCAGCGCAGCACGCCAACGAAGATCTGCAGGAACGTGACCGCGATCGCCACGCCGATCCAGAACAGGCTGGTCACGGTGAAGCGCGAAAACAGTTCGGACAGGTCGACCTTGCGCAGCGCCAGATAGAGCAGCGCCGCGGAAATCAGGATCTTGGCCGTCGACAGCAGGATTCGGCGCATCTCGTCCGCATGAACAGGGTTTGCGAAGATTTGAGGCAACCCGACGCGAGGCGCCGAATTCGGCCGCTTTGGTATGGTCTTGGCGCCGATCTTGCAATAGGCGTCGTCGGGGGCGCTGGCAGAGCCCTCATGAGCAGCAGCGAGCCTATTGCGACCCCATCAGGCCGGCGGCTAAACAGGATCCGGCTAAAGCGCGATGCAATCAGGATGAATCGTCATCGCGCTTTAGGTTGTTGTTTAAGCATGATCTTTTCGGAAAACCGCTGCGCACTTTTCCGGATCATGCTTTAGGGATCCCCAGGGAACAGGATGATGGATCAGGCGATTTTGGTCACGGGTGCCGCCGGCTTCATCGGCTGCCACGTCGCCAGGCAGCTCCTGGGCGAAGGCCGTCCCGTCGTCGGGCTTGACAATCTCAACAGCTATTACGATCCGGCGCTGAAGCGAGCGCGCCTTGCGCTGCTGAAGAGCGACTCCCGCTTCTCCTTCGTCGAGGCCGACCTCGCCGACCGCGAGACGATGGCGAGGCTGTTTGCGCAACATCGTTTTGCCAAAGTCGTGCATCTCGCGGCGCAGGCCGGCGTGCGCCACTCGATCGAGCAGCCGCACGCCTACGCCGATTCCAATCTCCAGGGCTTTCTCAACGTGCTCGAG
>NZ_AJQE01000193.1 GCF_000261685.1 Bradyrhizobium genomosp. I (2014) | reverse complement strand
GGGGCCTGCCGCTACAATGGCTGTCGTCATCTCGTCTACGCCTCGTCATCTTCCGTTTATGGCGCCAACACAAAACTGCCATTTGCGGTTGCAGACCGCACCGATCATCCCGTGAGCTTCTACGCTGCGACCAAGAAGGCGAATGAATTGATGGCGCAGTCCTACAGCCATCTTTATCGCCTGCCGGTCACGGGGCTGCGCTTCTTTACCATTTACGGCCCGTGGGGCCGGCCCGACATGGCCATGTTTCTGTTCGTGAACGCCATCATGGCGGGCAAGCCGATCCGGCTCTTTAACCACGGCAAGATGCGCCGCGACTTCACCTATATTGACGATGTGACCCGTGTCGTATCGAAGCTGATCGATCTTGTGCCCGCGGACGACCCGGCTGCCGCAAATGCGCCGTTTAAGCTCTACAATGTCGGCAATCACCATCCGGAGGAGCTGATGCACGTCGTCGGTCTTCTGGAGCGGGAGCTGGGCCGGACGGCGATCAAAGAATTGCTGCCGATGCAGCCGGGAGATGTGCTGGAAACGTTCGCGGATGTCGAGGATTTGATGCGCGACACCGGCTTTGCACCGTCAACGCCGATCGAGCATGGGGTCCATAATTTCGTCACCTGGTATCGGGACTACTTCAAGGTTTGAGATCACGATGGACAAACGCATAATCCCCCTGATCATGTGCGGCGGTGCCGGCACGCGGCTGTGGCCCGCTTCGCGCGAGGTGCGCCCGAAGCAATTCCTGCCGCTGTTCGGCACGCGCTCGACCTTCCAGGACACGCTGCTGCGCGTCTCCGATTCCTCGCTGTTCGACCGGCCTGTTGTCATCACCAATGCGTCCTATCGCTTCATGGTGCTGGAGCAGCTCGCCGAGATCGGCATCGAGGCCGACGTGATCCTCGAGCCGATGCGGCGCGATTCCGGACCTGCGATCGCGGCAGGCGCGGTGTTCGCGCAGAACCGCGCCAATGAGGCGATCGTGCTCGCGCTCGCCGCCGACCACGTGGTGCAGGACAATGCCGCCTTCGTCGCGGCCGGCCGCGAGGGCCTCGCCGCCGCGAGCACCGGGCGCATCGTCACCTTCGGCGTCAAGCCGGAGCGGCCGGCGACCGAATACGGCTATATCAATCCGGGCGAGGTGATATCAGGCGAAGTGCATGCGGTTGCGCGCTTCGTCGAGAAGCCGGACGCAGTGAAGGCATCCGACTACGTCAATTCGGGCTATCTCTGGAACAGCGGCAACTTCATGTTCCCGGCCAGCGTGCTGCTCGACGAATATCGCAAGGTCGATGCGGGAAGCGTCGAGGCCGTCACCAACGCCGTCACCAATGCCGGCCGCGATCTCGGCTTCGTCACGCTGGAGCCCGAGGCGTTCGGCGCGGCGAAGGCGATCTCGATCGACTATGCGGTGATGGAAAAGACCTCGCGCGCCGCCGTGGTGCCGGTGTCGTGCGGCTGGTCCGACGTCGGCTCATGGCACGCGGTGTGGGAGCTCTCGGACAAGGACGCGCAAGGCAATGCGGCGCACGGCACCGCCGTGTTCGAGGATTCCCGCAACTGCAACGTCACCACCGATTCCGCGCTGGTCGCGCTCGAAGGCGTCGACGATCTCGTCGTGGTCGCAACTGCGGATGCCGTTCTGGTCTCGCGCCAGAAGGATGCCAACGGCCTGAAGCGTCTCGTGACGAAGCTGAAGGCGGTCGCGCCGAAGGTCACCGAGGAGCATCTGAAGGTGCACCGGCCCTGGGGCAGCTACCAGTCGGTCGACAATGGCGAGCGCCACCAGGTCAAGCGCATCGTGGTGAAGCCGGGCGGGCGGCTGTCGCTGCAGAAGCACCACCATCGTGCCGAGCACTGGATCGTCGTGCGCGGCACGGCCCAGGTCACCGTCAATGAGACCGTGAAGATGGTGCATGAGAACGAATCGATCTACATCCCGATGGGCGCCGTCCACCGGATGGAGAACCCCGGCAAGATCCAGCTGGAACTGATCGAGGTCCAGACCGGCTCTTATCTCGGGGAAGACGACATCATCCGGATTGAAGACGACTATCAAAGGTCGTAACCAGCAAACTCCGAATCACGCGACCCGGGCCGGGAAGGCGGTATCTGCTGCGGCCTAAGGCTCGGGGAATGTGTAACTTTTTGAATCAAATCGTGTCCGGGCTCCCAGCTCCGCATTCGCCACAAATGTGGCGGCCGTGCTAGGAGAGGCCCGGGGATTTGGGTTGAATCGGGGTTTGCTCAGATGAGTTCCAAAGGATCTGCACCGGCGAAGGCCGGCTTGCGCGTCGGCGTCATTGGTGCCGGCGTGATGGGCAGCAACCACGCGCGCGTGCTTGCGGGTCTTCCCGGCGTCAGCCTCGTCGGTGTCGTCGATCCTTCGCACGCGCATCGCACCCGCGCGACGGAGCTTGCCAACTGCCCGAGCTTCGAGACGCTCGACGAGTTGCTCGCGGCCGGCGTCGATGCCGTCACCATCGCGGCGCCGACGCATCTGCATCACGAGGTCGCGCTTGCCTGCATCGCCAAGAACATCCATGTCCTGGTCGAGAAGCCGATCGCGTCCACGGTCGAAGAGGGTCGCGAGATCGTTGCCGCCGCGCACAAGGCGGGCGTGACGCTGATGGTCGGCCATGTCGAGCGCTTCAATCCGGCGGTCGCCGCCGTCAAGCAGGCGATCGCGGGCGAGGACATTCTCTCCATCGCCATCACGCGCGTCGGCCCGTTCCCGCCGCGCATGTCCAATGTCGGCGTCGTCATCGACCTCGCCGTGCACGACATCGATCTGATCCGCTGGTTCACCGAATCCGACATCGTCGAGGTGCAGCCGCAATTGTCGAGCGCGGTTGCCGAGCGCGAGGACATCGCGCTTCTGCAGTTCCGCACCGCCAACGGCGTGCTCGCCCACATCAACACCAACTGGCTGACGCCGTTCAAGGCACGCAGCGTCACGGTCGCGACCCGCGGCAAATACGTGATGGGCGATCTGCTCACGCGCCAGGTCACCGAATGCTTCGGCTTCAAGCCCGACGGCAGCTATTCGATGCGGCATCTGCCTGTCGGTCATGACGAGCCGCTGCGCGCCGAGCTGATCGCGTTCTTGAAGGCGGTGCGACACGGCGAGACGCCGGCGGTGACCGGCGATGAAGGCGTCGCCAGCCTCGAAATCGCCACGCAATGCCTGGAGACGCCCTCGCGTCCCGCCGCGACCGCGCCTGCCCGCAAGGCTCCGCGCCGGATCGCCGGCTGATCCTTTTCCATGTCGACCGCTCAAACGTCACAAGGCGCCAAGAACCAGACTATGAACCAGCATCTCCGTTCCGAACCCATTCCCTTCATCGACGTCGCCTCACAGCGGCGCCGGCTCGGCGCCTCGCTCGATGCCGCCGTCAAGCGCGTGCTCGATCATTGCCAGTTCGTCAATGGCCCGGAGGTGTTCGAGCTCGAGAAGCAGCTCGCGGCCTATTGCGGCGCCAAGCACGTCATCGGCTGTGCCAGCGGCACCGACGCGATCCTGATGGTGATGATGGCGAAGAATTTCGGGCCCGGCGATGCCGTGCTGTGTCCGTCCTTCACCTTCATCGCGACCGCCTCGCCGGTGGCGCGGACCGGCGCGACGCCTGTTTATGTCGACGTCGATGAGACGACCTTCAACATGAGCCCGGAGTCGCTCAAGCGCGGCATCGCGGCCGCCCGCAAGGCCGGCCTCAAGCCGGTCGCGGTGATTCCGGTCGACCTGTTCGGCCAACCCGCCGATCACGACGCCATCGCCGAGATCGCCAGGGCCGAAGGCCTGTTCGTGCTCGACGATGCCGCGCAAGGCTTTGGCGCGAGCTACAAGGGCCGCAAGCTCGGCACGCTGGCGCACGCCACGGCCACCAGCTTCTTCCCGGCCAAGCCGCTCGGCTGCTTCGGCGACGGCGGCGCGATCTTCACCGATGACGACGAGCTCGCGGCCACGCTGCGCAGCATCCGCGTGCACGGGCAGGGCGTGGACAAATACGACAACGTCCGCCTCGGCCTCACCGGCCGGCTCGACACCATGCAGGCCGCGATCCTGATCGAGAAGCTGAAGATTTTCGACGACGAGATCGCCGCCCGCAACAAGGTCGCGGAGCGCTACGCGCGCGGCCTCGGCAATGTGGTCACCGTGCCGCACCTCAGCCCCGGCAACACCTCGGTCTGGGCGCAATACACCATCCGCCTGCCCAGAGGCACCGATCGCGACGGCTTCGCCGCCGCGCTGAAGGCCCAGGGCGTGCCGACCGCGATCTATTACGGCAAGTCGATGCATCAGCAGACCGCCTACAAGCACTATCCGGTCGCCGAAGGCGGGCTGCCGGGTTGCGAGAGCCTGTCGCAGGACGTCATCAGCCTGCCGATGCACGCCTATTTGACCGAAGCCGACCAGGAGCGAATCATCGCCGCCGTGCGGGGTGCGCTTTCAGCTTGAGGTTCACCTCTCCCGCTTGCGGGAGAGGTCGTCGCGCGAATCGTATCTGCGCGCCTGGGCCCGCGGCGGATTCTGAGCAAGCGCCTCGTCCTTCGAGACGACCGCTCCGCGGTCTCCTCAGGATGAGGCTAAACGGCAGCCTGGCCTCTCGAAGTGTTGCCACGCACTCCGTCCTCATCCTGAGGGCCCGCCGCAGGCGGGCGTCTCGAAGGATGCGCTTGCGGGCAAGCTGGCCAACACATTTCTTGTTTGCGATAGTCTTGCCAGACAACCCTTCTTCGCAGCTTGCACCTAGACCTAATCGCGCCATGCTCTAAAACAGGCGCATGCTCGGACGCATCTTCACGGTCGGTGGTTACACGCTGCTCTCGCGGCTGACGGGGTTTGCCCGCGACATCATGCTTGCGGCGATTCTCGGCGCCGGCCCGGTGGCCGACGCCTTTTTCGTGGCGCTGCGGCTGCCCAATCATTTCCGTGCGATCTTCGCCGAGGGCGCCTTCAACGCCGCCTGGGTGCCGGCCTATGCCCATGTCCATGGCGAGAAGGGGGAGGCGGCCGCGCACCTGTTCGCCGACCGCATCTTCACGCTGCTGCTGGCCTCGCAAGTTCTGCTGCTGGTCGTCGCCTGGCTGTTCATGCCGCAGGCCATGAGCATCCTCGCGCCGGGTTTTTCCGAGGATGCCGAGCAGCGCAAGCTCGCGATCGAGCTGACCCGCATCACCTTTCCCTATCTGCTGCTGATCACGCTGGTGACGCTCTATGGCGGCATGCTCAACGTCATGCAGCGCTTTGCCAGCGCCGCGGCTGCGTCGATCTTCCTCAACGTCGCGATGATGATGACGCTGGCGGTTGCCGCATGGTTTCCGACCGCGGGCCACGCCGCGGCCTGGGGCGTGCTGATCTCCGGCTTCCTGCAATATTTCCTGCTGGCGGGCGATCTCGCCCGCCATGGCGGCCTGCCGCGCTTTGCGCCGCTCAGGCTCGACGAAGACGTTCGCGGCTTCTTCAAGGCGCTGGGCCCGGCGACGCTGGGCTCGATGGGGACGCAGGTCGCGCTGTTCGCCGACACCATCATCGCGACCTTCCTGCCTGCGGGCGCGCTGTCGGCGCTCTACTACGCCGATCGTCTCAACCAGCTTCCGATCGGCGTCATCGGCATCGCCATCGGCACGGTGCTGCTGCCGGAAATGTCGCGGCGGATCACGGCCAACGACCATGACGGCGCGATGAAGGCGCAGCGCCGCGCCTTCGATTTCACGCTGCTGTTCTCGATTCCGTTCGTGGCGGCCTTCCTCACCGTGCCCGACGAGATCATGCGCGCGCTGTTCGCCCGCGGCGCGTTCTCGAAGGCCGATGCGGTCGCTGCCGGCGGCACGCTCGCCGCCTATGCCATCGGCCTGATCCCCTTCGTGCTGATCCGCAGCGCGGTCGCAACCTTCTATGCGCGCAAGGACACGGCGACGCCGGTGCGGGCGTCGCTGACCGGCATCGCCGTCAACGTCGCGCTGAAAGTCGCCTTGATGGGATCGCTCGCCCAGATCGGCCTCGCGCTGGCCACCGCCGTCGGCGTCTGGACCAATCTCCTGCTGGTGCTGTTCTTCGCCGTGCGACGCGGCTTTCTCGTGCCGGACCGCGCCTGGCTGATGTCGCTCGGCAAATTCCTGCTGACCGGAATCGTTCTCGCCGCCGCGTTCTGGCTGATCGCGCGCTTCAGCGGTTCCTGGCTCGGCGCGATGCACTTCCGGGACGAAGTGACGCTGGTCCTGCTCGCCGTCGGCGGCACCGTCGTCTACGCGCTCGCGATCCTCGTGTTGTTCGGCCGCAGCTGGCTGGTCTCGCTGGTGCGCGGCTAGGCGAGCAGGGTCGCTCGCCTCCAGCGTGCGGTAGGTATCCGCACATCTCTTGATTTTACGCGATCGCCGTGGTATTGACGGCCCCATGACCAAATGCTCGCGCACCCTCAACCGCAATCACATCACCCGCTTCGGCTGGGCGGTGGGAGGAGTCGTGCGCTAGGAATTCGACGACGACATCTTTTCCACCAGGCCCCGCCGGCATCGGACGGGGCCTTTTCTTTGGCCACGCTTCCTGCCGGCTCAACAGCAGGAGCATCCGATGCCACCCCAACAGACGGACATCACAGCCGCGACGGAGCAAGGCGCCGCGAGACTTCGCCTCGACCTCTCCGTCGTCCTGAGCCTCGTCAGGCGATAT
This sequence comes from Bradyrhizobium genomosp. I (2014), assembly GCF_000261685.1. Lineage (GTDB taxonomy): Bacteria > Pseudomonadota > Alphaproteobacteria > Rhizobiales > Xanthobacteraceae > Bradyrhizobium. The sequence continues at coordinate 727 of NZ_AJQE01000193.1, read as the reverse complement.
TGGCGTGCGTTTCAGGAGCGGCCACGCGCACGAATCACCGTGCATGACCTCAGCGACAGGGCGCTGCTGGACATCGGCTTGACGCGCAGCGAGATCGACTGCATCGCGCCTGAACGCGTCATCGAGAGATTGAGAGACAGCACGATATGGGTCCGCGGCGGGTTGTGACGGATCATCGTTCCTGCCGTTCTTTACTGCGACAAGGAGAGGAGGCGATCATGATATCGCATGCTGCCCGCCGCCAGGCGGACGTGGAAATCCGACGATTGACGGTCGATGATCTCGACGTTTTTCGCGACATTCGCGCGGAGGCGCTTCGAACTCATCCTCAAACCTTTAGTTCTCCTGAAGAGGACGAGGGCGGTGAGGCGATGATGGCGGCGTATCGTCGTTGGCTGGGCGGAATGGTCCTTGGCGCTTTTGGGCGCGGCAGTCTGATCGGTGTCGGGGGGTTCTATGTCTCGTCGGACAAGCGATTGCAGCACAGGGGCCACATCTACACGGTCTACGTCAGAGAGGACGGCCGAGGTCAAGGGATTGGAGATCGGCTCATCAGGGAGCTTCTCGCCCACGCCGAGGCCTGCGTCGAACAGGTGCACCTTGCCGTCCTGGTCGAAGCAACGGCTGCGATCAGGACCTACCAGCGTAACGGCTTCGAAATCTACGGCACTGATCCGGCTGCCGTCCGCATGGGGGAGACCAGGTATGACAAGCACTTCATGGTCAG
>NZ_AJQE01000192.1 GCF_000261685.1 Bradyrhizobium genomosp. I (2014) | reverse complement strand
GCTCTTCCGAACGGCTGCCCCGCCTGGTCGCGCCAGAACTGTCGAGAGTGGCGTCGAATCATCGGCCCCGACAGGGAGCGGCCCGCCTAAACCCGTTTGCACTGCTCCTTTTTCCACGGCAATATGCCCGCAAAACAACCATGAGAACGGGAAGATAAAATGGCGGCTCCCATCAAGTTCGGCGTTGGCCAAAGCGTGCTGCGCAAGGAGGATGACGCGCTCATCCGCGGCAAGGGCCGCTATACCGACGATTACGCGCCGCAGGCCGCATTGCGCTGCCTGGTGCTGCGCTCGCCGCACGCGCATGCCAAATACACCATCGATGCGAGCCGTGCCCGCACGCTGCCGGGCGTCGCGCTGATCCTGACCGCCGACGACGTCAAGGACCTCGGCAATCTGCCCTGCCTGTTCAACCTCGAGACCGATCCGTTCACCGGCCCGCCTTACCCGATCCTCGCCAGGGACGAGGTGCGCCATGTCGGCGATGCCATCGCCTTCGTGGTCGCCGAGACCATCGACCAGGCCCGCGACGCGATCGAGGCGATCGAGGTCAAATGGTCGCCGCTGCCGGCGGTGACCGGCGTCGTCAACGCCGTGAAGAAGGGCGCAGCCTTGGTCTGGCCGGACAAGCCCGGCAACGTGCTGTTCGACGTCTCGATCGGCGACAAGGCGGCGACGGAAGCCGCCTTTGCCAAGGCGCATGCGGTCGCCGAGATCTCGATCGTCAATCCGCGCGTGGTCGCGAGCTTCATGGAGACGCGCGCCGCGGTGTGCGAATACGATTCCAAGCGCGACCATCTCACGCTGACGGTCGGCAGCCAGGGCAGCCATCGCCTGCGCGACATCCTCTGCCAGAACGTGCTCAACATCCCCACCGACAAGATGCGGGTGATCTGCCCGGATGTCGGCGGCGGGTTCGGCACGAAGCTGTTTCCGTACCGGGAATACGCGTTGATGGCCGTCGCCGCGCGCAAGCTGAAGAAGGCGGTGAAATGGGCGGCCGACCGCTCCGAGCATTTCATGGGCGACGCGCAGGGGCGCGACAACGTCACCACCGCGAAGATGGCGCTGGCCGAGGACGGAAAGTTCCTTGCGATGGACTGCGACCTGATGGGCGACATGGGCGCGTATCTGTCGACCTTCGGCCCCTACATCCCGCATGGCGGCGCCGGCATGCTGCCGGGCCTCTATGATATCCAGGCCTTCCACTGCCGGGTGCGCACCATCTTCACCAACAGCGTGCCGGTCGACGCCTATCGCGGCGCGGGCCGGCCGGAGGCCGCCTATGTGATCGAGCGCCTGGTCGACGCCTGCGCGCGAAAACTCGACATGACGCCGGACGCGATCCGCCGCAAGAATTTCATTCAGCCGAAGGCGCTGCCGTACAAGACCGCGACCGGCAAGGTCTATGATTCCGGCGACTTCGCCGCGCACCTGAAGCGCGCGATGGAGATCGCCGAGTGGAAGGAGTTTCCCAAGCGCGCCAAGCTCGCCAAGAAGCACGGCCTGATCCGCGGTATTGGCCTTGCGAGCTATGTCGAGGTGTGCGGCACCATGGGCGAGGAGACCGCCAATGTGCGGCTCGATCCCAATGGCGACGTCACCGTCCTGATTGGCACGCAATCGAGCGGGCAGGGGCACCAGACCGCCTATGCGCAGATCGTCGCCGAACAGTTCGGCGTCGCGCCCGAGCGCGTCCACATCCACCAGGGCGACACCGACGAGATCGCAACGGGCCTCGGCACCGGCGGCTCGGCCTCGATCCCCTCGGGCGGCGTCAGCGTCGAACGAGCCACGCGTGAGCTCGGCCAGAAGCTCAAGGAGATCGCGGCACAGGCGCTGGAAGCCAGCGCCGGCGACCTCGAGATTTCGGAAGGCGTGGTGCGCGTCGCCGGCACCGACCGCTCGATCTCGTTCGCCGATCTCGCCAAGCGGCCCGGTGTCGATCCGGCGAAGTTGAACGGCAGCGCGACCTTTGCCAGCGCCGACGGCACCTATCCGAACGGCACCCATGTCGCGGAGGTCGAGATCGATCCAGCCACCGGCATCATCAGAATCGTCAACTACGTGATCGTCGACGATTTCGGCAAGACGCTCAATCCGCTGCTGCTGGCGGGACAGGTGCATGGCGGCGCCATGCAGGGCATCGGCCAGGCGCTGATGGAGCAGGTGGTCTACGGCGCCACGGACGGCCAGCTCATCACCGCGACCTTCATGGACTATGCGCTGCCGCGCGCGGCGGACGGGCCGGCCTTCGTGTTCGAGACCCACAACATCCCCTGCAAGACCAATCCGATGGGAGTGAAGGGGGCAGGCGAGGCCGGTGCGATCGGCTCCTGTCCGGCCGTCGTCAACGCCATCGTCGACGCGCTCTGGCGCGAGTACAACATCGACCACATCGACATGCCGGCAACGCCGGAGCGGGTGTGGATCGCGATCAACGAGCACCATCGCCGCCACAGCCTGTAGGCGGCGATTTTCCCCCGGGCGGGAATAAACGTCCCCTGCGGGGTTCTATCCATGATGGACCCATCCTCACCTCTGCGAGCCGGAGACGCTAGCCAATGAAACGAATGATGATTGTCGCGGGTAGCCTTTTGCTGGGCGCCGGCGCCGTGATGGCGCAACAGGAGATCGCCGTTCAGCAGGACAATCTGATGCGCTCGCAGGCCAAGAGCCTGTACACGGTCATCCAGAAGATGACGAAGGGCGACATCCCGTACAATCAGAAGGCGGTCGACGAGGCCATCGCCAATCTCGAGGCCGACGTCGCCAAGATCGCCAAGACCTTCGAGGTCAATCCCAAGCAGGACGTGGTCGACGCGACCTACGGCTCCTCGCAAAAGGTCTGGCAGAACAAGGCCGATTTCGACTCGAAGATTCCTCCGGTGCAGAAGGCGATCGCCGCCGTCAAGGGCAAGATCAAGGACGTCGCGAGCCTGAAGGCCGCCTACACCAGCATCAACGATCGCTGCGCCGACTGCCATGAGACCTATCGGGTGAAGCTGAAGTAGCCGGGGTCCCAGGATCAAGAAGAGGGCGGTTGCGAAAGCAGCCGCCTTTTTTGCGCGACCATGGCCGCGACCAGCAACGCGGCAGGAAATTATTTGCAAGGCCTGACGGATCGCGGCCTGAGCGGTTATCCTTGCTCCAGCCGCCGCGTCGATGTGAGCCGTTGGTTGCTGGCGCATCTCGTTTCCGACTGCCTCATGGCGTCAGGCGTTCCGGCCCGCGGCGAGGATCTCAAATCAGGACAGCGAGACAGGCCATGGCAAAACCGTTCCCGTCGAAGACCCATATCGGCAACCATATGCTGCATCCGGAAACGCTGATGCTGACCTATGGCTATGATCCGCAATTGTCGGAGGGCGCCATCAAGCCGCCGGTGTTCCTGACCTCCACCTTCGTGTTCAAGACGGCCGAGGACGGGCAGGACTTCTTCGACTACGTCGCCGGCCGGCGCGAGCCGCCCGAAGGCATGGGCGCTGGCCTCGTCTATTCGCGCTTCAACCACCCAAACAGCGAGATCGTCGAGGACCGGCTCGCGATCTACGAGCGCACCGAGAGTTGCGCGCTGTTCTCATCCGGCATGGCGGCCATCGCGACCACGATCCTGGCTTTCGTCCGCCCCGGCGACGTCATCCTGCACTCCCAGCCACTGTACGGCGGGACCGAAACCTTGCTGACGAACACGCTTGCGCGCCTGTCGATCGGCGCCGTCGGCTTTGCCGATGGCGTCGACGAAACGGCAGTCAGGCAGGCGTCGGAAGAGGCGATGGGCAAGGGACGGGTTTCGATGATCCTGATCGAGACGCCGGCCAATCCGACCAACGGCCTGGTCGACATCGCGATGATCCGCCGTATCGCCGACGCGATCGAAAAGGCGCAGGGACACACTCCGATCATCGCCTGCGACAACACGCTGCTCGGACCTGTGTTTCAGCGGCCGATCGAGCATGGCGCGGACCTCTCGCTGTATTCGCTGACCAAATATGTCGGCGGTCATTCCGATCTGATCGCGGGGGCCGCGCTCGGCTCGAAGGCGATCATGAAAGGGATCAAGGCGTTGCGCGGCGCCATCGGGACCCAGCTCGATCCGCATTCCTGCTGGATGATCAACCGCTCGCTGGAGACGCTGAGCCTGCGGATGGAGAAGGCCAACGACAACGCGCGCCTCGTGGCTGACTTCTTGCGCGATCATCCCAAGGTCGCCAAGGTTCACTACCTCGGTCATCACGAGGAGGCGTCGCCCGCGGGGCGCGTGTTCGCGCGCCAGTGTCTGGGAGCGGGCTCCACCTTCTCCTTCGACATTGCCGGCGGCAAGGAGGCGGCGGTCAAATTCCTCAATGCGCTGCAGATCCTCAAGCTGGCGGTCAGCCTTGGCGGAACGGAATCGCTTGCGAGCCTGCCCGCAACCATGACCCATTCCGGCGTTCCCGCCGACATCCGCCGCAAGATCGGCGTCCTCGATTCCACGATCCGGCTGTCGATCGGCATCGAGAACCCGTCGGACCTGATCGCCGATCTCGCGCAAGCGCTGAACGCGGCTTGAGCGCCCCCCGGGAATCGAAAAGGCCGGACGCCCCCTCTTGCGCCCGGCCTTCGCGTGCAACGAAGCAGCCTTGAAGCTTACTTCGTCACCTGGCCGCGGATCTCGCCGCCCGGATGGGCCGCGGTGTGGATGTTGATGTAGTACTTGCCGCCGAGCAGATCGGCGGCCTGCGCGTCCGTGAGCGTCGCTTCGCCCTTGACCGGGCTCGAGGCCGCATTCGGGATCGCCACCGCGACGCCGGCGTTCTTGCCGGCCTCGGCAGGCCCGTGGAAATGCGCGGCGGTAGCGGGGCCGGAGAGGCCGGAATAGGTGACGGTCCAGGACAGTTTCTTGCTGGCGGCGTCGTAGTTCAGATCGGCCGTTCCCGTGCCGCCGCTGGTCGTCGCCGGCACCTCGGCCTTGCCGTCGAGCGTTGCCTTCAGCTTCTCCGCGCCGGCCGGGCTCGCAAAAGCGACGGCCCCGAGCGCTAACACGGCGATGGCGGTCTTGTTCATGACATTCTCCCTGTTGAACCCGATGGGGCTGCCAAACTTCCAACAGCCGGCATTTCAGTTTATTCCCGTCTCCGGCCAGGGCGGGCTAAATTCTTCGTGGTTGGAGCCGCGACGACATCGGTCATAGGTTCGCCGCAACGAGTGAATGGGTCCGCATGTTGCAACGAACAAGTCTGGTGGCGCTGCTCGCCGCGGTCGCTGTGGCCGGCGTCTATTGGTGGCTCAGCGCGCCGGTGGTGGCGGCCGCGGCCAATGCACCGGCCCATGTGCCCGATCTCGCCAACGGCGAGGTGATGTTCAACGCCGGCGGCTGCGCGTCCTGCCATGCCGTTCCCAATCAGCCTGATCGTCTCAGGCTTGGCGGCGGCGTCGCGATCAAGTCGCCGTTTGGAACGTTCTACGCGCCGAACATCTCACCCGATCCGAACGACGGCATCGGCAAATGGACCGACGCCGATTTCGTCAATGCTGTGATGCACGGGGTTTCGCCGGCCGGACAGCATTACTTTCCGGCGTTTCCCTATACGTCCTATCAGCACGCCAGGCGCGAGGACGTGCTCGATCTCTTCGCGTATCTGAAAACGTTGCCGGCGGTTGCAGGCAAGGTGCGCGACCACGACGTCGGCTTTCCCTTCGACATCCGCCGTAACATCGGCATCTGGAAGTTCCTGTTCATGGACGGCAAGCCTTTAGTTGCCGACGGCAGCAAGTCGCCGCAATGGAATCGCGGCGCCTATCTCGTCAATAGCTTTGGCCATTGCGCCGAGTGCCACAGCCCGCGCAATGCGCTGGGCGGCATCATCACCGGCCAGCGGTTTGCCGGCGCTCCGAATCCGGAAGGCGAGGGATGGGTTCCGAACATCACCCAGAAGCGCCTTGGCGAGTGGAGCGCGAAGGATCTCGCCAATTTCCTCAAGACGGGTGAGTTGCCGGACGGCGACAGCGTCGGCGGCGCGATGACGCGCGTGATCAAGAACACCTCGCAATTGCCGGACCAGGATCTCGCGGCGATGGCGGAGTATCTCAAATCGCTGCCACCGGTGGACGGGCCGACGCCGCCGAAACGCAAGCAGGCGAGCTAGCGTAGCAAACGCTAGCCCGTGCCGAACGCCTTGAAGGTGATGATGGTGAGGGTGTCCTGGATACCCGGCAGCACCTGCACCTTCTCGTTGACGAAATGGCCGATGTCGGTGTCTTTATCGACGTAGAACTTCACCAGGAGGTCGTATTGGCCGGCCGTGGAGTAGATCTCGGAGGCGATCTCGGCTTCGGCAAGCGCATTGGCCACCGTATAGGACTGGCCGAGCTTGCATTTGATCTGAACGAAAAAAGGAACCATCGCGGGCACTCCGAAAGCGTATTCTTCCGGCTAATAGGCCAAAACCGGCCGGATTTAGCAAGCGAACTTGCCGGGTTCGGCGCGGGCTTGCTAAGACGGGCCATGGCTTGAAAACGCGGAAAATCGTCATGACGACCCCGGTCGCACTCACCATCGCCGGCTCCGATTCGAGCGGCGGCGCCGGCATCCAGGCGGATCTGAAGACCTTTGCCGCGCTCGGCGTCTACGGCGCCTCCGTGATCACGGCACTCACGGCGCAGAACACGCGCGGCGTTACCGGCATTCACGCGGTGCCGGCCGAGTTCGTCACCGAACAGGTCGACGCCGTGTTCTCCGATCTCGAAATTGGCGCGGTGAAGATCGGCATGGTGGCCCAGGTCGCCAGCATCGATGCCATCGCGGCCGCGCTGTCGCGCTGGCGGCCCCGGCACGTCGTGCTCGATCCCGTGATGGTGGCGACCTCCGGCGACCGCCTGCTGGCCGCGGAGGCCGTCAACGCCCTGCGCACCAGGCTGATACCGCTGGCCGCCGTGATCACGCCGAACCTGCCGGAGGCCGCGGCTCTGCTCGACCAGCCGGTCGCGGCGAGCGAGGCTGAGATCGAAACCCAGGGACGCCGTCTGCTGGCGCTCGGCTGCCGCGCCGTCCTGGTCAAGGGCGGACATGGGGAGGGCGCGGAGAGCATCGACTATCTGGTCGGTGCGAAAAGCACCATCGCGCTTGCGGCGCCGCGCATCGCCACCCGCAACACCCATGGCACCGGCTGCTCGCTGTCCTCGGCGATCGCGGCCGGGCTGGCCAAGGGCGAAGACCTGGAAAACGCCGTGCGCCATGCCAAGGCCTGGATCAGCGCCGCGATCGGCGCCGCCGACCGCTTCAGCGTCGGGCACGGCCACGGGCCGATCCATCATTTCCACAGATTCTACTGAGGCGGGCCGCCCGCGGCAGCGCCGCCGCGGTGCACGTTGGGGGCACGCTAGCCCCCACATCGTCATGGCCGGGCCTGTCCCGGCCATCCACGCCTTGCCACGCAGCACGAAGAACGTGGATGCCCGGGACAAGCCCGGGCATGACGATCACCTTCTGCGGCGCCATGTCGCCTGATTGTCGCATGCGACTGATATTCGCGGGGCGGGCGAGGCGAAGTTTGATTCGTATCTGAGGTGCCTCAAGGTTCAATCGGTCATCCCCCTGTCACGGGACATTGTTACAGGCTGGCGCATGGGAAGTTACGATATGAGTGACGAGAGCCCGGAGCGGCGCTTTCGCACCTTGTTCATCTCCGACGTCCATCTCGGAGCCCGCGGTTCTCAAGCCGATCTTCTGCTCGACTTCCTGCGCTACCACGACGCCGACACGATCTATCTCGTCGGCGACATCGTCGACGGCTGGGCGCTGAAATCGAGCTGGCACTGGCCGCAGTCGCATAACGACCTCGTCCAGAAGCTTTTGCGCAAGGCGCGCAAGGGCGCCAAGATCATCTACATCCCCGGCAATCACGACGAGTTCCTGCGCAACTATTATGGTACGCATTTCGGCGGCATCGACGTCGTCGAGAACACGGTTCACACCGGCACCGACGGCAAGCGCTATCTCGTCATCCACGGCGACATCTTCGATCTCGTGGTGCAGAACGCGCGCTGGCTCGCCCATCTCGGCGACAAGGCCTACGACTTCGCGATCCAGATGAACCGCCTCGTCAACTTCTTCCGCCGCCTGTTCGGCGTGCCCTATTGGTCGCTGTCGCAATGGGCCAAGCAGAAGGTCAAGAACGCCGTCAACTATATCGGCGCGTTCGAGCAGGCGCTCGCCGCCGAAGCGCGGCGCCACGATGCTGACGGCGTGATCTGCGGCCACATCCATTACGCCGTCATCCGCGACGAGGCCGGCATCCGCTACATGAATTGCGGCGACTGGGTCGAGAGCTGCACGGCCCTGGTCGAGCATGACGACGGGCATTTCGAGATCATCACCTGGGCGGATCATTTGCAGAGGCCGGCAGCCGTTCCGCAGGTCGCGGCAAGAGCCGCGTGACAAGGCCCGCATGATGCGCATCCTGGTCGCGACCGACACCTGGCACCCGCAAGTCAATGGTGTGGTTCGGACGCTGACCAAGCTTGCCGACGCCGCCAAAGGGCTCGACGTCGAATTCGCGTTCCTGACGCCGCAATCGTTCCGCACCTTCGCGATGCCGAGCTATCGCGACGTGCGGCTCGCCATGCCGCGGCCGGCCCGGATCGCCGGGCTGATCGAGGAAGCGCGCCCGGACAGCATCCACATCGCGACGGAAGGGCCGATCGGACTGATGGTCCGCCGCTATTGCCGCCAGCGCAAGCTGCCGTTCACGACCAGCTTCCACACCCGTTTCCCCGAATATGTCCGCGCCCGCGTGCCGGTGCCGGGCTCGCTGATCTGGCGCGCGCTGCGCCGATTCCACGCGCCCAGCCGTGCCGTGATGGCGGCAACGCCGGCGCTGGCCCGCGAGCTGACCGACCGCGGTTTCGACAATGTCGTGCTGTGGCCGCGCGGGGTCGATACCGGCCTGTTCCATCCCCGTGCCATCGATCTCTGCCTGCCGGCACCGGTGTTCCTGTCGGTCGGCCGGGTCGCGGTGGAGAAGAATCTCGAGGCCTTCCTCGACCTCGACCTGCCCGGCACCAAGGTCATCGTCGGTGACGGCCCGGCGCGGGCCTCGCTCGAACAGGCCTATCCCGACGCGATCTTCCTCGGCGAGAAGCACGGCGAGGCGCTGGCGGAAATCTACGCGGCCGCCGACGTGTTCGTGTTCCCCAGCAAGACCGACACGTTCGGCCTGGTCCTGCTGGAAGCGCTCGCCAGCGGCCTGCCGGTCGCGGCCTTTCCGGTGAAGGGTCCCCGCGACGTGATCGGCGTTGCGCCGGTCGGCGCGCTCGATCACGATCTGCGCAGTGCCTGTTTCGCCGCGCTCGACATCTGTCGGCAGGACTGCGTCGCGTTCGCCGCCAATTACACCTGGGAAGCCTCGGCCCGGGTCTTCATCGACAGCATCCAGGCGGTCGGGGCGGTGCTGCCCGGCCGGACCAGCGCGGAACAGCCGCGCCGGGTCGCCTGAGCGGGTAAAACCTCTCGCGGAGGTGTCTTGCCCGGGCCTCATCGGCCGCGATAACATTCCGCCATGACCGAACAGCTCCTTCCGGTCGGCCCTGCCGATATCGATGCCGCGGCGCGCGTGATCGCGCCTTACGCCATCCGCACGCCGCTGTTGTCGTTTCCCGTGCTCAACGAGCGCGTCGGCGCCAAGGTGTTCTTGAAGCCGGAGATGCTCCAGCGCACCGGCTCGTTCAAGTTCCGCGGCGCCTTCAACAAGGTGTTCTCGATCCCGCAGGACAAGCGCGCCGGCGGCGTGGTCGCGTTCTCCTCGGGCAACCACGCCCAGGGCGTGGCGGCCGCGGCAAAGATCCTCGACATGCAGGCAACCATCGTGATGCCGGCGGATGCGCCGCTGTCGAAGCGCGAGCGCACCAAATCCTACGGCGCCGAGGTCGTGCTGTATGACCGCGACCGTGACGACCGCGAGGCGATCTCGCGCGGCATCGCCGAGAAGCGCGGCGCCACACTTGTAAGACCCTATGACGATCCCTTCGTGATCGCGGGGCAGGGCACCGCCGGCCGCGAGATCGCCGAGGACATGGCAGCGCTCGGCCTCAGCCCCGACATCGTGGTGGCGCCGGCCTCCGGCGGCGGCCTGATCGCGGGCGTCGCGACCGCCGTGAAGGCGCGCTATCCGTTGGCCGAGATCGTGGTGGCCGAGCCGGAGGCATTCGACGATCACGGCATTTCGCTGACCGCCGGCCACCGCGAGCCGCATCCGCCTGCGGGCCGCACCATCTGCGATGCGCTGATGGCCTTGATGCCCGGCGAGATGACGTTTGCAATCAACAGCAAGCTGCTCGCGCGTGGTGTCACGGCGTCCGATGCCGAAGTGGGGGCTGCCGTTGCGTTCGCCTATCGCGAGCTCAAGCTCGTGGTGGAGCCCGGTGGTGCCGTGGGCCTCGCCGCGCTGCTGGCGGGACGTCTCGAGGTCGCTGGGAAGAATGTCGTCATCGTGCTCTCCGGCGGCAATGTCGACGCGGATTTGTTTGCCGAGCTGGTGGCCTAGTCGTCATTCCGGCGCTCGCGAAGCGAGAGCCTGGGGTCCATTTCTCAACCGACCCTGCCGCACGATGGATTTCCGGACCTGCGCCTTCGGCGCATCCCGGAATGACGATGCTCAAGAGCTGACATGAAGAAGGGGCAGAGCATTGCGGCTCCGCCCCTTTGTCGCGTCTGCCTTCCGTGCGATCAATGCATGAAGCCGCCGCGACGGTTGCCGCCGCCGTTCATGCTCGGCGCCTGGTTCATCGACTGCCGGAAGTTGTTGTTGCTGTTGACCATGCGGTTCGGCATCGCATTGAACTGCGGACGGTTGTTCAGCACTTTGTTCTGCACTTGCATCTTGTTCACCGGATTGCTGTTGGGCTTTACGATGCCGGTGTTGCCGTTGTTGATGCGGATCGGGTGGTTCTGCGTCTGAACATTGATCGGCTTCACGTCGACCTTCGTGCCGCCTTTGCCGACATTCACCGGCATGCTCACAATCTTGCCCGGCTTGGCGTTGCCGCTATTCTGCGTGGTGTTGGTTGCAGGCAAGGTCACGATCTTGCCGATCCCGCCATTGCCGTTGGTCGTGTTGGTCGGCGCGGGCAGGGTGACGATCTTGCCCGGGGTCTGCGACGGCGTGCCGTTCTGCGGGTTCGGCAGGTTGCCGCCGATCTGCGCGCCGCCATTACCCTGCTGCAAGGGCATGTATTTGGGCTGGCCGAGATTGCCGATCTTGAAGGTCGGCGCAATGTTCTGCGGCGCCAGGAACTTGGTCGCCTGCATCAGGGGGATCTGCTTCGGCTGCGCCTGCAGCTTCAGCGCGACCTGTGCATAGGGGCTGTTGCCGTAGCTGTCATAGAAGCTCTTGTAGGCAAGCGGCGAGTTCGTGAGCACCGCCTTGTGCCAGGCCTGCGAGACCAGCAGGTTCTTGAGCAGCCAGCGGACGTGGTCGCACAGCGGGTCGTGCGGGTACATCTGGATGAACTCCTGATAGTATTCCGGCCGGCCCTCGGACACGACGTAGTCATAGGCCTGACGCGTCGAGCGGCTGGGCAGGTTGGAGGCCATCTGCACCACTGGTGCATTCACCGGCGTGCGGTTGGCCGCGACTGCGGTGTCGCCGAAGAAGGTGAAGTCGCTCGTGAGCGAGGAGCTCTCCCACGGAATCTGCGCACCGCTGGTGCTCTGGTTCACCTGCAGGCGGACGCGCTTGAACAGCTGCTCGATCGGCACGTTGGGCTCGCGCGCGATGTTCAGGAACGCCTGCGTGTAGGGGCTGTGGCCGCCCGTGCCGTCGAGCGCTTCGGCGCCCGGCGCGGTCGAGTAACCGACGATCGAGCCGTTCGGCGCATCGACGATGGCGAGGCCCCGGCCGGCATCGTTGACTTGGGGGAACGGGTTGTTGCGGCAGGCATCGAGGATGACGATGCGCATGCGGCTCGGAATCGTCTCCAGCGTGGACATCACGTCGACGAGGCGCACCGAATTGTTGACGAGCTCTGTCGGGCTGGACACTTTCGCGTCCACGGGAATGAGATAGTTCTCGCCGGCGAGCTGCACGCCGTGACCGGCGTAATAGACCATCGCCACCGTGTTGGGACCGCGTGAGGCGACCTTTGCGGAAAAGTCCTGGACGACGCGGAGCATGTCGTTCTGCGTCAGGTCGGTCGCGGCGACCACTTCGAAACCGGCGGAGTTCAGGAACTGCGCCATCGATTGCGCGTCATCGTCGGGGTTCGCAAGTTGCGGCGCGTTCCGGTAGTTCGCATTGCCGATCACAAGCGCCACCCGCTGCTCCGGGCCCTGCAGGGCGGTGGGAGCCGGCGCGACCGGGGCGACTTGCGCGGAAACGGGCCCGCAGGCGAAGCCGAACAGGCTTCCCACGAGGCTAGCTGTCATCAGGAAAGGCTTCAGGCGGAACATGGCGTGCTCCTTTGGCACTCATCTCGATGCGAGATTGGTTGCGCTGAAGCTTGGCCGCGTTCGAGTTTGCGGTCCGTGATCCCTATCACCATGGCGGCGTACGTGATCTGAATCACGCTTGGAACCTGCTATGGTTTAGCGATCGATAAGGGGAGCTTCCGTCACATGCTGAAATCGATCGATCCGATCCTGACGCCCGACCTGCTCTGGCTGCTCGCCTCGATGGGCCATGGCGACGATCTCGTCTTCGTCGACGCCAATCATCCCGCGGCCCGGATCGCGCAGAGCACCTCCTCGCAGCGCCTGATCCAGCTGCCGGGCATGAGCATGGAGACCGCCGTCCGCGCCATCATGTCGGTCTATCCGCTCGACGATTTCGATCCCGATCCGGTGCGTGTGATGATGCCGGTGGACGATCCCGACCGCGTGCCCGAGGTGCAGCATGCGGTGCTGGCGGAGGTCGCGCGCGCCGCCGGTCACCCCGTCACACCTGGCAAGTTGTCACGAGCGGATTTCTATCGCGCGGCGGCGGCAGGTTTTGGCGTCGTGCAGGTCGGCGACAGCCGAGGCTATGGCTGCTTCCTGCTCCGCAAGGGCGTGATCAGCTAGCGGGGCTGCGTTCGATCGACGCACGGCTTGGTGCAAAGCGGATGCGATCATCGCGTGCGATGATCCTGCCCATGGCTACGTTCATCCAGCGATCGAATTTGAATGGCGTTCTCGCGGCCGATTGTCTAGGGTCAACGCATGTCGCGCCTTGTGTGTCTATCTGTTGCTATCATCCTGTCGCTGCTGCCGGCCGTCGCGCCCGCTGAGGCCGCGCAAAAGCGTCCCAAGCCGGTCTGGAAGGGCTACGGCTTCCTGCCGGGCTATCGACAGCCGCTGAGCAACGCCATTCCGCTCTACAAGCAGAAGGACGCGATGCGGCGCCTTGCGCGCAACGACCGGCGCCATTGGTACATCGACCCGGTTCCTCAATACTACCGTTGGGATGGCGAGTGGCATTATTTCGGCCGCCCCGGCTTCGGCGGCGGCCGCTACAATGGCGGCAGTTTCGGTCCGTGCTGGACGCGGACGCCGATCGGGCCAATCTGGAATTGCGGGTGAGCTGCTGATCGCGTCGTCATTGCGAGCGTAGCGAAGCAATCCAGACTGTCACCGCGGACAGATTCTGGATTGCTTCGCTACGCTCGCAATGACGATGTGGCGAGAGCGCGCGCTCGCCTACGAGAAGAACGCGATCTTCTCGGCCTGGGTCATGCGGCGGATCGGCGCGAGTGGGTCGTTGGCCGGCGCGCGGGGCTTCTGCAGGATGCCGCTGGCGAGGATGGTGGCGCCGAGCGAGGGCTCGGGCAAGGACGTGGACAGGGGTGAGGGCATGGGCAGCGTCGCGGTCGACGCTGCGGCGAATGTTGCGGTGGCCGCCATGGCCGGGGCCTGCTGCTCCATCACCTCGGCGGCGGCCTCGGCAATGGCATCGGTGAGGCGCGCGAGCGAGTCCATCGCGATCGGTGCGTCCGCGGCGGACTCTTCCGCAACGGCCGCGACGACCGGCTCGGGTGCAACCGGCTCCGGAAGATCGGCGGCAACAGGCGCTGCGACATCCGAGGCCATCGGTTCGGGCGTCGGCGCGGCCAGCTCGATCGGCTCGATGATCTCGTCGAACTCCGGATCAGGCGCGGCCATCTCCAGCGCGATGGCATCGAGTATGGCTTCGTCCTCGGCTTCCGCCGCGGCATCGGGCGAGAACGTGTCGGCGGCTTCCGCGAAGGCGGCGGGCCCGGCGGGCGGCTCCTCAAGAGCAACGTCTTCAGCTGCGACCTGGTCGGGCGCGATGTCGCGTTCGGCAGCCGTCTCCGGCACGGCGGCAGCGTCGACGGTCTGCCCGGCCATGGCGAGCGTTGCAGTGGTGCCGGCCTCCCCAGCGACTGCTTGGGGCTCGGGAGTTGCTGCGATGTCCTGCGGCGTGTCCGCAAGAGCCACGGGGGCTTCGCTGGCCGTCTCGGCGGCCCGCGCTGGCGCAGCATCGGCGGACGGCGCGGCCTGCGGCGTTGCGCCGCCGCCAAGCTGCTCGACCCGGTCCCTCAGCAGATCGAACGCGGCCTTGAGCTCGACGCGGGGGTCGATGGTCGAAATCTGTCCGCAGGCGGCCTCGATCGAGGCGAGCTGCGAATCAATGAGGTCGCAGATTCGCCCGTCGGCGCCGATCTCGCGCCAGCGCCAGGAGATCTCCTTGATGATGCGCACCCCGCGCGGGATCGGCGCGAGGCTCGCCTCGATCGCCGCGGGATCGAACGCCGCGATCGCGATCGTCTCGGCCTCGCGGATGGCGCGGCGGATATCGACCAGCGCTTCGGGCAGGCGGTCCTCGACGACGGGTTGTCGCTGTGCCGCAAGGGTTTCTTCGATTCTGGCGACCGCATCCAGCACCATGCTCGTGTCGGCATTGCGGTTGCGTTTGGCGTATTCGCCGAGGAACCAGCGGCCGCGCGCGGTCTCCATGAAGGCTTCGCGGATCGCGTCGTAATCCTGCTCGTTCGGCTCGGCCGCGCGGGCAGACATGGGCGAGAGGGCGAATGCTTCGTTGGCCATGACAATCTCGTCGCGCAAATCACCGCGCGTTACTGTAACGATCACCACGATATCGACCGAATCGCAATTGGTTTGATGCAGACCGAATCACAAATCCCCATCGCGGCAGCCGAGAAGCGGCGATTCGCGGTGAACCTCGCCCTGTTCTATTCGGCGGTCTTCGCGGTCCTGGGCACGCATCTGCCGTTCTTTCCGCTCTGGCTGAAGGCGATCGGCGTCGACGCGGCCTGGATCGGCCTCATCAATGCGCTGCCGGCGATCACGCGGTTCACAACGCTGCCGCAGGTCACCGCGTTTGCCGAGAAGCGACATGCGATTCGCGCCGCCATGATGGTGTCGGTGCTGGCGACCGCGATCGGCTTCACGGCGGTTGGATTGCAGCAGCAACCTCTGGCGTTGTTCCTGATCTATGCGCTGACTTGCATGATGTGGACACCGACGATGCCGCTGACCGACGCCTATGCGCTGCGCGGCGTCGCCCGTTACGGGCTCGACTATGGACCCCTGAGGCTGTGGGGCTCGGCGGCCTTTGCCGCGGGCTCGCTCGCTTGCGGCTATCTCGTCGACGTCATCGCGGCGCGCGATCTGATCTGGGTCATCGTCGCCTGGGCCGTCGTTGCGGTTCTCGCCAGCGCGCTGCTTCAGCCGCTCGACGATGTCAGGCACAGGACGACGGAGAGGCGTGCCCACACAGCGCTGCTGCGCGATGCCGGCTTCTGGGCGATCATCGCCTCGGCCGCGCTGATCCAGGGCAGCCACGTCGCCTACTACACCTTCTCGGCCATCAACTGGCAGCTCCATGGGATCAGTGGACTGACCATCGCGGAGCTGTGGACGCTGGGCGTGATCGCCGAGATTGTCGTGTTCGCGCTGTCTCCGCGCTTCTCGCTGCACCCGTCCACGATGATCGCGATCGGAGGGCTCAGCGCCGTGGTGCGCTGGATCGTCACCGCGCACGAGCCGCCGCTCGCGCTGCTCGCGATCGCGCAACTGGGGCATGGTCTCAGCTTCGGCATGACCATCGTCGGCACCATGAATCTCTTGGTGCAGCGCGTACCGGCGCATCAGATCGCGCGGGGTCAGGGTTACTATGCCGCCTGCAACGGGCTCCTGGGCGCGGCGACCTCGATCGCGTCAGGTGCGATCTACGCCCGCACCGGCGACGGCCTGTATTACGTCATGGCCGCGATGGCCGGCCTCGGCGCGCTCGTCATCTGGACGGCGCGGCATCGCCTCACGGCTCATCCCCACAACGCGGAATCGGGCGGATAGACCAGGCTGCCATCATAGCGCAGTCCATGGTCGCGATCGCGCGCCAGCAGCAGCGGGCCGTCGAGATCGACGAAGCGCGCCTGCGGCGTCACCAGCATGGCGGGCGCCATCGACAGCGATGTCGCGACCATGCAGCCGATCATGATCTCGAAACCGAGCGCTTGAGCAGCGTCGGCCATGGCGAGGGCTTCGGTGAGACCGCCGGTCTTGTCGAGCTTGATGTTCACGGCGTCGTAGCGTTCGCGCAACGGCGCGAGCGAGGAGCGGTCGTGCACGCTCTCGTCGGCGCAGACGGCGAGCGGGCGCTCGATCCGCGCCAGCGCTTCGTCCTTGCCTGATGGCAGCGGCTGCTCCACCAGGGTGACGCCGGCCGCGGCGCATGCGGCGAGGTTGTGCTCCAGGTTGGCCTCGGTCCAGGCCTCGTTGGCGTCGACGATCAGCTCGGATTTTGGGGCGGCCTTGCGCACCGCCGCGATTCGCTCCGGATCGCCGTCGCCGCCGAGCTTGATCTTGAGCAGCGGCCGGTGCGCCGCTTTGGCGGTCGCTGCGGCCATGCCCTCCGGGGTCCCTAACGAGATTGTGTAGGCGGTGATGCGCTCGCCGGGCGCCGGGCGGTTCAGCAGGTTCCAGGCCCGCTGGCCGGCTGCCTTGGCCTCGAGGTCGATCAGGGCGCAATCCAGGGCGTTGCGGGCCGCACCGGGCGGCATGGCGGCCTGGAGGGCCTGCCGCGTCAGTCCCTCCGCGAGGGCCTGCTGCATGGCCTGGATGGCCGCAAGCGTGGCTTCCGGCGTCTCGCCGTAGCGGGGATAGGGCACGCACTCGCCGCGGCCGGTCAGGCCGTTGCGGCTGACCTCCGCCACGACCGTGACGGCCTCGGTCTTGGCCCCCCGGCTGATGGTAAAGCTGCCGGCAATCGGGAAGCGCTCGATTCGCGCCGCCAAAGTTGCAAATTTCATGGAAGTCATTTCGAACTCTGGCGAAATCTGAACCTGCTAGTTACCTCTAGCAACTAACGTTAACCCCTTGGGGATACCTTCTCTGGGTAAGGGCGCGTGCGCAACTATCTGATTTTCTCCGCCCCGGCACGGGAGCGGACATCTTGAGCAGCGATCCGAAGCTGGAACGGATTGCGAAGGGCAACGCGCTGGCACTCTGCGCCACCGGGACCTGGACCGCGAGCTTTGCGCCGGTCCTGGAGCGGATGGTGGCTGACGCCGAGAAGCTCGCAGGCACCCCGCAAAGGATCTTCATCGACGTCTCCGAGGTCGCCAAGCTCGACACGTTCGGCGCCTGGCTGATCGAACGGCTGCGCCGTAGCCTGACCCAAGGCGCCGTCGAAGCGCAGATCGCGGGCCTCTCCGCCAATTATTCCAGCCTCGTGGACGAGGTGCGGCGGGTGAGGGCGACCCCCGAGCTCGACAGCAGCACGATCACCATCTCCGGCATGCTGGAGCAGATCGGCCGGACCGTGGCCGGCGTGGCCGGGACCGTGGCCGGCCTCGTCGACATGCTCGGCGCGGTGCTCGCGGCGGCATTTCGCGTCCTGATCCACCCGCGCTCGTTCCGCCTGACCTCGACCGTGCATCACATGGAGCAGGTCTGCTGGCGCGCGGTGCCGATCATCGTGCTGATCACCTTCCTGATCGGCTGCATCATCGCCCAACAAGGCATCTTCCATTTCCGCCGCTTCGGCGCCGACATCTTCGTCGTCGACATGCTCGGCGTCCTGGTGCTGCGCGAGATCGGCGTATTGCTGGTCGCGATCATGGTCGCGGGCCGTTCCGGCAGCGCCTACACCGCCGAGCTCGGCTCGATGAAGATGCGTGAGGAGATCGACGCGCTGCGCACCATGGGCTTCGATCCGATCGAGGTCCTGGTGCTGCCGCGCATGCTGGCCCTGGTGCTGGCGCTGCCGATCCTGGCTTTCCTCGGCGCCATGGCCGCGCTCTATGGCGGCGGGCTCGTCGCCTGGCTTTATGGCGGCGTCGAGCCGGAGGCCTTCCTGCTGCGCTTGCGCGACGCCATCTCGATCGATCATTTCATCGTCGGCATGGTGAAGGCGCCCGTCATGGCCGCCGTGATCGGCATCGTCGCCTGCGTCGAAGGGCTCGCCGTGCAGGGCAGCGCGGAATCGCTGGGCCAGCACACCACCGCATCGGTGGTGAAGGGCATCTTCTTCGTCATCGTGATGGACGGCGTGTTCGCCATCTTCTTCGCCTCGATCGGGATGTGACGATGGCAAAAGAAGCTCAAAGCGAGATTCAAAATCCCATCATCCGCGTCCGCGACATCACCGTGCAGTTCGGCGCCACGCGCGTGCTCGATGGGCTCAACCTCGACGTCAAGCGCGGCGAAATATTGGGCTTCGTCGGTCCCTCGGGCGCGGGCAAATCGGTGCTGACGCGCACCATCATCGGCCTGGTGCCGAAGGTGGCAGGCTCCATCGAGGTGTTCGGCGTCGACCTCGATTCCTCCAGCACGTCGCAGCGGCGCAACGTGGAGCGGCGCTGGGGCGTGCTGTTCCAGCAGGGTGCGCTGTTCTCCTCGCTGACCGTGCGGCAGAACATCCAGTTTCCGATGCGCGAATATTTGCGCGTCTCGCAGCGGCTGATGGACGAGATCACCATGGCCAAGCTCACCATGGTCGGGCTCAAGCCCGAAGTCGCCGAGCGTTTCCCGTCCGAGCTCTCCGGCGGCATGATCAAGCGCGTGGCGCTGGCGCGCGCACTGTCGCTCGATCCGGACCTCGTGTTCCTGGACGAGCCGACCTCGGGCCTCGATCCGATCGGCGCCGGCGACTTCGACGAGCTGGTCAGGACGCTCCAGCGCACTTTGGGGCTGACCGTTTTCATGGTAACCCACGACCTCGACAGCCTCTACACAGCATGTGATCGCATCGCCGTTTTAGGGAACGGTAAGATCATTGCGGCAGGGTCGATCGCCGACATGCAGGCCTCGCAGCATCCCTGGCTGAGGCAGTATTTTCATGGCAAGCGCGCCCGCGCGGTCATGGGTTGAAGAGCTGGGTTGAGTAGCCGGAGCACCTGATGGAAACGCGGGCGAATTACGTATTGATCGGCTCGTTCACGCTGACGGTGATCGCCGCGGCGATCGGCTTCGTGCTGTGGTTCCAGTCGTTGCACACCACCAAGCAGCGCAGCCCTCTGCGCGTCGTGTTCGAGGGGCCCGCAGCGGGCCTGCGCAACGGCGGCAGCGTCAACTTCAACGGTATCAGGGTGGGCGAGGTGGTCTCGGTGAAGCTGGACAACCCGCGGCGGGTTGTCGCACTCGCCATGATCGAGAACAACGCCCCGATCCGCAAGGACACCCTGGTCGGGCTCGAGTTCCAGGGCCTCACGGGCGTCGCAGCCATCTCGCTCAAGGGCGGCGACGAAGCCGCGGCCCCACCGCCGCTCGACCAGGATGGCATCCCGACGCTCACCGCCGATCCCAACAAGCTCCAGGACGTCACCGAGGCGATCCGCGGCACGCTGCAGAACATCAACAAGATCGTCGCCGACAATCAGGAGTCGGTGAAGAATTCGCTCAAGAACCTCGAGACCTTCACCAACTCGCTGGCGCGCAATTCCGAGAAGATCGATGCCGTGATGGCCAAGGTCGACGGCGTCATGCTCAAGGCCGACAATCTCATGCTCGGCCTCAACACGCTGGCCGGCGGCAAGGACGGTGGCGAGCTGTTCCAGGCGGTGAAGTCGATCCGCGAGCTCGCCGACGATTTCGACAAGCGCTCCGGCGCGTTGATGGCCGACGGCCGCCGTACGCTGGGCGACATCAGCCGCGCCGTGAACAATTTCGACCGCAACCCGACCCGCGTCCTGTTCGGCGCCAGCAACTCATCGCAGCCGGCCCCGCCGCCCGAGCCGCCGAGACCGGTGCCGTCCGCGAGCGGCAGGCGGTAGGAGGCGGGCGCGTTCGCGCTCTCGTGTCCCGGACGCGCTGCAACGCTCTTCGCGTTGCTGCGCAGAGCCGCGACCCGGAAGGCCTCACCGCGAAACACCTCGACATGGGCCCCGGCTCGGCATCGCACCGCCGAAGGGGCGTTGCGCTGCGTCCGGGGCACGAGAGCGTGGATGACATGCCCAAGCAAAAACGGAGGCCGTGAGGCCTCCGTTTTCATTCGCTACTCGTTGCTATCTGCCGCTCATCCCAGCCGTCCCGCCGCGTGCGCGAGCAGGGTGTACACGAGGCCCGTCTCCGAGATCAGGTGGCCGCGCAGCTCGTGCGGGCCACGGCCGTCGCGGGCGACTTCGTCGAGCAGGCGCTCGAACTCGGCGACGTAGCGGTCGACCGTGCCCTTGAAGTTGCGGTCGGCGCGGTACTTGCGGGCGACCTCGTCGAAAGCCTTCTGGCCGGCGGGCGTGTAGAGGCGCTTGGTGAAGGCCTTGTTCTCGCCGCGCTGGTAGCGGTCCCACATCTCGGCGGCGAGGTTGCGGTCCATCAGCCGGCCGATGTCGAGCGACAGCGATTCCAGCGGGTTGCCGCCACCCTGCGGAGCCTGCGGCAGCGGCGCGGGTGCGGGGCGGCCGCGCGGAGCCTCGCGACCGGCCGGGGCGCCCTGGTTGGCGTCGGTGCGGTTGAGCAGGTCCGACAGCCAGCCGTCGCGGCCCTGGTCGTTGCCGGCAGGCGCGACCGGCGGCGCTTCGGTGCGGCGCGCAGCCGGCATGCCGAGGTCCGGCGGCGGCAGCGTCGAGGCGCTGCCAGTGTCGCGCATGCGGGTCTCGGGAGTCCGGCCGCCGACTGCGGCCAGTGCTACCGGTTCCTCCTGGCGCTGCACGCTGGCGCGGCCCGCCGTGGTGACGTCGAGGCCGCGGCCGTGCTGGGCCACGATGCGGTTGAGCTCGGCGAGGGCCTCGATCTGGTCGACGATCACCTTGCGCATCTGCGCCGTGCTCTCGGCGGCCTCCTGCGGCATCTCGAGCACGCCGCGGCGCAGCTCGTTGCGGGTGGCTTCGAGCTCGTTGTGCATCTCGAAGGCCATCTGCTTCATGCTGGAGACGAGGTTGGTGAACTTCTCGGTCGACTGCTTGAACATCGCATCCGCCTCGTCCGTGGTCTGGCGGTAGATGTCGTGCATCGCCTCGATGGTCTGCCGGTGCTCCTCCTCGGACGCCGCGCGCACTGCCTCGAACTGGCGGGTGATCGCGGCCGATCCTGCGCCGGCGGTCTCGGCAACGACGCGGGCGATGTCGCGGGCGCGCTCCTCGGCCGCGGCCAGCGATTCATCGAGCAGTCCGGTGAAGCGCGACAGCCGCTGGTCGAGATCGGCCGTGCGCAGGTCGATCGTGGTGACGAGCGATTCCAGCGCCTGCTTGCGCTCGGCGAGCGAGGCGGTGGTGTTCTTGTTGCTCTGCTCGACGACCTGCGCGGCCTCGACCAGCGCCTGGCCGTGCTTGTCGAACTGGGTCGACAGCTCGCCGAGATCCTGCAGCGCCTTCGTGGTCTTGCTGTTGAAGACGTTGAGCTGCTCTTCCAGATTCTGCGTCGCCGCGCCGTTGCGCGAGGTGACGTCGTTCATCGCCGAGACGAAGTCGGCGACGCGCGTCACCAGCGCCCGCTCGAGCGAGTTGAGGTTGTCGTGCGCACCGGTCAGCACCTCCTGGAGCAGGATGTTGCCTTCGCGCAGGCGCTCGAACAGGGCTACCGTGTCGGTGCGCAGGATCTTGCTGGTCTCCTGCATCTCGGTGACGGCCGCGATCGAAACCTGGCGCGACTGGTCGATCGCGGAACGCGAGGCCTGCTCGAGGTCCTTGAGCGACTTGCCGACCGCGCTCGTGGCGATCTCGCTGGCCGCGTTGATGGTGCGGGCGACTTCCGAGCCGTTGCCCATCATGGTCTGCGAGAAGGCCTGGCCGCGCGTCTCGATCGACTTTAGCGCATCGGAGGTGACGCGGTCGATGTCGAGCGTGAGCTGGCTGCTCTTCGAGCCGATCGCGTCGACCAGCGCGCCGCGCTTGGCGTCGATCATGTTCGACAGACGGTCGGCCTGCTGCTGCACATAGGTGACGATCTCGTCGGTCTTGCCGGTCATGGCCTGGCCGAAGCTGGAGCTGGCGGCGAGCACCGAGCGCTCGACGTCGGCCGAGCTCGACTTGACCCGCGAGCTCGCCTCGTTGGAGGCCGATATCAGCGCGTTCTGGGCGTTGAGCGCGCTGGTCTGGATGTCGCTGGTCGCGTTGACGGTGGCCGCGTTCAGCGTCCGCTCGATCTCGGTCGAGATCGTGCGGATCTGGCTCGCGGCGTCGGCCGAGGTCGAGGTCAGCGAGATCTGCGCCTCGCGCGCGCTGTTGAGGATGGTCGAGGCGGTGTCGGCGCCGACCGCGGTCAGCGTGCGCTCGATGTCCGTCGTCAGCGACTTGATCTGGCTCGCCGCATCGGTCGAGGCGGAGATCAGCGAGCCCTGGGCCTCGCGAACGCCGCTGGTGAGCGCCTCGATGGTGGCGCCGCCGGCGGTCGCCAGCGCGCGCTGCATCTCGGCCGCGAGCGAACGGACCTGGCTGGTCTGTTCGGCCGAGACCGCGAGCAGGGTGCTCTGGGCGTCGCGGGCGCTGGTGGTGATCGTCTCGGCGGTCGACTGGCCGACCTGCGAGAGCGAGCGATGCACTTCGGCCGCGAGCGACTTGACCTGGCTCGCCGCATCCGACGACGCCGTGACAAGCGTGCTCTGGGCTTCGCGGGCACCGCTCATGATGGTCTCGGCCGTCGAGGTGCCCGCCATCGTGAGCGAGCGCTGCACGTCCGAGGACAGCGCCTTGATCTGGTTGGCGGTCTCGGTCGAGGCCGCGATCAGCGCGCCCTGCGCATCGCGGGCGCCGGCGGTGATCGATTCCGCCGTGGTGGTGCCGGCCAGCGACAGCGAACGCTGCACGTCGGCGGTGAGGGCCTTGACCTGGCTGGCCGCATCCGAGGAGGCGGTAACGAGGGTGGTCTGCACCTCGCGGGCGCCCGCCAGGATCGAGGCCGCGGTGGCCGAGCCTGCCGCCGACAGCGTGCGTTCGACGTCGGCCGCGAGCCCCTTGATCTGGTTGGAGGCCTCGCCCGATGCCGCGACCAGCGTCGACTGCGCTTCGCGGGCGCTGGTCAGGATCGAGTTCGCCGCACCGGTGCCGACCGCGGTCAGCGCCTGCTCGACCTCGGCCGAGGTCATCCTGAGCTGGGCGTTGACGTCGGAGGAGACCGTCAGCAGCGACTGCTGAGCCGTGCGCGCGCCGGTCTGGATCGTCTCGCTGGTGTTGACGACGAGGTTGGTGAGCGAGCGCTCGGCGTCCTCGACATGCGAGCGGATCGCGGTCGAGATCATCTCGGCGCGGGACATCATGTCCTCGCTGGCCTGGCGTCCGCTGCTTTCGATGCGGCCGGCGACGGCCTCGACGCGCGAGCCGAGCAGGTCCTCGAACTGCGCCACGCGCACGTCGATGTCGCTCGCGACAGAGCCGACCTTGGTCTCGATGGCCTGGTGGATCTCCTGGAAGCGCGCGGTGACCGTGTCGGTCAGATGCGCGGTGCGGCCGTCGATGATCTCGGTGACGCCGGTGATGCGGCGGTCGACCGCCTCGATCGCCTGCGCGGTGCCGTCCGTGAGCGTCGAGCCCAGAAGGGTGAGGCGCGTGTCGATCGACTGCACGGCCTGCGAGGCGCCGCTCGTCACGGCGGTGGTCAGGTAGGTGAGGCGGGAATCGATGGATTCGAGCGCCTGCGACGCGCCGCCGGCGAGCGTCGTCGTGAGGTGCGTCAGCCTCGTGTCGATCGACTGGATGGTCTGCGATGCGCCATCGGTCAGCGAGGTCGTGAGGTGGGTGAGGCGGGAGTCGATCGACTGGATCGCCTGTGCGGCACCGTCGGTCAGCGACGTCGCCAGCGTGTTGATGCGTCCGTCAATGGTCTCGGTCATGGACTCGGCGCGGGCGTCGAATGACTGTTCGAGCGCGGCGACGCGGCCGACGAGTTGCTCGTCGAAGGTCCTGATGTGGCCTTCGATGGTGCCGTCGAGGCTGGCGATCTTGCCGTTCAGCGAGGCGTCGAGATTGCTCACGCGTTCGCCGATCGTGGTCTCGAATTGCACGAGGCGCTGGTCGAGCACCGCCGTGATCTCGCCGCCGTTCGCCGTGAAGCGGGTGTCGAAATTGTCGACATAGGTCTTCAGCGTCTCGGCGATGTCCTGCGTGCGCTGGCCCATGCGCTCGACGATCTCGCCGCCGAAGGTCTTCACGGTGCGGTCGAACTCGGAGATGTGGCGCGTGATCAGCGCGCCCAGCGTGCCGGAATCGCGGGCGAACTTCTCGACCAGCTCGGTGCCCTGGTTCCTCACCAGCTCGTCGAAGGCGCTCATCTGCAGCGACAGCGAGTCGTGCGCGGTCTCGGTCTGGCTGACGACCTTGGCGACCAGGGTGTTGACGGTGGCGTCGAGCGCGTCGCTCGCCTTGTCGCCGGAGGTCATGATCTGGGTTGCGAGCCGGTTGCCGGCGTCGTCGATCTTGGCCGAGAGGTCGCTGGAGCGCAGCTCGAGCTCGAGCAGCAGCGAATCCGACGAATTCTTGAGGGAATCATGCACCTGCTCGGTGCGCTCGGAGATGCCGTCGACGATCGCGGCGGAGCGCTGCTCGAATTCGCCGGTGATGCGGTCGATGCGCTCGTTCAGCATCTCGTGGACGCGGTCGGCGAGGTCGACGAACTCGTCGTGGACGTGGCCGGTCTTGAAGTTGAGGCTGGTGGTCAGCCGCTCGCTGGCGTCGAGCACGGCGCGCGTGGTCTCGTTGCTGGCTTCCTCGAGGCGGTCGAGCAGGTCGCCGCCGCGCTCGCCGAGCGCCAGGATCATGTTGTCGCCGGCATTGCTCAGCGCACTGGTGATGTGGGCGCCGCGCTCTTCGAGCGCGCCGGTGATGGACTTCGCGACCTCGTCGACGCGCGAGGCGATCGCGTCGGAGATCAGCGCGATGTCGTGGCGCAGGTCGATCTGCACGCCGGAGATGGCGCTGCGGACCTGCTCGGCCTGGCCGACCAGATTGTCGCGCTGATGCGCGATGTCCTGGAGCAGGGCGCGGATGCGTACCTCGTTGTCGGAATAGGCGCGCTCCAGCGCGGCGACCTCGTTGGCGACCAGCGTCTCCAACTCGCCGGCGCGCGCAATCGCGCGCTCGATGCCGTCGCCCATCGCCGCGACCTCGCGGCGGATGGCCTGGCCGACGGTGACCATGGAATCGGAGGCAGAGCCTTCCGGCTCGGAGAAGCGGATCGCGACCTGCGCCATCGCCTGCGCGATCATGCGCATTTCCTGGCCGCGCCAGACGAGACTGGCGAGGAAGTAGAACAGCATGATCGGCGCGAAGAACATCGCGACGAGACCGGCGATGACGAGCACGCCGCCGCTCTGGCCCATGGCGGCCTGGATCGAGGGCAGGAAGCCGACGGTCAGCGCCGCGCAGGCGGCGAGCCAGATGCCGGCGAAGATGGTGGCGAAGGTGTAGACGCTGCGGGCAGGGCGGCCTTTCTGAAGCGCCTGGAGCAGCTGGCCGATGGTCTCGCGGTCGTCATTGGCGGCGCGGCGCGAGGCGCGCGGCTCCTCGACCGTGTCGAACACGGTTGCCCGCTCGTTGGCGGCCGGTCGCGGCTCGAAGCTCGGCTCGTCGAAGATCGGGGGCGCGGGCGGCGGCACCGGGGGCGCCGTCTCGTTGCGCATCGTGGCGTTGCGGCTGGTATCCGCAGCCGTGTCACTGATGTTCAGG
Organism: Bradyrhizobium genomosp. I (2014); assembly: GCF_000261685.1. GTDB lineage: Bacteria > Pseudomonadota > Alphaproteobacteria > Rhizobiales > Xanthobacteraceae > Bradyrhizobium. The sequence continues at coordinate 42,399 of NZ_AJQE01000192.1, read as the reverse complement.
GCTTCCTGGATCGCAGAAAGCGCAACTTCTGTGGGGTCTTTGACCTTTTTCGGAGTGTTCGCCATGTTCAGTCCGAGCCCTCGTTACTTGTACGCGTCCCCCCGCGAGCCCTGCGCGCCGCGCGAGCCCACAGACCGGATCATGCCGCTTGCGCGGATCTCCGAGCCGTCCCCACCCCGGACGGCTTGTCCGCCAATTTCCGCAACATCCTATTGGCAGAGCGTCGCGAATGAAATGCCCGCGATTAAGACAATCTTAATCATCGTTAACAGCATCGCGCCGTAACGCCTTAGCAATAAATACAATTCTCCACCGAACTCGGTCGATTGCGGCAACTTTCCGTCAACAAGCGGGCGGATCTGCGTCAAACGGCGCAAACATTTCGTTAACCATTTTCATGCTTGGGTGGGGGAACCTGACCGCCGGACCGGCGGCCGCCGCGCGACGCCGGGGCCTGCACCATGCTGCCTGAACTGCAACGGATGGACTGGATGCCTTCGCCCCCGCTTGCACCTTTCGACAGCCCGCTCGATCTCGATCATCTCTCCCGGATGACGCTCGGCGACGCCGACCTGGAGCAGGAAGTGCTGGCGATGTTTGCCGAGCAGGCGGTCCGCCTGCTCGCGGCGATGGCTGCAATGCCGGCCGAGACCGGCCCGCTCGCGCACAAGCTCAAGGGTTCGGCGCGCGGGGTTGGCGCCTTTGCGGTGGCCGATGCCGCAGCCAGCCTGGAGATGGCGGCCCGGACCGGCCATGGCCGGGCCGATGCCTTTGCCGCGCTGAAAGAGGCGGTGACCGAGGCCCGCGCCGCCATCGAGGCGATCCTGAAGCCGTAGGCCGATACGGTCGGAGCCGGGCTCTAGTCTTTTGTTTTGACGCGTTTTCTTCCCGCAAAGCGGGATTCATTTCGCATCAAAACGCTATGGCGCCGGGCTGACCGACCCGTTATAGGACAGCCCGGACCCTCCTTCATTCCCAGCACCGCGGCAGCACGAGCACACATGGCCAAGATTCACTTTGTCGACCACAAGGGCGAAACCCGCACGGTGGAAATCGAGAACGGCGCAACCGTGATGGAAGCCGCGATCCGCAACAGCATTCCCGGCATCGAGGCCGAATGCGGCGGCGCCTGTGCCTGCGCGACCTGCCATGTCTATGTCGACGAAGCCTGGCGCGAGAAGGTCGGCAGCCCGACGCCGATGGAAGAGGACATGCTCGACTTTGGCTTCGACGTGCGCCCGAATTCGCGCCTGTCCTGCCAGATCAAGGTCTCCGACGAGCTCGACGGTCTCATCGTCTCGACGCCGGAACGGCAGGCCTGATCTCTCCACTCGCGCTAGATGCTCGGCGGCGCGACCTCGATACCGCGCTTGTGCCAGGGTCCGAGCTTCTCGATCACCTCTGCGGTCAGCGGCGTCGGCCGCCGCGTCGCTTCGTCGATCATGACGCCGACCGACGTTGCCGACGCGATGCATTTTCCTTGTGAGAACACGACCTGCTCGAAGGTCACCGACGTCCGTCCGAGCTTCACCACGCCGAGCCCGAGCTCGATCGTGTTGGGCCAGTGCAGCTCGGCGCGGAAATGGATGTCGAGCCGCACCATGATCCAGGCGAGTCCCGGCGGCGTCAGGCCGTATTCCGGAAGCTTCATCAGCGTGACGCGGCCGGTCTCGAAATAAGTCGCGTAGACCGCGTTGTTGACGTGCTGGTTGGGATCGAGGTCGCCGAAGCGGACGTTGTCGCTGAGGCGGTAGGGATAGTCCTCCAGGCGCGGCGTCGTGTCGAGGCGGCTTGGTGCGTTCACCGATTGATCTCCGTCATATCCTTTGTCGTTACAGCTCAGTTATCCTGCGCCGGCAAGTGGGCGTGGCTGCGGGACGCTCCCGCTTTTATGCCTTCCCTGATCCATCCCCGTTGGCTAGACAGGCAGGGTCACCTCTGCCCAAAGGGCTCCGTCCAACCGATAACGACAGACAAAAAGAGACGACATGAGCGACGCGATCAAAACCGATGTGCTGATTATTGGTGCCGGCCCCTGCGGTCTGTTCGCCGCATTCGAGCTCGGCCTTCTCGACATGAAGGCGCACTTCGTCGATATCCTCGACAAGGTCGGCGGCCAGTGCGCCGAGCTCTATCCGGAAAAACCGATCTACGACATTCCCGGCATTCCGCATGTCTCCGGGCAGGGACTCACCGACGCGCTGATGGAGCAGATCAAGCCGTTCCATCCGACCTTCCATCTCGGCGAGATGGTCGAGACCGTGGAGAAGATCGGCGATCCCGCCTTCCGCTGTACCACGGATGCCGGCAAGGTGTTCGAATGCAAGGTGGTGGTGATCGCGGCCGGCGGCGGCTCGTTCCAGCCCAAGCGTCCGCCGGTGCCGGGCATCGAGGCCTATGAAGGCACGTCGGTCCATTACGCCGTGCGCAAGATGGAGACGTTCCGCGACAGGAATGTGCTGATCGTCGGCGGCGGCGATTCCGCGCTCGACTGGACGCTCAATTTGCATCCGATCGCCAAGCGCATCACGCTGCTGCACCGGCGCGACGAGTTTCGCGCCGCGCCCCACAGCGTCGAGCAGATGCGCGCGCTGGTCGCCGGCGGCAAGATGGATCTGCGGCTCGGCCAGGTCACCGCGCTCTCCGGCACCGAGGGCAAGCTCACCGGCGCGACCGTGAAGGGCAATGACAACAGCGTGAGCGAAATCGCCTGCGATACCATGCTGCCGTTCTTCGGGCTGACCATGAAGCTCGGCCCGGTCGCGAACTGGGGCATTGCGCTGGAGAACAATCTGGTGCCGGTCGAGACATCCGCGTTCGAGACCAACGTATCGGGCATCTTCGCGATCGGCGACATCAACACCTATCCCGGCAAGATCAAGCTGATCCTGTGCGGCTTCCACGAGGGCGCGCTGATGTCGCAAAAAGCCCATCGCTACGTCTATCCGGATAAGCGGCTCGTGTTCCAGTACACGACTTCGTCCTCCAGCCTGCAAAAGAAGCTCGGTGTCAACTGACGGAACGCAGCGGGGAGGCGATGCCCCATGTTTCTGGTGCTGGAACCGTTCGCGAAATCGCCGTAGTCTGCGGCCATTCCGGTTGTGGAATAGCAAGGTGATCTAATGCGGAATTTTTCCAGCTCTCGGCTGTTCTCCTTCGTCGCGCTCGCATTGTCGCTCGCGACGGTGAGCCCGTGTGCAGCGCAGAGCGCCGAGCCCACAGCGGCGGGCCTCTGGCAGAAGGTCGAAGACGGCAAGACGGTCGGATGGTTCCTCTTCGTCGACCACAACGGCGTCTTCGAAGGTGTGATCGCAAAGACCTTCCCGCGGCCAACCGACAATCCGAACGAGGTTTGCAGCAAGTGCACCGACGATCGCAAGAACGCGCCGGTGCTCGGCATCTCCTTTGTCCGCAACATGAAGCGCGAAGGATTGAAGTACGAAGGCGGCAACGTGCTCAATCCGCGCGACGGTCAGATCTGGAAGGCCAACATGCGGGTCAGCCCCGACGGCCAGACCCTGACGCTGCGCGGCTATCTCGGCATCGCGCTGCTCGGCAAGGACGAGACCTGGACGCGCCTGCCGGATGCCTACATCGCGCAGATCGATCCTGCCATCGTCGCGAAGTATCTGCCTGCGCAGGCCGCCGCTGCGAAGCCGCCGGCGCCCGCGACGAAGAAGGGCGGCGCGATGATAGCTCCGGCGAAACAGTAGGGCGTATTTCGCACGCTGCGCCGCCTCAAGGCCTGTAGCTTCCGCGCCCGCCAGCGGGGAAGCCAGTCCATATCAGTCTCTCCGTTTCCTCGAACGGCCTGTGCGGCGACGTTCGCCGAAAGGCGAACGCGTGCCGGACCCGCTCCAGTAGTTCCCCGGAATGCGCGCTGGCGCTGGATTTGCATAGCTGTCGGCAAAGCTGCCAGGGAGCGAGTCGCCGTCTCCACGCCTGCCGCACACCATGCGGAGGGGCGGACGGCGGCGTTTGCCTCGCGGCGGTCACTTCGACCGCGGAGACGACATGAGACCTGCCATATCAGGTGCGGCCACGCTGCTGGGGTTGACGACGCTACTCGCGGCTTCGGCGCTGGCGCGCGACGACGGCCGCTACGCCAATTCGCCCTTGAAACCCTGGTTCGAGAGCCTGCACAGCGAATACGGGCAATGCTGCTCGGATGCCGACGGCTACGTCATTGCCGACGTCGATTGGGAGTCCGAACGCGGCCACTACCGCGTGCGCATCGACGACGAATGGGTCGTCGTGCCCGACGGGGCGGTGATCACCGTGCCGAACAAGATCGGCCGCACCATGGTGTGGAAGCACTATATCGACGGCCATCCGCGCGTGCGCTGCTTCATGCCGGGCAGCATGACGTGAACGAACGCACCTCATTTCGCGCGCCGCGGAAGCGCCGTCATGACCGGCGCGGTGCCATCAATCTGCTACGGAGCGATCCGTTCAAGGAGCTGGTTCGTAGGGACGTCACGCCGCGGGGACTGGATGCGTATATCGTCATCACCCGGGCGAGATCGAAGCTTGGAAACCGCCGCAACGTCGAGGGTGTCGGGCTCGCCGAATATCGGACGCAGCCGGCCCCTCACGCTGGGCGACATGCACCTGATCGATCGCCAATGACAGGCCCCCGGCCCGTCGCCCCTCAGGTCACCGGCGCCGGATTGAACAGCGTGAGATCATTGTGGATGCCCCAGCGGTCCGACCACGGCTTGATGCGGCCAGAGGCGACATCGAGGATCAGGCGGAACAGGTCCCAGCCGCATTCCTCGATGGTCTTCTCGCCGGTGGCGATGCTTCCGGCGTCGAAGTCGATCAGGTCCTTCCAGCGCCGCGCGAGCTCGCTGCGGGTGGCGACCTTGATGACGGGCGCGGCGGCAAGCCCGTAGGGCGTGCCGCGGCCGGTGGTGAACACCTGCAGCGTCATGCCGGAGGCGAGCTGCAGCGTGCCGCAGATGAAGTCGGAAGCGGGCGTCGCCGCGAACAGCATGCCTTTCTGCGTCGCCTTCTCGCCGGGCGATAGCACGCCGGTAATGGCGCTCGATCCGGACTTCACGATCGAGCCCAATGACTTCTCGACGATGTTGGCGAGCCCGCCCTTCTTGTTGCCGGGCGTGGTGTTGGCGCTGCGGTCGGCGCCGCCTCGGGCCAGATAGGAATCGTACCAGGCCATCTCGCGCACCAGGGCGCGGCCGACATCCTCGCTGATCGCGCGTCGCGTCAGGAGCTGGATCGCGTCGCGCACCTCGGTGACCTCGGAGAACATCACGGTGGCGCCGGCGCGCACCAGGAGATCGGCGGCGAATCCGACGGCGGGGTTCGCGGTGACGCCGGAGAAGGCGTCGCTGCCGCCGCATTGCAGGCCGATAACGAGATCGGAGGCCGGGCAGGTCTCGCGCTTGCGGGCGTTGAGCACCTTCAGCCGGGCCTCGGCCTGGGTCATGATGGCATCGACGATGGCGCCGAAACCGTCGAAGGCTTCGTCCTGCATGCGCACGATGGCATCGCCCACGCCCTCCGGCACCAGCCGCTCGGGCGCGAGCTTCTCGCAGCCGAGACCGACGACCAGGATCTCGCCGCCGAAATTCGGGTTGAGCGCGAGGTTCTGCAGGGTGCGGATCGGCACCACCGCGTCGGGCGCGGTGATGGCGACGCCGCAGCCATAGGCGTGCGTCAGCGGCACGACGTCGTCGACGTTGGGATACTTTGGCAGCAGCTCGGTGCGGATGCGCTTGACTGCATATTCCATCGTGCCCTTGACGCATTGCACGGAGGAAGAAATGCCGAGGATGTTCTTGGTGCCGACCGAGCCATCCGGATTGCGATAGCCTTCGAAGGTGAAGCCTTCGAGCGGCGGCAGCGGGGCGGGGACGGCGGTCGAGATTTCAAGCTTGTCGAGGGCAGGGGCCTCCGGCATGCGGATGCGGGCTTCGTCCACCCACTCGCCGGCCAGGATCGGCGAGAGCGCGTGGCCGATGATCTCGCCATAGCGGATGATCGGCGCGCCTTCCGCGATGTCGACCAGGGCCGTCTTGTGTCCCTGCGGCACGAAGACGCGCAGCGTCAGGCCGCTGGCGAAGCGGGAGCCGGCGGGAAGCCCGAAATCATTGACCACGATCGCGACATTGTCGCGCTCGTTGAGCTTGATGTAGCGGGGCTGCTCTTTCGCTGCGACGTCCTGGTCCATGATGGACTCCGGGAGTTGTAGGGTGGGTTAGCCCTGCGATTGCGCAGAGCGCAATCGCTCGGCGTAAGCCACCAATGTCTTTATCCTTGGAGGCAGAAGAGGTGGGTTACGCTGCGCTAACCCACCCTCCGATATTGGCCTGTCAGCCCGGGAAGGTATAGGCCGTCTTCACCGTCGTGTAGAACTCGCGGGCATAGGAGCCCTGCTCGCGCGCGCCGTAGCTCGAGCCCTTCCGGCCGCCGAACGGCACGTGATAGTCGACGCCGGCGGTCGGCAGGTTGACCATCACCATGCCGGACTCGCTGTTGCGCTTGTAGTGCGAGGCGTATTTCAGGCTGGTGGTGCAGATGCCGGAGGCGAGGCCGAACTCGGTGTCATTGGAGATCGCGAGCGCCTCTTCGTAGTTCTTGGTGCGGATGACGGCGGCGACCGGGCCGAAAATCTCCTCGCGCGCGATGCGCATGTTGTTGCTCGCTTCAGTGAACAGCGCCGGCTGGAGGTAATGGCCGGGCGTTTCGCGCTTGAGCAGTTCGCCGCCGAAGGCGAGCCTGGCACCCTCGTCCTGGCCGATCTTGATATAGCGCAGGTCCTGGTCGAGCTGGCTCTGATCGACGACGGGGCCGATATGCACGCCGGCCTTGAGCGCGTCGTCCACCGACAGGCCCTTCAGCCGCTCGGCCATCGCCGCGACGAAGCGATCGTGGATGCCTTCGGTGACGATCAGGCGAGAGGAGGCGGTACAGCGCTGACCGGTCGAGAAATAGGCACCATTGACGGCAACCTCGACGGCGGTCTTGAGATCCGCGTCGTCGAGCACGACCAGCGGATTCTTGCCGCCCATCTCGAGCTGGAATTTCTTCATGGGGTTCGACAGCACGCAGGCCTGCGCGATCTTGCGCCCCGTCTGCACCGAGCCGGTGAAGGAGATCGCGGCGACATCCGGATGGTCGAGCAGCGTCTGCCCGACCACGGAGCCGGAGCCGACCACGAGGTTGAACACGCCGGCCGGAATCCCGGAGCGGGTGATGATCTCGGACAGCGCGTGCGCCGAGCCGGGCACCAGCTCGGCCGGCTTGAACACCACCGTGTTGCCGTAGCAGAGCGCGGGCGCGATCTTCCAGGCCGGGATCGCGATCGGGAAATTCCAGGGCGTGATCATGCCGACGACGCCGACCGGCTCACGGGTGAGCTCGACGTCGAGGCCGGGACGGACCGAGGCGCCCTTCTCGCCGATCAGGCGCAGCGCTTCGCCGGCAAAGAATGCAAAGATCTGGCCTGCGCGCGCGACCTCGCCGATGCCCTCGGGCAGAGTCTTGCCTTCCTCGCGCGCGAGCAGGCGGCCGAGCTCTTCCTTGCGGGCGAGGATTTCGGTCGAGATCTTGTTCAGTGCGTCATGGCGCACCTGCGGCGTCGACTGCGCCCAGCCGGGGAAGGCCGCCTTGGCAGCCGCAATCGCCTTCTCGGTCTGCGCCTTGTCGGCCTTGGCGTATTCGCCGACGAGATCGTTGGTGTTGGAGGGGTTGATGTTCTTCGTGACGCCGGAGCCGTCGACCCATTCGCCGCCGATGAAGTTCTTCAGGATCGCTGTCATGTATTCCTCCAGAGTTTCTTAGCGAACGAGGCAGGGACGCTTGTCGTCGAAGGTCCAGCCGGGGATCAGGTCCTGCATGGCCATAGCGTCATCCCGGGCGCCAAGTCCATGCTTCTTGTAGAGCTCATGCGCGGCCTCGATGGCGGCGCGGTCGATCTCGATGCCGAGGCCGGGGCGATCGGGCACCGCGATCCTGCCGCCCCTGATCCGGAGCGGCTCCTTCGTCAGAGCCTGGCCGTCCTGCCAGATCCAGTGTGTGTCGATCGCGGTGACCTTGCCGGGGGCGGCTGCGCCGACATGGGTGAACATGGCGAGCGAGATGTCGAAGTGGTTGTTGGAGTGGGAGCCCCAGGTCAGGCCGTTGTCGCGGCAGGTCTGGGCCACGCGCACCGAGCCTTGCATGGTCCAGAAATGGGGATCGGCGAGCGGGATGTCCACCGCGCCCAGGCGCAGCGCATGCGAGAGCTGCCGCCAGTCGGTCGCGATCATGTTGGTTGCGGTCGGCAGCCCGGTGGCGCGGCGGAACTCGGCCATGATCTCGCGGCCGGAGAAGCCGGCCTCGGCGCCGCACGGGTCTTCGGCATAAGCGAGGATGCCGTGCATGCCCTTGCAGAGCCTGATCGCCTCGTCGAGCGACCAGGCGCCGTTCGGGTCCAGCGTGACGCGCGCGTTCGTGAAGCGCTTCGCGATCGCGGTGACGGCCTCGATCTCCTGCTCGCCCCGGAGCACGCCGCCCTTCAGCTTGAAGTCGGCGAAGCCGTAACGGTCGTAGGTCGCTTCCGCGAGGCGTACCACCGTCTCGGGCGTCATCGCCTCCTGATGGCGGAGGTTGAACCATTCCGCCTTGCCGCTCTCGCCCGCGACATAGTCGAGCTTCGACTTGCGCCGATCGCCGACGAAGAAGAGATAGCCGAGCGTCTCGACGCTGGTGCGCTGCTGCCCTTCGCCGAGCAGCGCGGCGACGGGCAGCCCGAGATGCTGGCCGAGCAGATCGAGCAGTGCGGATTCGATCGCCGTGACCGCGTGGATCATCACGCGGAGGTCGAAGGTCTGCTTGCCGCGGCCGCCGGCATCGCGGTCGGCGAAGGCGGTGCGGACGTCTGCGAGGATGTTGTTCATCGCGCCGACGGTCTTGCCGATGACGAGATCGCGGGCGTCCTGGAGCGTCTGCCAGATCTTCTGTCCGCCCGGTACCTCGCCGGCGCCGGTGTGACCGGAATTGTCGGTGAGGACAACGATGTTGCGGGTGAAGAACGGCGCATGCGCGCCGCTCAGGTTGAGGAGCATGCTGTCGCGGCCCGCGACCGGGATCACCTGCATCGCCGTGACGACGGGTGCACCGGCAGCTTGCGCGCCGGCGACTGGCGCGCCGGAGATGTTGGTCTCGGCCATCGCATGCTCCTCCCTGTTGTCGTTCGCTATTCTGCCGCCTGTTGTGTCGATCGGATGGCGGGCAGATTCGTCACCAGCGCCGCCAGTTCCGCCATCTCCTGCTCGGTGAGATCGGTCAGCGGCGGGCGGACCGGGCCGGAGTCGCGGCCGATCACCTTCATGCCGGCCTTGATGATCGAGACCGCGTAGCCCTTCTTGCGGTTGCGGATCGCGATCAGCGGCAGGATGAAGTTCTTCAGGCCGGCATGGATGGTCTCATGGTCGCGCTTGCGCACCGCGGCGTAGAAGTTGGTGGCGAATTCCGGAACGAAGTTGAACACGGCCGAGGAATAGGTGGTCACGCCCATGTCGAGATAGGGCAGCGCGAAGGTCTCCGCAGTCGGCAGGCCGCCGATATAGGTGAGGCGATCGCCGAGCCTGGTGTAGACGCGGGTCATCAGCTCGATGTCGCCGATGCCGTCCTTGTAGCCGACGAGGTTCGGGCAGCGCTCGGCGAGGCGGGCCAGCGTGTCGGGCTGGAGGATGGCGTTGTCGCGATTGTAGACAATGACGCCTATCCTCACGGCGGCGCAGATCGCCTCGACATGGGCGGCGAGGCCGTCCTGCTCGGAATGGGTGAGGTAAGGCGGCAGCAGCAGCAGGCCGTCCGCGCCGGCCTTCTCGGCACCAACAGCGATCTCGCGAGCGATCGCGGTGCCATAGCCGGTGCCGGCAAGCACGGGCACGCGGCCCTTGGTCTCCTCGACGGCGATCTTGACCACTTGCGGAACCTCTGATGGCGTCAGCGAGAAGAACTCGCCGGTGCCGCCGGCGGCGAACAGTCCGGCGACGTCGTAGCCGCACAGCCAGTCCATGTTGGCACGGTAGGTCGCCTCGTCGAAGGAGTAGTCATCCTTGAACGGCGTGACGGGGAAGGACAGGAGGCCGGATCCGATCTTCTCGGCCATTTCCTGCGGGGTCATCTTGCTCACGGGCGCTGCTCCCTTCGTGCGTGTTGCGGAGGACGCAAGCCTGCGCGTCCATGCGCCGTGGTTTAGGAGACCGTTCGATGCGCGTCCAAGCCAAAGCCTATATCGATCGACCGATGCGGATCGAGCATCAATCCTCCGTCAGCTCCGCGGAGGACAATTCGCCGGCGATCTTAACCAGCGTCGGCAGCAGCGGATTCTCGTCCTCGCGGCGCCACACCATGAACAGCTCGACGGGCACGCGGGTGCGCAGCTTCAGGGGACGCAGGCGCACGTCGGAGATCTTCAGGCTCGCGGCTGCGGCCGGCACGATGGCAAGGCCGAGGCCGGCGCGCACCATCGCGAGGATCGAGTGGATCTGGCTGAGATGCTGGACGTAGCGTGGCAGCACGTCGGCGCGGGTGAACAGCGCCACCAGCAGGTCGTGGAAGTAGCGGCTCTCGTAAGGCGAGTACATCACGAAGGGCTGGTCGTCGAAATCCTTGATCGTGATGCTGTCGGCGTTTGCCAGCGGATGCTTCTTCGGGATCGCCGCGAGCAGGGGCTCGGCGACGACGCGGCGGCTGGCCAGTTCGGGACGCGCGATCGGCGGCCTCAGCAGGCCGGCGTCGATCTGGCCGGAGGTCAGCGCCTCGAACTGATCGCCAGACACCATCTCCTTCAGCGAGAAATCGACCTCGGGCAGCTTGGCGCGGCAGGCGGCGATGAGCTCGGGCAGGAAGCCGTAGGCCGCAGCCGCCGTGAAGCCGATCTTGAGAGAGCCGATCTTGCCGAGTGCGATGCGCCGGGCGACCTGCGAGGCGCTTTCCGCAAGCTTGAGGATGCGCCGCGCCTCCGGCAGGAAGCTGCGTCCCGCAGGCGTGAGGCGCACCGAGCGGCTGGTGCGTTCCAGCAGCGGGGCATCGATGATGTGCTCGAGCACCTGGATCTGCCGGGACAGCGGCGGCTGGGTCATGTTCAGCCGCGCGGCGGCGCGGCCGAAGTGCAGTTCCTCCGCCACCGTGACGAAACAGCGGAGCTGGTTGAGGTCGAACATCGATACATGCCTTAGATGGATAAGGCGCTTCCCCGGCACTTCTAGCATCGATCACCCCCAAAAAACAAAGACGGCGGCTTTCTGGGCCGCCGTTGAGTTGCCTGTCCCACTCCGCTTGTCCCGGAGCGCTCAGGAGGAACGTTTCAGCAGACCCGTTCGGTATTGCCGACTATTCACTGCGAGTCGTAGAGGCGCGCGCGGCAGGGTGTCCAAGTTGAAGGGGGTATCGATCGATGCCGTTTTTGGATTGATGGAGACAGTGCGTGGCCCGCGTGAGCCGGGCGATGGGCGGGGAGAGTGGTCCCGGATGTCGCTGCGCTCAGCCGGGCTCCGTCGTCCTTGCTACTGCTGCGCGCCCGGCAGCAGCTGCGGCAGGAATCCGCGGGTCACGTTCGGCGGCACGGCATCGAGCCCGAGCACGGCGCTCGCGGCCGGCAGTGCTGCATCCGCCATCGCGGCATGACCCTCGGCGCTCGGATGCACGGCGCCGCCGTAGACGGCGGAGAGCACGCCCCAGGTCGCGTCGTGAATGTCGGTCGGCTGGCTCGCCGCCGGCAAGCCTTGCGGATATGTCATCGCCGCAAAATAGCTGTCATTGGCGTCGCGGATCCAGCGCGCGCGGGGCAGGTAGGCGCGATATTCCGAAGCGCCGCGGCCGCACAGCATCGGCTGGCTCGCCGCGCTCACGATGTCAGGATTGAAGCTCTGGCCGTTCTCGGCAAAGCAGGTCCGGTCGAATTCGGGGTCATTGCCCGAATGGGCGCAGAAGCCGTGATCGGCGAACGCCGCCTGGTGCGCATCGACGAAGGTCATGCGGTCGGCTTCGGGATCGCGGCACAGCGCGCCGCGGGTGCAGGTGGCGAGGCCTTTGAGCTGCGGCAGGAATTCGGTGTCGACGTAGGTCGAGACGCGGGCAAGGCGCTGCGGATCGGCGTTGAAGGACGGATGGATGTCGAAGCCGGCCCTTCCGCCGCGGCAGGGCACGCCGCCGTCGGCGAGCGCGGGATTGGCGTAGGAGACATAGACCACGTGCGAGAGGTCGCCGCCGACGAGCGGCTTCAGCGCCTCGCGCAGCTTGACGAAGTTCTGCGGCAGCTCGCGCGCCAGCGCATCGCGGGAATCATCGACGCTCGCCATCACGCCGGAGCGGCGGAACAGCGCGCGCTCGGTCGCGGTATCGACGATGACGTCGGCGACGAGACCGGAGAAATAGACGTCGTTGGCGCCGACCGAGAGCAGCACGAGATCGAGCGTGCGGTCGGGCTGGCGTTTTTTTGCCGCGGTGAGCGCTTCGCGCAGCTCGGCGACCTGGGCGGACACGCTGGTGTTGCAGACGCCGGTCTTGCCGGGCGGGCATTCGCGGGCGCGCTGCGAGCCGAGCAGCCCGTCGCCAATGCTGGCGCCGGTGCAGGCGAGCGGCAGGTAGGTCACGGCGATGTGGGTGTAGCGCACCGCGAGCGCAAGCGCGGTGCGCGTCTGGTAGCTGTACAGCGAGCGGTGGCAGGGCGCATTGAACCAGAGTGCGCTGTAGCGTTGCCAGTTGGCGAGCGTATCCGGCGCCTCGCAGGCGCGGCCGCCCTTGAAGCCATGACGGCTCGGCCGGTAATACTGTGCGCCGGCGGTGCCGAGATAGGACCGGAAGCAAAAACCTTCGTCCGACAGCGCCAGCGGCCGGTCCGGATTGCCTTCGCCGGAGGCGATGCTGTCTCCGAGGCCGGCGACGAAAATGTCGCGGACCGCGATCTCGGTCTGGACCCGCTGGGTCGGGTCGGAGCCGGCGGAGACGTCTACGGTCGCGACCGTCTGCTTGCCGTAGCGGACGCGCAGATTGACCGGCTCGGCGCAGTCGAAGGTTGATTGTTGCGGCCCGTCGCCGTCGTCGAACGACCAGGCGCAGGTGGCGCCGACCGGGACCGCGCCAACGAGGCGCACGGTGACGGGGTGGTCGATCGGGGTGATGTAGTTCTCCTTGACGTTGTCGCGGGTGCAGGGCTGGTTGACCCGGCCCTGGAGGTCGATGCACAGGCGATTGACCATGTTGCGGGCCCAGCCGCGGCCTTCACTCTGGAGCTCCAGCGATTGTTCGGCGGCGAGGATGCTGCGGTTGCGCGCATTCTCGACATGGAGCAGGAAGTCGCGCTCCTCGCGGAACAGCCGGAAGCGGTTACGCACCTCCCAGCTGATCTGGATGGTGCCGGCGTCCTGAGCGGCGGCGCGCTGGGTCGGCAAGGCGGTCCAAAGCCCGGCAAGCAGCAGAGCGCCTGCGGCGAGAGTGCGAAAGTGTACAGGGATCATGGCCCGGGTCTTCAACGGTAAAGTTGAGGCGGAAATAAGAGAGCATTGCTCCGCCGCCCGCAACCTTTGTCTGCGCCGGCCGCCTTAGCGCTTATTGGCCTGCCGCAGCAACCGCTCGCGCTCCATTGGTGTCACCTCCTTGGGCAGGTTGGCCTGCGCGCAGGCCTCGGCCAGCCGCCGTCGCTCCTGCCAGGGCTCGACCACGTTCATCCAGAGCTCGCGCGTGCCCATGATGGAGATGGCGAGGCCGAACGGAATAACGAAATACAGGATGCGGAACACCAGCAGCGTTGCCAGAAGCTGCTCGCGGCCGAATTCGGGCAGTGCCACCAGCATGGCAGCATCGAACACGCCGATTGAGCCGGGCGCGTGGCTGGCAAAGCCGATCAGGGTCGCCAGGATGAACACGACCGCCAGCGACATGAAGTCGATCGGCGGATTGGCCGGCATCAACAGGTACATCGCCGTGGCGCAGAAGCCGAGATCGACGACGCCGATCAGGATCTGCACCAAGGTCAGCGGCGCCGATGGCAGCACCACTTTCCAGCCCTTCTGGCCGAGCTCCCGCCGCTTCTCGCCCATGCAGAGCCAGACCAGATAGGCGCCGATCGAAGCGAGGCCGCCAAGGGCGATCAGGCGGTTAATCGACGACGGGAGCTGATCCATCGCGGATGCGGCATCCGGATGGATGGCCATGCCGATCGAGAGCACGAAGATGTTACCGAGCCAGAAGGTCAGGCCGGACAGGAAGCAGATCTTCGCGACGTCGATCGCGTTCAGCCCGTAATCCGAATAGATCCGGAAACGGATCGCGCCGCCGGTGAAGACCGTCGCGCCGATGTTGTGGCCGATCGAATAGGACGTGAAGCTGGAGAGCGCCGCGATGCGATAGGGCACGTGCTTCTTGCCGATCGTTCGCAGTGCGAAAAAGTCGTAGAAGGTCAACGTGCAGAACGCGAAGAAGACGCAGATCGCCGCCAGCCCGATACTGCCGCGGGGAATCTCGGTCAACGCGGTCAGGATGACCCCGGTATCGATGCCCTTGAGGGTCCGCACCAGCGTAGTGATCGCGAAGGCGATGATGAAGACGCTCGCGGCAATTCCGAGCCGTCGCCAGCCGATCCATCTCTTGAAGCCACGCTTCAGCGCGGGCAGCAGTCCGTGCATTCATCCTCCCGGCAGGGGCAAAGACCGACCGGGCCAGGCATTGGCCAATCGGGTGCGATCACGGCCAAAGGCAGGCATCGACCGCAAGGCATGATCCAGCTCATTTAAGGCAAAAACAGCGGCTTGTGCAGCCCTTGACAACAATAGGTTCTGCGCTGGACCGGCCATTTTTGTCATACGCGGTTCATATCGGCTGCGCGTTAAGCATATGAGTCGTGAAACCGGCTCGGCGCGACCGTTTCGTGTGGTGACATGATTTCAGGTCCCGGCGCGGTCCACATTATTCCAGCGCAAGCGAAACCGTCTTGTTGGAACGTCGCTGCCGCGCACTCGTTGTGGCCCCATCAGCAACCGAACATGGCGGAGCGGCTTTTCGCGCAAGCCGCTGCCTTCGTGTTCCAGAAACCGATAGAGGACCGAACGATGGGACTGTTCACAAAAGACATCAAAACCATGAACGACCTGTTCGTGCACCAGCTTCAGGACATCTACTACGCCGAGCAGCAGCTGACCAAGGCGCTGCCGAAAATGGCAAGCAAGGCCACCGATCCGCAGCTGAAGCAGGGCTTTTTGACGCATCTCGAGGAAACCAAGCAGCACGTTTCGCGGCTCGAGGAAGTATTCAAGATGCAGGGCGTCGCCGTGAAGGCGGTCGACTGTCCGGCGATCGACGGCATTATCGAGGAAGCCGACGAGACCGTCGGCGAAGTCGCCGACAAGGCGGTGCTCGATGCAGCTCTGATCAACGCGGCGCAGGCCGCCGAACATTACGAGATCGTCCGTTACGGCAGTCTGATCGCCTGGGCCAAGCGGCTCGGCCACAACGACTGCGCCAGTGTGCTCGCCAAGACGCTGGAAGAGGAAAAGGCGACCGACAAGAAGCTGACCACGCTGGCTGAGAGCAAGGTCAATCTGCGCGCAGCGAGCTGATGGGAGTGTAGCGAAAGGCGCCGCGCGGTCATCCGCGTGGCGCTTTTTGCCACGCTACCGGGTGTCATGCCCTGCGAAGGCGGAACATCCAGTACGCCGCGGCGGTGATTGTGTAACCCAATCACCGCCGCGGCGTACTGGATCGCCCGATCAAGTCGAGCGATGACATCGGTGGACTCGGCGGGCACGTTTGTCCTGCATTCATCCTTCGGTCACTGGTCGGCTGGCGCGCAGTCTTCCTGGTCAATTTGCCGACCGGGCTCGCCGGCCTGTGGCTGAGCTGGCGCTACGCCAGCGAGACCACTCGGGCGCGCTCGCGCGAGATCGATCTGCCCGGCCAGCTTGCCGCGATCGGCGCGCTGGGGGCACTCGCCGGGGCGATCATCGAAGGCGGAGCGCTGGGCTGGGGACATCCGGCCGTGATAGCGGCCTTTGTCTGCGCTGCTGTTCTTGCCGCACTCTTCATTTGGCGCGAGGGGCGCGCGGCGCAGCCGATGCTGCCATTGTCGCTGTTCGGCCACAGGCTGTTCGCGCTGACATCGCTGGTCGGCCTGCTCGTCAACATCGCGGTCTATGGCCTGATCTTCGTGCTCAGCCTGTACTTCCAGCGGATCAACGGCCTGTCGGCGTGGTGGACCGGGCTCGCTTTCGTGCCGATGATGGGGGCGGTGCTGCCGGTCAATCTGCTGGCGCCGCGCCTTGCCGAGCGCATCGGCCCGTGTACGACCATCGTGGTCGGTGCCTGCGTGTCGGCGCTCGGCTGTCTCGGCCTGCTGTGGATCGCGGCCGAGACGAGCTATTGGATGATCTGCGTGCAGATGATCGCGATCAGCGGCGGCCTCGGGCTGCTGGTTCCGCCGCTGACCTCGACCTTGCTGGGCAGCGTCGAAAAGGCGCGCTCCGGTATAGCGGCGGGTGTCCTGAACGCGACGCGGCAGACCGGCAGCGTTCTCGGCGTCGCATTGTTTGGATCGCTGATCGCGGGCGCAGGCGCGTTCATGGAAGGCCTGCATTTGTCTTTGGCCATTTCAGCGGCGGTCCTGCTGCTCGCGGCCGGCGTGATCGGCCGCGGCGCGAGGATGAACAATGTGAGCGAACATACACATTTTCCATTCACCATTCCCGGAACAGGCTTGTAGCCGGTTACCGATTGTCCACCTCTGTCGGCTCAAGTGCGGGTCGATAGGGGCCGGCAATGCATCAAGTTCTCTACTGTCTTACCGACGAGCATGATTGGCGACTCGTTGCGCTTGGCGGCGCAGTGTGTCTGCTCGCCAGCGCGGCGGCGATCAGCCTGTTTCAGCGCGCACGCGCGGCACACGGCCCCGGACGTCTGGCCTGGATTGCCCTGGATGCGGCCGTCAGCGGATGCGGCATCTGGGCGACGCATTTCATCGCGATGCTTGCCTACGGGCCGGGCGGCGCCGGCGCCTACAACATCCCGGTGACAATTCTCTCGTTGATGCTTGCGATCTCCGTGACCTTCGTGGGGCTAAGCATCGCCGTATCGTCCTCGCGCCCGGTGTGGATCGTTCTGGGGGGCGCCATCGTCGGCACTGGTGTCGCGGTGATGCATTACACCGGGATGGCGGCGCTGGAGATGCCGGCACGGGTGAACTGGGTCGGAAGCACGGTCGCCGTCTCGGTGCTGTTCGGAATCGTCTTTGCAGCTTTCGCCTTGTTCATCGCCGCGCGGCGCGACGACCTCTCCCACGCGCTGATGGCGATCACCCTGCTGACGATCGCCATCGTCGCGCATCACTTCACCGCGATGGGCGCGGTGCTGCTGACGCCGGACCCGACGCTCGCGATCAGCGGGCTCTCCATCCCGCCGGCCTCGCTGTCCTTCCTCACGGCCAGCGCCGCCGTCGCGATCATCGCGATTGCGCTCGTGGCCGCGCTGCTCGACCGCCGCGCCAAGGGCGAATTGGGCCGCCAGCAGATCGTGCTGGACAGCGCGCTGGAGAACATGTCGCAGGGCCTGTGCATGTTCGATGCCGACGGCAAGATCATCCTGTTCAACGAGCGCTATGCCGCGATGCTCCGTCGCACCGACATCCTGCTCACCGGTCGGCTTCTGGTCGACGTGCTCAGGGAAGAGCAGGCCAAGGGCCAGTGGCAGGGCGACGCGCATGAATTCTTCGCGCGCCTCATCGCCGACGCACGCGAGGGCCGCACCACGACCGACGTCGTCAACCGGTTCGGCCGCTCCATCCGGGTCGTCAACCAGCCGATGCAGGGCGGCGGCTGGGTCGCGACCTTCGAGGACATCACCGAATGGCTGGAGGCGCAGGCCAAGATCTCGCACATGGCCCGCCATGATGCGCTGACCAGCCTGCCGAACCGGGTGCTGTTCCACGAGGAGCTCGAGCAGGGACTGCGTCGGACCAAGTCGGGCGACCAGCTCGCTGTGCTCTGTCTCGATCTCGATCACTTCAAGGACATCAACGACTCGCTCGGCCATCCCATCGGCGATGCGCTGCTCAAGGAGGTCGGCCGCAGGCTGAAGGCCACCGTCGGCGAGAACGACACCGTGGCGCGGCTCGGTGGCGACGAGTTCGCGGTGGTCCAGATCGGACGTTCCGAGGAGACTGCTGCGAGGGCCCTTGCCGGCCGCCTCGTCGAGGTGATCTCGGCGCCTTACGAGATCGACGACCATCAGATCGTGATCGGCGTCTCGATCGGCATCTCGCTGTCGCCTCAGGACGGCAGCAATCCGGACGAGCTGTTGAAGAACGCCGATCTTGCCCTGTACCGCGCCAAGGCGGATGGCCGCGGCACCTATCGCTTCTTCGAGACCGGCATGGATGCGCGCGCTCAAGCGCGGCGCCTCATGGAAATGGATCTGCGCGCGGCGCTGCAGCGCGACGAGTTTCATGTCTATTACCAGCCGATCCGTGACGTCGCCAGCGGTCGCGTCGTTGCCTTCGAGGCGCTCTTGCGCTGGAACCATCCGCAGCGCGGGCTGATCGCGCCCATCAGCTTCATTCCGCTCGCCGAGGAGACCGGGCTCATCGTTCAGCTCGGCGAGTTGGTGCTGCGCTCCGCCTGCACCGACGCAGCCACCTGGCCCGACGACGTCGATGTCGCCGTCAATTTGTCGCCGGTGCAGTTCAAGAGCCCGCACCTGATCGGGTCCGTGACCGAAGCGCTGGCCGCCTCGGGACTTGATGCGCGCCGTCTCGAGCTCGAGATCACCGAATCGGTGCTGCTCCAGAACAGCGAGGCGACGCTCACGACCCTCCACGAGCTGCGCGCGATGGGCGTGCGGATCTCGCTCGACGATTTCGGCACCGGCTATTCGTCGCTGACCTATCTGCGCAGCTTCCCGTTCGACAAGATCAAGATCGACCGCTCCTTTGTGTCGGAGCTGGCGACGCGCGAGGATTCCATGGCAATCATCCGTGCGGTGACCGGCCTCGGCCGCAGCCTCGGCATCATCACCACGGCGGAAGGCGTCGAGAACGATGTGCAACTCGAGCTGCTCCGGCGCGAAGGCTGCACTCAGGCGCAGGGGTATCTGTTCAGCAGGCCGCGGCCGGCTTCCGATGTGGCGATGATGCTGGACCGCCCGCGGCTGCGAGCGTCGGCCTGAGGGTCAGCCGCGACGCAGCGCGAAATGCGCGCCGCAAAACGCCATGACGGCACCGAGGCATAGCGCGGCAAGCCCGGCGAGCACGCCCGAGACGGTCGGGATCGGGCTCGGCGCCGAGGCCGCCTGGCCCGCTCCTGCAAGCAGCAGCACGCCGACCGCGATCAGGAATTGCCGCATCCGCTGCGGGATCTGGCCGGAGACGGCGCTCTGCATCAGGTTCGCCGTGAAATAGCCGCCGGAGAAGCCGACGGTCGCAATCAGCCACCAGGCGATCGCCGCGCCCGTCGGCATGAACTCGTGCGTTTCGGAGCGCCAGAGGCCGCCAAGGTCGAGACCATAGCGCGCCCCCAGCATGTGGACCGCAAGCGCGAGCAATACGCCGGAGATCATTGCGGCCCCGAGGATCAGGCGGCGCGGAAAAAATGTCGTCTCAGCCATGCCTCGCTTGTAGGATGGGCGAGGGCGATCACGCAAGCGGATCGCGGATGGGATCGATGATCGGCATGCGGGGAGCTGAAGCTGGTTCGGCCACGAGCTATGCCTACAGGGCCTCGCTGATAGGCTCGGCGCGTCGTTTCGAGCTGACGGAGCAGGGGCTGTCCTGGCAGATCGGGGGACGCTCCGGCCTGTGGCACTACGATGAGATCTCGGCGATCCGGCTGTCGTTCCGCCCGGTCTCGATGCAGCAGCACCGCTTTCGCGCCGATGTCAGCCGCACGGGTGGCGGCCGCATCGCGATCCTGTCGACGAGCTGGCAGACCGCGGCCCTGATGGCGCCGCAGGACAACGGCTTTCGCGATTTCATCGTCGAATTGCATGCGCGGATGGCAAGGGCGGGCAGCCGCGCCGAACTGACCGCAGGCCTCGGTCGCAGGACCTACGCGGCGGTGCTGGCGTTCCTGGTGGTGCTCGCTGTGGCGATGGCGGGGCTCCTGATCCGCGCGCTCCTGACCGGCGAATTCGCCGGCGTGCTGTTCATCCTCGGCTTTGCCGCGCTGTTCGCCTGGCAGGTCGGCGGCTTCGTGCGGCGCAACCAGCCGCGGAGCTACAGCTTCGACCAGCTACCTCGGTCAATGCTGCCTTAGGTGGACGGATCGCTACTCCGTCGAGTCGAAATCCTCTTCCTTGGTGCCGAGCAGCGAGGCGATCGTGCGCAGGCCGGAATCGAGTTGCTCGGGTGAAGGCGGGGCGAGGGCGAGCCGCACCGCATTTGGCGCATGACCATGCGCGATGGCGAAGGTCGAGGACGGCGTCAGCGCGATACCGCGCCTTGCTGCCGCGGCGACGAAGGTCTGCGAGCGCCAGTGCGGCGGCAGTGTCAGCCAGAGATGATAGGAGCGCGCGTCGGCGGCGAGCTGGTAGCCGGCCAGCAGCCTCGCTGCAGTCTGCTGGCGGCGCGCCGCGTCGATGCGCTTGAGGCGCGTCAGCTCGGCGACGGTGCCGTCGGCCATCAGCCGCTGTCCGGCCGCCAGCGCATGACCGGAGGCGATCCAGCCACCGGTGCGGACCGCGCTCATCACGCTTTCGCGCAGCTGCAGGGGCGCGACCAGGATGCCGAGCGCGAGGCCGGGCGCGACCTTCTTGGACAGGCTGTCGATCACGATGCAGCGGTCCGGCCCGAGCGCCGCCAGCGGCGTGTCGTCGGCCAGGAAGCCGTAGACGGTGTCCTCGATGATGGTGAGGTCGAGCTTTTCGGCGACGCGCATGATGTCGGCGCGCCGCGTTGCGTTCATGGTGACGCCGAGCGGATTCTGGATGATGGGCTGGAGATACAGCGCCGACAGGTGCGCCTCGCGATGTGCCTTCTGGATCGCATCCGGCCGCGCGCCGTGCTCGTCCATCGGAATCGGCACCAGCGTCACACCTAACCGCGCGGCGATGCTCTTGACGTAAGGATAGGTCAGTGCCTCGACGCCGCACCGGCCGCCGGTGGGCACGAGCGCCGCAAGCGCCGCCGCGAGCGATTGCTTGCCGTTGGCGGTGAAGAAGATCTGGTCGGCCTGCGGCGTGAAATCCTTGCGCGCGAGATAGGCGGCGGCCGCATTGCGCGCGCTCCTGGTGCCGGTGCTGGTCGAGACGCGCAGCGCGGATTCGAGCGCGTCGGTGCGTTCCAGCCCCGCAAGGCTCCTGGCGATCATCGCCCATTGCTGCGGCAACAGCGGGTAATTGACCTCGAAATTGATGCGCGCGTCGGCCGGCTCGCTCATCGTTTCGACTTCACGCCTGATGTCGCCGGAGATGAAGGTGCCGCGGCCGACCTCGCCGACCACAAGGCCGCGGCGGAGCAATTCCGTATAAACCCGGCTCGCGGTCGAGACCGCGATGCCGCGGTCATAGGCAAAATTGCGCTGCGGCGGCAGCCGGTCGCCGGGCCTTAACGTGCCGTTAGTGATATCGGCCGCAATGGCATCGGCAAGCTTCACGTACTCGAACTTGGACATTATTGCACCGAGAGCAATGTTTCGCTTGCTCCGAGCAGTGTACCGGAGCATTTAAGTTCCATCAAGGACCGCGATTGAGCCGAGGAGAGCGAGAGCAATCCGACGGCAAATGAGGTGCAGGCGCCCACAAAGCGTCCGCGCCAACGGCGCTGCTTCGCCGCGCGGGACGACAGGCCGGAGAAGAAGAATGACCACGATCTCGCAAACTGCCGGGCGGAGTTTTCGCCCATCCTCGCCGGGCGGATTTTTCGGTGCGCTCGCCAACGGCGTCTCTGCGCTGTTCGACCGCCTCGAGCGCCGCTCCGCCGTCAAGACGCTGAGCGAGCTCGACGATCGCGCCCTGCGCGACATCGGCATCACGCGCAGCCAGATCGAGGATGCGGTGTACGGGCAGTTCAAGACCGAGCTGACGCGGTATCTGTGAGGCGCTTCTGCCGCGCTCGTTCCTCCCGTGTCCCGGACGCGCCGCAACGCTCTTGGCGTTGCGGCGCAGAGCCGGGACCCAGGACGCCGTGTAACGCGCTGTTGCATGGACCCCGGCTCTGTAGCGCATCACTTCGTGCTGCGCAGCGTCAGGGGCACGAGAGAGGAGTTTGGCGTGAAACTGTTTCAGCATCGTCATTGCGAGCGGCTTGTCCGCCGAAGCTCGAAGGTCGGGCCATCCAGAATCCTTCCTCACTGACGGTGTCCGTCCCGTCATCCCGAGGTGCGAGGCGTGCGATGCGAATGCATCGCATGCGGAGCCTCGAAGGATGAACGGCCGAGATGCAGACGGGCTGTCGCCTTTCGAGGCCTCCGCTTCGCTCCGGCACCTCAGGGTTGGATGATGCTTGCGGCTGCATTCGGTATTCGCTTTTGGCGTGGAGACATACCTTCGCATCCTCGCGGCTCATCTCGCCCGAGCTTTGCCTCATTGCCTCACCCTCTGAAATGAAAGAGGGCGCAGGGAAGACCAGGCGCCGGCTGGCACCCGCGGTCCACTGTGCGAAAGGCAGTAGCGAAATCTGCACAGCGGCATACAGGTGTAGCCAGGACATCCCGGCCTTCCCTGCGCAGTGGTTTTACGGCTTATGTCGCGCTCTCCCCGGGGAGCGATGCACTATTGCCCCCGTCGCCTTGCGGATGACTGATGCGCGCGCCCGGTTGGGCAACACACATCACCGCAAGACTTGACGCACAGACCCCGGGCGCCAGGACCACACGATTTTGCCGTACGCCGATCACACCGGTCGTGTGCGCGACATTCTCGCTCACGGTTGCCCGCCCTGCGATGCCCTTCGCGCCGACGTGGACCTGCGTCCACCGCCGTCCGGCCCGCGTTCGTGACGATCGCGATACGCCCCTCTTCCTTGGGCCGGAGTGGGGTGAGACATACGCCGTTTCCGAATTTCGGTAAAGAAGAATATTTTCGCCGCCGCGCATTGACCCAGCGTTTGGGTGTTTTGCCCGTCGGCCGACGCTAGGTCTCGTACCCGAATGGCGCGAAGCTTGATCCCGGGCTCCGGATTGTGCTGCGCTCCAGCTTGCCGACGAGCTGGGAGTGGACCTTGCTTTTGAAAGACGACCTAAAAGCCAATTCGCCTGCAGGTCGGCTTGGGGCCAACAGCGGAAGTCATCCTCAGTGGGAATGTGGCCGAGGTTGACGGGCTAGTGCGCCAGCTCTGCCAACAGGCGGTTGCGGTCCTGCAAGTGCAGCCGCTGTGTTGCGCGCATGGTGGCGAGGAGCTTCAGAGCATCAGCCGTGTCGTGGCCGTCACGGTCCAGCTCCGCGATCAAAGCCTCTTGCTTCGCGAGGTGATGCTCACCGAGAGCGACGTGTCGCTCGGCCATCGCGAGGTGCTGTTGCAGCATGGTGCGGTCCATGGAAGCCTTTGTACCGCTCGGCGAAAGCAGCCGGTTGATCTGGATCAGACGTGGGACGTCGAACCGGCAGCCATGCCCGACTATCAAAGGCCTTGCGAGTTGATCTTCGCGCGCAAGCTGTGACAGAAATCCTCCAGCACGGTCTGAAGGTTTTCGCAGTTCACGAGTAGCCGCTCGGCCAGCTCGCGATCCGCTGTGCCGAAAGCAAAGCCATCCCGAGCGGCCCTGACGCAGCGCACGTGGTCGCGACCATTTGCGGCTTTCTGTTCGGCAAATTCCAGATGCTCCAGATCGTGGCTGAGCTTGTCCTCCTCCTCGATCAGCAGCTTGGTAATGCTCGTTCGATGGCCAGGCGCCAGATCACTTCCGTTTAGGAGGCCGATGTAATGATCCACGTTGGCCTTGGCGACAAACCGGTGCATGGCAACCCCCGCAGCCATCGCGTCTACAGCTCGACTATGCAATCGGACCGGGCTGCCGGAAAGATGTTTCATGTCGAGATTGTCACGTTGGCGTGAAGAAAAAGTGGACCCCCGGTGGGGGTCGCTGGCTTTTGCAAGTGTAGGGCTGCTCCGGGTGCTCGGAGGCCGAATGCATCCCCTTTCATAGCTGCCGAGGTTGCCCGTGTTGTCTGCTTGGGGTCCACAAGCCGCCGAACTGGCGCCGGCCGCAAACTTCCGGTCTGCCCCTGTGAACCGACATGCAGCGGCACCTCGCCATCGGAAGCTATGGGCCAGGCGAGGCTGAGAGTGGAAGTCCGCCACGGGCCATGAGCCGACATCGCTCCAATCAAGCGGCGATACTTGTCAGGCTCCTTAGCGGCCGTAGGGGAAGCAGCGGCTGCGATCGAGTGTGAGACCGAAATGCGCTCCCAGTGCAGCGATGGCCGCGTCCTGCTCAGGATAAGGATCGGCATTGGATGCGGCAACGATGATGATCCGGAACCTGCCGCGATCCTTGCCACCGGGTGGCAGCATCGCTGTAGCCAGTGCATTGCCCTCCCTGTCACGCAACGTGAGGAAAAGCGGCATCTCTCGCCGTACATGGGCCTCAAGGCCGATGTCGCGCTCGATCGCGTTGGGCCGCTCGGGACGCCAGGACTGGACTGCCTTCTCCCGCTCGTCGCGGAAATATTTCTCGACCGTGTGGTTCATCAGGCGCGACTCATGCGCCGCTTCACCTTCCGTCTCGATACGGAACCAGGTCTTACCCTTCGGCGCGTCGCAAACATACTGCATTTCGCTCGTCCTGCGATCGCCGCCGATTCTAGGGCGTCGGGCCTGCAAAGCCAACATGAGATTCGCTCCCGTGTGTAACGCCGCACGATCGGAGGGGCTAAGAGTTCTTGATTGGACGTTGAAGTTTTCGTGAGCCCAAACAATACTGGGTCGACCGGAATATCCTCTTCAAGGAGCGTCCCGATGCCTGACGTAAGGGAAAAGCAACGCGAAGCCCGCCGAAAGATCATTCGCCAATGGGCGAAGCTTCCGAAGGATAAACGGCAGTCTATAGAGGGGATTTCTGAATTCGCCAGGACCGCCGCTCAGCAGAACGAGAACGCATTCGTCCGCAGTCGTCGCGATCCGTATCAGAAGATCATGGGATGGCTATTGCCGCGTGCTCATCTCTGAACGACCGAGTCCTCTGCACATCACACCGAAATTTCGGCAAGGTCATCGAATGTCCTGCCGTGTCCGACCCCCGGCAGGGCCGTCACAGAGCGACGAGATAAACTGTGAAGCTGAAAGCAACCATCATCGTCGCGGCGCTGCTAGCTGCAATGGCTGCACATGCCGAGACGATCGATCTGAAATGCTGGGCGCGAGGCCTTGCGGGTGACGAGCGCAACCCGGTCTACATGAACGGAGAACAGGTCATCATTAATCTGGACGAGGGGACGATGCACTCTCGGACATTCGGAAGCAATTTGGCCGTCCACGTCACGGATGCGCACTTATTCTTTGAGACGGCGCTGACGCTCGGCAACATTTGGCAACATCTGTTCGACCCGACCGCTGTCTGGCAAGGTTTCATCAACCGCGTCGACGGCACGCTTAAGGCGCATAAACGCGACGGTACTGTCATCCGCGGCTACTGCCAGCCGGTCGGCTGAACCTGCCCATGTCGCAGATGGGTCAAAAGCGGTCGAACATTGCTGAGCCAAGCAACCTCCCGCTTCGCCCTGGGAAGCGGACCTTTATCAGTACACGCTCAATTCGCAGCCTCGCTGATCGAAAGCGAGCCGGGCTTAACGTCAATTCGAAACAAGTGGGAACCGCTCAGCGTATCGCTGGACATACTGCGCTGTTATCGGCTGGAGATGTCTTCGACATCCAGCCTCTTACGAATCTACGCCGAGAAGTTTGAAGTCGCGTAGTCTTGTAGCCGGGACTACGCTTCGCTCCATTCCGGCTACAAGCTGGTGCCTTATTGTCGAATCAGGCGACCAAGACTTGGTCCCACACGCCGCCATAGGCCCAACCGTCTGCGGGCTGATCGGGTTTGCGGCGGGGTCTCGTCGGTGCGCCGCGTTGGCGTCGATGCCTCGTGTCCAGGCGCTGCGCATGCGCGACGACCCTGCCGGCGAGCAGGGCGATGCGCGCCGCCGACTGTTTGACATCGAACAGGATCGTCGTGACGCGGCTCATCATGCCGAGCAGGATCAATGCCGAGAAGACGACGATATAGGCGAGGAAGTCACCGATCAACATCAGTTCCGGCGGAATCGGGATCCTGTGGTAGTAGGCCAGAACGAGGATCGCGATGGGGATGAAGGCGATGACCTTTCGCACTGTCAGCCTGTCCAGCAGTGCGGCCAGTTGCACGACCAGCACGTCCCACAGCGCATCGCCGATCGCGAGCGGGACCTCGTAGCTCCACCTCCGTCACCATTGCTTCATGACATTGCTCCGAGCCAGTGCTTGACCCCCTGTCTTGCAGCCAAAATGAGCGAAGCGATATCCGGAATTCTCACCGCGAGCGGGCCCCGGGTGTCGCTTTGCTCACCTGGCAGCGCGACTCGCGTGTCCCGGACGCGCTGCAACGCTCCTGCGTTGCTGCGCACAGCCGGGACCCAGGAATCCGCAGCGCATGCTGATGCATGGGCCCCGGCTCTGCAGCGCACCGCTGAAGAAGCGCTGCGCTGCGTCCGGGGCACGAGACCATTGGTCGCGCACGCGGTGCCTCCATAGTTTGCCTGCGCCCCTAGTGCCTCACCACCAGCACCGAGCATTTGGCGTAGCGCACGACGTGTCCGGCGTTGGAGCCGAGGAAATAGGTGCGCATCGCCGGCCGGTGCGAGGTCATCACGATCAGATCGGCCTTCATCTGCGCGGCTTCCTCCAGGATCTCGTGATAGATGCCGCCCTGGCGCACCACGCTGGAGATGCGGGAAGGCTCGATGCCGGATTCGCGCGCGACGATGGCAAGGGCCTCCTCCGAGGTCTGGCGCTGCTGCTCGTCGAAATCGGCCGGTACGTATTCGGCCAGCATCACCGGCGTCATCGGCAGCACGTTGAGCAGGCGCACCGTGCCGCTCCAGGTCTGCGACAACGTCGCCGCGGTCGCGATCGCCGGCTTGGCGAGGTCGGTATCGGCGAGGTCGATGGGCACGAGGATGGACTTGAACATCTGCGCCTCCCTGTTGACCAAGCTGATCAACCAGTCGAGACGGCGCCCGCGCGTCTCAGGCGGATCGAAGCAGCTTGGGGCTGACGAACAGCACCAGTTTGCCGTGGCGGTAGGCCACGTCACCCCAATCCTTGACGTCAAAGTCGAAGATCGCAAGCCCCGCTGTGGGCAGGTTGTGGCCGAGCGCCTTGGCACCGGCCGGATCGCCGCCGCCGATCAGCATCAGGGCGACCTCGTGCATGCCGGGATTGTGGCCGATCAGCAGCAACCGCTTTGGGTCCGCCGGGGCGGTTGCAGTACGAATGGCTTCCAGGATCTCCGCGGGATCGGCGCCGTAGAGTTCCGGCAGGACCTCGACCTGCGGCGCGGGGACGCGGTCCTTCATCGCCTCCCAGGCGATGTCCCAGGTCTGCCGGGCTCGCACGGCGTGCGACACCAGCACGGTATCGGGGAAGGGTGGATGGGCGGCGATCCAGTCGCCGATCTGCGCGGCATCCCTGTGCCCGCGGTCGTCGAGCCGGCGGTCCTGGTCACGGCCGCTCGGCGCGTCGGTCTCGGTCTTGGCGTGACGCAGCAGCATCAAACGGCGCATGGCATTCTCGAATCGTTACACGTCCACGATAATCTACAGACGCCGGTTGAGGACAAGGTGACAGGCGCCCAGTTGGTATCTTAAGAAAACGCCATGACCGAGACTTTCACAAGCGTGTCCCAGGAAGAAGCCGGCTTTCGCGATCGCGTGCGGCTGTCGTTCGATCTCGATGCCGACATCTGCGTCATCGGTGCAGGGCTTGCCGGCCTTTCCGTCGCGCTGGAGGCGGCCCGGATCGGAGCCAGCGTCGCGGTGCTCGAGGGCCGTCATATCGGCTGGAACGCCTCCGGCAACCAGCTCGGCACCGTGATGCCGGGTTTCGCGTTGCCGCTCGCCGACCTGATCGAGCGCATCGGCTTCGAGGACGCCCGCGAATTGTGGGCGCTGTCGAAGGAAGGCGCCGAGTTGGTCCGCGCCAACGCCACGGAAGAGAACATGCCGGGAATCGGCCTCAGCGATGGTGTGCTGGAGGTCTCCAACGTCGATGCCGGCGACCGGCTGATCAGCCGGTTGCAGATGCTGAACGAGGATTTCGATACCGAGGTCGAGGGCTGGCAGGTCGATCGCGTCCGCGAGCTGCTCAGGACCGATCGCTACTTCCACGGCGTGTACTATCCAAAAGCGTTTCAGGTCGACGGGCGCAAATATGTGCATGGCCTCGCGGCCCTGGCGCGGCGGGCAGGCGCCCGCATCTTCGAGGACACGCCGGTCGTCAGCATCGATCATTCCGGCATCCGCAAGCGCATCGTCACACCCACGGCGCGGCTGCGCGCGACCCATATCGTGCTTGCCGGCAACATTCATCTCGGCGCGCCCTTGAGGCGCCTGTCGGAGACGCTGCTGCCGGTCTGGCGCTATGCCGGCGTCACCGCGCCGCTCGGCGAGCGCCTGCATGAGATCATCGCCTTCAGGGGATCGGTGATGGATTCCGATGGCGTCGACCATTTCCGGATCGTCGATGGCGACCGGCTGATGTGGGAGAGCCCGGAGACCACCTGGGCGGCGCGTCCGCAGCGCTTCGCGGGTGCAGTGAGGCGGCGGATCCGCACGATCTTTCCCGAGCTCGGCAATGTCGAGATTACCGATATGTTCGGAGGCGCCACCGGCCAGACCGTGCACGGCATGCCGCAGATCGGCCAGTTGCGCAAAGGCCTGTGGGTGGCGAGCGGGTTCGGCCGCCAGGGCATGAACACCTCCGCCATGGCAGGACAGATGATCGCGCGCAGCATCCTGTGGGGCGACGAGCGCTGGCGGCTGTTCTCGCCGTTCGAGCTGGTCTGGGCGGGCGGCGCCACGGGGCGCGTCGCGGGGCAGCTGGTCGGGATGTGGGGCAGGGCAAGTTCCGCCGTGGCAGGCTCGCTCGCCCGCTATCGCGAACATGCCAGGGCCAGGGACAGGGTGCGCGAGGCCCGCCTCGCCGAAGCCAACCGGGCCGCCGGCACCGGTCCGCGCCGTCCACCGTCCAGCGTTCGGCCGCGGCCGGTCCCGCCGCCGAAACCGGCGGCCCAAGACACAGAACAGGGTGGAGAACAGGGCACGGAACCGGCTGCTCACGAAGCCGGCATCTCGCGATAAGCCCAGGAAAAATCCCGCCCGGAAGTGTAACGTCGGCCGTTAGAGCCCGTATCTCAGGGCGTGGATTGCCCGCGCACGGAGAATGAGATGGTTGACCGCCGCATCCTGCTAACGACTGTTGCCGGCCTGTTCGGCCTTTCGGCCTTCCGCTGGCTGAGAGGAACCCCTGCCGAGGCTGGCGAGAAGGCCGCGGAAAAGTTCGAGATCACCAAGACGGAGGCTGAATGGCGCGCCCAGCTCACGCCGCAGCAATATGAAATCCTGCGCAATCACGGCACCGAGCGCCCCGGCTCCAGCCCGCTGCTGAAGGAACATCGCAAGGGCATCTTCGCCTGCGCCGGCTGTGACCTGCCGCTGTTTGCGTCCGAGACCAAGTTCGAGAGCGGCACGGGCTGGCCGAGCTTCTACCAGCCGATCGAAGGCAATGTCGGCAAGACCGAGGACCGTACCTACGGCATGCTGCGCACCGAGGTGCATTGCCGGCGCTGCGGCGGCCACCTCGGCCACGTCTTCGACGACGGCCCCAAGCCGACCGGCTTGCGCTACTGCATCGACGGGTTCGGGCTGGTCTTCCATCCGGCTGCGGCTTCGGCGACTTAGGCAATCAAGCCCTCATTCCGGGATGGTCCGAAGGACCAGACCCGGAATCTCGAGATTCCGGGTTCGGTCCTGCGGACCGCCCCGGAATGACCTCATGTCCCGGCAATTGTTGCCGGTCCCGGCAATTGTGCCCCGGTCATCAGGCCGGGGCTTTTTCATTAAGTCATTGATTTACTGAAGATACCCGCATTGGCATAGCCCTTGCGACGTCTCTCCCGATTGCGGCCATGGTCGACCGGCCGCCGAGATCGGGATTTGGAGACAAAGTTATGGGTATCTTCGATGCAATGAACACCTCGGTGGGTGGCCTGCAGGCGCAGTCCTACGCGCTTCAGAACATTTCCGGCAACATCGCGAACTCGTCCACCACCGGTTACAAGGGCATCGGCACCAGCTTCGTCGATCTCATTCCCGACTCCTCGGTTCCGAGCAAGCAGGTCGCGGGCGGCGTGACGGCCAATGCGAAGGCCACCATCACCACGCAGGGCACGATCTCGGGCTCTACCGTCGCCACCAACATGGCGATCACCGGCGACGGCTTCTTCTCGATCCAGAAGGCGAGCGGCGTCGTCGACAACGTGCCTGTTTTCACGGGGGTGACCTACTACACGAGGCGCGGCGACTTCCAGCTCAATGCCAACGGCAATCTGGTCAACGGCGCCGGCTATTACCTGATGGGCGTCACGGTCGATCCGAAGACCGGCAACCCGACCGGCAGCGTCGCGAACGTCCTGCAATTCCAGAACAACTTCATTCCGGCGCAGGCGACCACCTCGATCCAGTACGCGGCGAACCTGCCGACCCAGCCGAACACCGTGGCGAAAACGACCGCGTCGACCGGCACGCTGCTGGCGGCCGGCGGGCTGAACCCGTCCGATTTCGCCGCCAACCCGCTGCCGGTCGGCACGCCGCCGGCGCCTTATGCCAATGCAACGGTGTCAGGCGCGGCTGCAACCGGCAACATCCGCTCGGCCTACTCGTCGACGACGGCTACGGGCACGGTCGCGCTTCAGAACAATTCGTCTGCGGTGGCCTCGACCACCACATCGCTCGACAACACGGTCGGCACGCATCTCGCCTCCAGCATTCTCACCGCGCTGAGCGGCCAGACGCTGACCATCAACGGCAACACCATCACCTTCGACGGCAGCACCACGGTCTCGACCGTCGGCAGCAACACCACGATCGGTCTCGGCGCGGGCACGACGGCCACGGTGGCAGACATCCTGAACGCGATCCAGACCGCCGGCGGCGCCGGCGTCACGGCCTCGCTCTCCGCCAGCGGCAATATCCAGATCTCGACCGGCACCGGCACCGACGTGGCGGTCGGCAGCGGCACGGCGGCGACCGCGCTTGGCATCAGCAGCGTGACGCGCGGCGGCAACGTGCTGTCCTCGCCGGCGATCTCGGGCGCAACGGTGCTGAGCGGCTCGGCCACCGCCGGCGGCGCCCAGGTGCTCACATCCGGCTTCTCCGCCGGCGATACCATCACCGTCAACGGTCAGACGCTGACCTTCATGGCCTCGGGCGCCTCGGGCCCGAACCAGATCAACGTCACCGACAACGTCACGACCCTGCTCGGCAAGATCGATGCGCTCTCCGGCGCCTCGGGATCGTCGGTCAGCAGCGGCGGCGTGATCACGCTGAACACCGGCACCGTCTCCAACCTCTCGGTGTCGAGCTCCAACAGCGCGGCCTTTTCCGCGCTCGGCTTCACCTCGACCATCACCAAGAACCGCGACGGTGGCGGCACCGCCGGCACCGGCGGCGTGATCGGCAACGACATCGACACCTTCACCAAGGAATCGATCAGCGGCGGCGCGGTGACCGCGTACAACGCCGCCGGCACGCCGGTGAACCTGCAATTGCGCTGGGCCAAGACCGACAGTGCCTCGCTGGGCGCGGGCCATTCGGACAGCTGGAACCTGTTCTACCAGACCGATCCGAACGCGACCGGCACCACCGTCGGCTGGGTCAACACCGGCCAGACCTTCACCTTTGCCGCCGACGGCTCGCTGACCTCGCCGAGCGGCTCGGGCATCACCATCAACAACGTCACCGTCAGCGGTCAGTCGCTCGGCTCGGTCGCCTTCAACATCTCCTCGGGCGGGCTGACGCAATATGCCAGCACCAGCGGCGCGGTGACCATCAACACCATCACCCAGAACGGCTATGCCGCCGGTCAGCTCCGCTCGGTCGCCGTCAACAACAACGGCGTCGTGGTCGGCACCTTCTCGAACGGCCAGAACCTCAACCTCGCACAGGTCTCGTTGTCGCACTTCAACGGCACCAACTACCTCAAGGCGATGGACGGCGGCGCCTATGCCGCGACCGAACAGTCGGGAGACGCCATCGACGGCGCCTCGGGCACCATCAGCGGCTCGTCGCTGGAAGGCTCGAACACCGACATCGCCGACGAATTCACCAAGCTGATCGTGACCCAGCAGGCCTACTCGGCCAACACCAAGGTGATCACGACCGCGAATTCGATGGTGCAGGACCTCCTGAACGTATTGCGCTGATCGGCGCGTGACGTAACCAAAGGCGGCAAGTAACATGGGTTTGAGTTCAGCCCTCGCCAGTGCGATGAGCGGCCTGCGTGCCAACCAGGCCGCGCTCTCGATCGTCTCCTCGAACGTCGCGAACTCGCAGACGCCGGGTTACGTCGTCCAGACGCCGAACCAGATCGAGGTCACCACCGGTGATTTCGGCTCGACCGTGATGACGACCGGCGTCAGCCGGGAGCTCGACGCCTTCGTGCTGAACCAGCTGCGCACCGAAACCGGCGGCAGCGGTTACGCCGACCAGATGGCCAACATCCTGAAGCAGCTTCAGAATGTCTACGGCACGCCGGGCAACAGCGGCACGCTCGAAACCGCGCTGAACAACTTCACCACCGCGTTGCAGGCGTTGTCGACGAGCTCGGGTGCGTCGTCGGCGCAGACCGTTGCGCTCGGCGCGGCGCAGGCGCTGGCCACCCAGCTCAACGTCACCACCAAGGGCATCCAGTCGCTGCGCTCCAATGTCGAGCAGGATCTCGGCACCTCGGCGCAGGCCGCCAACGCGGCGATGCGGCAGATCGCCGACATCAACACCAAGCTGCAGGGCCTGTCGGCCAACGATCCCTCGGCCGCGACGCTGATGGACCAGCGCGACCAGGCCATCAACACGCTGTCGAAATATGTCGACGTCCGCGTCACCACCGACAACTCGAACCAGGCCAACATCTACACCACGACCGGCATCCAGCTGGTCGGCGCCGGGCTCGCCTCGGAATTCTCGTTTGCCTCCGCCGGCGCGCTCTCGGCGACCTCGCTCTACAACATCGACCCGTCCAAGTCCGGCGTCGGCGCGCTCACCATCAAGCTGCCGAACGGCTCGCAGCTCGACGTCGTCGCCAATAGCGTGGTCTCGTCCGGCCAGATCGCGGCCGATCTGAAGCTGCGCGACCAGACGCTGGTGCAGGCGCAGAACCAGATCGACCAGCTCGCCGCGACGATGTCGAGCGCGTTGTCCGACAAGACCACGGCCGGCACCGGGGTGTCCGGTCCGCCGGCCGGCTTCGACATCGACCTCGCCGGTGCGCAACCGGGCAACACCGCGACCATCACCTACACCGACACGGCGACCAACACCCAGCGCCAGATTACGCTGGTCAACGTGACCGATCCGGCGGCGCTGCCGCTCCAGAATGCGACCAACGCGAACCCGATGCGGATCGGCGTGAACTTCTCCGGCGGCATGGGTGCGATCGCCTCGGCGCTCAACACGGCGCTGTCCGGCTCGCATCTGACCTTCGCCGCTGCCCCGTCACCGGCGACCGCCACGACGCTGCGGATCACGGATGACAACACCGGCCTTGCCAAGATCGGTTCGACCTCGATCAGCAAGACGATCTCGTCGCTGACCTCGGGCAATCCGCAATTGCCGCTGTTCACCGACGGCGGACAGGCGCTCTATACCGGCGCGATCACCGCCTCGGGCTCGCAGCTGACCGGCCTTGCCGGACGCATCGCCGTGAACACACAGCTGGTCGCCGACCCGACCAGGATGTCCGTGTACAACACCTCGCCGGTGACGCCTGCGGGCGACACCACGCGTTCGGACTATCTCTACTCGCAGCTCACCTCGGCGGTGTTCACCTATTCGCCGCAGAGCGGTCTCGGCTCGGCCAGCCAGCCCTTCACCGGCAGCGTCTCGAACTATCTCCAGCAGTTCCTGAGCGTGCAGGCCAACGCCGCGACGCAGGCCACCCAGCTCCAGCAGGGCCAGAGCGTCGTGGTCTCGACGCTGCAGGCCAAGTTCAACTCGACCTCCAGCGTCAATCTCGACTCGGAGATGTCGAACCTGATCCAGCTTCAGAATGCCTATGCCGCCAACGCTCACGTGATGTCGGTGGTGCAGAGCATGATGAACACGTTGCTCCAGGCTCAATTGTAACTGGTAACAGGGCTCTGAAACATGTCGATCAGCAGCATCAACTACTCCTCGTCGGTTCTCGGCGCGCAGATCCGCAACATCAATCAGCAGCTCACCGACCTGTCGACGCAGCTCTCGACCGGCAAGCTGTCGCAGAACTATTCCGGCATGGGCACCAACGAGGGCTTTGCGATCGCCGGGCGCGCGCAGCTCTCCAACATCGCCGCCTATACCGACACGATCACCAACGTCAACGTGAGCATCAACCTCGCCAATACCGCGCTGCAGTCGCTGACGACGATTCGCAACACGGTGCAGACCGGCTCGGCCAACACCGCGCAGGATCTCAACGTCAACGGCCAGACGATCGCGCAGAACACCGCCGCCGCCCAGTTCGGCTCGATGGTCGGCGTGCTCAACACGCAGTCGGGCAACCGCTATCTGTTCTCCGGAACCGCCGCCAACACGCAGCCGGTCGCGGATGCCGGCGACATCATCAATGGCACCACGACGCAGGCGGGCTTCAAGACCGTGATGGCGGAGCGCCAGGCCGCCGATTTGGGGGCCAACGGCATGGGGCGGCTGGTGCAGACGCAGCCGACGCCGAGCTCGATCCAGGTCTCGGAAGACGTCGCAGGCTCGCCGTTCGGTCTCAAGCTCAAGGCGGTCTCCTCGACGTTGACGGGCGCGACCGTCACCGGCCCCAGCGGCTCGCCGGTGTCGTTCTCGGTCGACCTCAACGGAAACAATCCCGGCAACGGCGACAAGCTCAGCATCCAGTTCACCCTGCCGGACGGCACGACCGAGCAGATCGACCTGACCGCCTCGACGGCGACGCCGACGCCGGTCGGCAGCTTCGCGATCGATGCGAGTGTCCCGGTCAACCCGGACAATACCGCCGCGAACCTCAACACGGCGCTGAACACCGCGATCACCAAGCTCGCCAACACCTCGCTGGTCGCAGCGTCCGCCGTGACCGCCGGCGACAATTTCTTCAATACCGCGAGCTCTGCGATCGGCACGCCCGTCAACAGCCAGGCGGCGCCGCCGGCGCCCGTCACCGGCGCGACGGCGTTGTCGGGCGCGAGCCCCTCGGATTCGATTTCGCCGGGCTTCGTCGCCGGCGATACGATCACCATCAACGGCACCACGCTGACCTTCGTGGCCTCGGGCGCGACCGGCGACCAGCTCAACGTCGGCGACAGCATCCAGACCCTGCTGACCAAGATCGACCAGATCACGGGGACATCGAAGCCTTCGACGGTTCATGGCGGTTCGATCACGATCAACACCGACGATGCGGCGAGCCTGAACATCAACAGCTCGAATACCGGCGCGCTTGCTTCGCTCGGCTTCGGCTCGACGCCCGTGACCGCCGCGCAGCCGCCGCTGCGCGTCGGTTCCTCGCCGGCGAACTCGGCGACGACGCTGGTCAACGGCTCGGCCAACACCGTGAAATGGTACCAGGGCAATGACGGGCCCGGCTCGGCGCGCTCCACCGCGATGGCGCGGGTCGACGATTCCGTCACGGTGCAGTATGGTGCCCAGGCCAACGAGGACGCGATCCGCCGGCAATTGCAGGCGATCGCGGTGTTCGGGACTTTCTCGACCTCGCCGACCGGGCAGTATTCGGGCGGGCAGGTCGCCGCGCTGAGCCTGCGGGTGACGCAGGCGCTGACCCAGCAGCCCGGCCAGCAGCGCATCGAGGACATCCAGACCGACATCGCGATGGCCCAGAACACGATGAAGGACGCCTCCACGCGCCAGACCCAGGCCAAGGCGCAGCTCCAGACCATCATCGACCAGGCGGAATCGGCTTCGCCGGACCAGGTCGCGAGCGAGATCCTGGCGCTCCAGAATGCGCTGCAGGCGTCCTACCAGGTGACCTCGAACCTCGCACAGCTCTCGCTCGTCAAGTTCCTGTAAGGGCGCGTTAAGGCGCCGTTAACCATGCCTCTTTACCTCTTGGTGAGGATTGGAGCGGGGCGGGGCGGTCGATGTCGGACAGGATGCAACTGGTGGTGGCCACGCCATGCTTTGGCGGGCAGGTGTCGAGCATCTATGCGAGCTCGATCTTCGCGCTGCAGCGCGCCGTGCACGGCATGTCCAATCTCGAGCTCAAGGTGCATCTGCGCGACGGCGACGCGCTGATCACGCGAGCGCGGGCCAACCTGGTCGCGATGTTCCTGGACGATCCCAAGGCGACGCATTTCCTGTTCATCGATGCCGATATCGGGTTCAAGCCGGAGCAGGTGTTCCGGCTGATCGAATGCGGAGCGGACGTCGTTGCGGGCTGCTATCCGATCAAGCGGGTCAACTGGGACAAGGCCGCCCGTGCGATCCAGTCGGGCCGGACCGACGTGCCGGCGGCCTCGCTCGACTACGTGCTCGAGATCGAGGATCCCGACCGCATCGTCGTCGTCAACGGCTTCACCCGCGTGCGCTATGCCGGCACCGGCTTCCTGATGATCCGGCGCCACGTGCTGGAGGCGATGTGCCGCCACCCGGACTATGCCGGCCTGCAGTTCTTCCGCGAGCATTCGCATGACACGCTGGCCGCGAGCCAGAACCGCTTTGCGTTGTTCGAATGCATGATCGATCCGGCGACCGGCACGTATCTTTCCGAGGACTTCGCCTTCTGCAAGCGCTGGACCAATATCGGCGGCGAGATCTGGGCCGACATTCACAGCTCGCTCGATCACGTCGGGCCGTCGGTGTTCCGCGGCGACATCGCCTCGCAATTCGCAGTCGTGCCTGCGACGGCCGATGCCGCGGCGTGAGCCCTCCGGAATGAGCGGCGGCGCATCCCGCGTGTCAGAACCGGGACGCGCGTCCGACGGCGGTTCGCGCTACCGCCTGCGCGATCTCTTCACGCCGCTCGACATGCTGCTCGTCTCCGGCGGAGATCCGCGGCTCGCGCTCGATCCCAAGGGTCGCGCCAACGCCTATGGCTGCGCGGCCTCGCCGGACCCGGAGATCTGGAATTTCGCCTCCTCGACCGCATCGACGATCTCGCAACGCGCCTATGACCGTGCCGCGCAGGCGCGCGAAGAGCTGATGCACAAGTGCCTGTTCGACGAGGTCGAAGTCGCTTTCGACGCACGCTGCGAGGACATGCGCGACGAGCTACGCGGTCATCTCCAGCTCTCGCCGCGCGTCGATGTGGTGTTCTCGCCCTCCGGCACGGACTCGCAGCTCCACGCCCTGTTCCTGGCGCGCACGATACTCGGCGCACGGCCGGTGACGATCGTGGTCGGCGCCGACCAGACCGGAAGCGGGACGATCCATACCTCCCGCGGGCACCATTTCAGCTCCATGACGGCGAGCGGCCTTGCGGTTCGCAAGGACGGCGCTGTTGCCGGGCTCGCCGGCGCCAGTGTTGCGTTGCCGTTGTGCGAGGCCGCGCGCGGGATCGCGACGCGCGCGGACGCCGATGCCGCGGTGCTGCATGCGGTCGAGGCGACGATCGCGCAAGGCGCGCCCGTGCTGCTTCAGATCATGGATTCCTCGAAGCTCGGATGGCGCGCGCCGAGCGCGGCCTGCCTCGACGAGATCGCGCGGCGCTGGCCGCGCAAGGTCCAGATCGTCGTCGATGCCTGCCAGGCCCGGCTCGGCCGCCGCCGGCTGCGCTCTTATCTCGACCGCGGCCATATGGTGCTGATCACCGGCTCGAAATTCTTCGGTGGGCCCGCCTTCAGCGGTGCGCTGCTGGTGCCGAAAGGGCTCTCGCGGTCGCTCGACCGCGGCGAGGGGATCGCGCCTGGTATCGTCGACTACGCCGGCCGTTGCGATTGGCCGGTGGCCTGGACGGAGCTGCGTTCGCGCTTCGAGCGCCGGCCGAATTTCGGTCAATGGCTGCGCTGGGAGGCGGCGCTGACCGAGATCGGCAGCTACTACGCAGTGCCCGCAGTTTTCCGCGCCGAGATGCTTGCTGAGCTCGCCGCCGGCATCGACAGCATGATCGCGCTGTCGCCGTCATTTCGCTCTGTTCCAGCCGCGATCAACATGACCGATGCGGACGACGAGGAATTCGCGCAACCCACCATCTTTCCTTTCGCGCTGCTGCGCCAGGGCAAACCGGTCTCGATCACCAAGACCTCCGCCGTTCATCGTGCGCTGGCGCGCGACATGGGCGAAGAGATCAGCGGCAGCACGGCGGACCGAGAGGTCGCCGCGCAGCGCTGCCTGATCGGCCAGCCGGTCCGGCTGGAGCGGCAGGACGAGACGCCGCAGGCCGCGCTGCGCCTCTGCGTCGGCGCACGGCTCGTGACCGAAAGCTGGTCGCCGGACACGATCAAGGCGCGACGCAACGTGCAGCACGTCCTCGACCGCATCGCTCATGTCCTGGTGAAGATCGAGCTGCTGCTCGACCGTGGCGCAACCGCGGCCGTGCCGGCAAAGTCCGCGTTCGAGGTGTGAGATGCAGCATCCAGTTTCCGCGCCGATCGGCCTGACTGCGGCGAACTATGCCGACCGCATCGGCTTTGCGCAGCTGACGCGCCAGGCTTTCGAAGGCGTCGATCTGCATCCGTTGCGCGACCAGCTCGTGGCGCGGATCGCGGCGGGGACGGCGCTGGCGGGCGAAGGGCTGGATCTGTCCTTGATCACCCAGCTTCTGGGCGACAAGGATCAGGGGCTCGCGATCCAGTCCGAGGTGCTGACGTTTCATCAATTGTTTCGTACGGCCAGCGCGGCTCCGCAGCCGGGCTTGCGCGTGCTCGCGCTTGCGGCCGACATCGACATGGGCGGCAACACGCCGATCGAATTCCTGCTCGAAGGCTCCGACATCGAGCTGTTGACCCTCTATGTGGTCAAGGGCACCGGTCTGCCGGAAAACTTGCCCGAGCACGACGTTGCCATCGTGGTCGCATCCGATTCCGAGGAATGCCGCGAGGCGCTCGCGCTGATCGAAAGGGCCGCGCCGCACTGGCCGCGGCCGCTGCTCAACCGCCCCGATCGCATCGGCAATCTCGATCGCGACAAGCTGTACCGGCTGCTGGCTGGCGTGCCGGGTCTGGACATTCCCGCGACCATCCACGCGACGCGCGCGCAATTGTCTGAACTCGCCCAGGGCCGGATCGCCTGCGAGGACATCGCGCGCGAATTGCGCTTTCCGATCATCGCGCGGCCGCGGGGCTCGCATGCCGGCGTCGGACTCGCGAAGCTCGATGATGCGGCGGCGCTCGCGGCCTATCTCGCTGAACGAAAGGAGCAGGGCTTCTTCGTCGCGCGCTTCGTCGACTATGTGAGCCCCGACGGACTCTACCGCAAATACCGTCTCGCCATGGTCGACGGCAAGCCTTACGCCTGCCACATGGCGATCGCCGACCGCTGGGACATCTGGTATCTCAACGCCTACATGGCATTCAGCGAGGAGAAGCGGGCCGAGGAAGCCGTCTTCATGCGCGACTTCGACCACGCCTTCGCCGCGCGCCATAGAAGCGCGCTCGAAGAGATGAGCCGGCGCGTCGGGCTCGATTACTTCATCGTCGATTGCGCCGAGAACGAGCAGGGCGAGCTGCTGGTGTTCGAAGCCGACAACACCGCCGTCGTGCACAACATGGATTCGCCAGTCGTGTTCCCTTACAAGCCGCCGCAGATGCGCAAGATCTTTGCCGCGTTCACGGCGATGCTGTCGCGATACGCAAAGGCGGGCAGGGAGAGCGCAGCATGAACGAGATCGTCCGCAACACGCAAAGCTCCGTCACGAGCACCTCGCTCGATCCGCAGGACTGGAGCGAATTTCGCGCGCTGGCCCATCGCATGCTGGACGAGGCGATCGACGGCATCGCCAACGTTCGGGCGCGGCCCGTCTGGCGGCCGATCCCCGATGACGTCCGTGCTGCATTCAGGGCCGACGTGCCGCGCGAGGCGAGCGACCTCGCCGAGGTCTATCGCGAATTCGCCGAACATGTCGCGCCGTATGCGACCGGCAACGTCCATCCCGGCTTCATGGGCTGGGTGCATGGCGGCGGCACCGCGGTCGGCATGCTCGCGGAGATGCTTGCGGCAGGCCTCAACGCCAATCTCGGCGGGCGCGACCACATGCCGGTCGAGGTCGAGCGCCAGATCGTCGACTGGATGCGCCGCCTGTTCGCCTTCCCCGACAGTGCGAGCGGCATCTTCGTCACGGGCACGTCGATGGCCAATCTGATGGCGGTGCTGGTAGCGCGCACGAATGCGCTCGGCACGCTGGCGCGGCAGCACGGCATCGGCATTGACGGTGCGCTGCTCACGGCCTACACGTCGCGGGCTGCGCATGGCTGCGTCTCCAGGGCGATGGACGTTGCCGGGGTCGGTACCGATGCGCTGCGCAAGATCGGTGTCGATGCCGACCATCGCATCGACGTTGCCGCGCTGCGCGCGCAGATCGCCGTTGATCGCGAGGTCGGCTTCAAGCCGTTCCTGGTGGTCGCGTCCGCCGGCACCGTCGATATCGGCGCGATCGACGATCTCCGCGCGATCGCCGAGCTGTGCCGCGAGGAAGGAATCTGGTTTCATGTCGACGGCGCTTTTGGTGCGCTCGCGATCCTGTCGCCCGAGCTTGCGCCGCTGCTCGGCGGCATCGAGCTCGCGGATTCCATCGCACTCGACTTCCA
This sequence comes from Bradyrhizobium genomosp. I (2014), assembly GCF_000261685.1. Lineage (GTDB taxonomy): Bacteria > Pseudomonadota > Alphaproteobacteria > Rhizobiales > Xanthobacteraceae > Bradyrhizobium. The sequence goes on along the minus strand of NZ_AJQE01000192.1, from coordinate 1,513 downwards.
CAAATGGGGACAAGTGCCTTACGACGCAGGCTTCCTGCTGGTGCGCGACGGCGAGCGGCATCGGCAGGCCTTTGCGCAGCCGGCGGCCTATCTACGCCGCGAGGCGAGGGGGCTTGCAGCGGGCGCAGTCTGGCCCTGCGATCTCGGCCCCGATCTGTCGCGCGGCTTTCGCGCGCTGAAGACATGGTTCACGCTGAAGACGTTCGGCACCGACCGGCTTGGAGCGGTGATCGCACGAAGCTGTGCACTCGCAAAATACCTTGAGGCGCGCGTGCTGGCCGAGCCGCGGCTGGAATTGCTGGCGCCGGTCAATCTCAATATCGTCTGCTTCCGCTATCGTGCCGATGATGCGGTCAATCGCGAGATTGTCGCCGATGTCCAGGAGTCCGGCGTCGCAGCGCCGTCGAGCACGACGCTGGACGGCAGGCTTGCGATCCGTGCCGCGATCGTCAATCACCGCACCATGGAGGCGGACATCGATGCGCTGGTTGCGGCCGTGCTGGAGTTCGGCGGACGGCGGAGCTGCGGCGGACTGATCGAGGTCGAGGCACCGCCGCTCGCGGCGCAGCAGCATTGATGCATGCCTGAAACGACGACGGCCCCGGAGGCGATCCGGGGCCGTTGTCGTTCGCTCGCGCTCGCGGCTTGGGCGCGCGAAAGCGTGTGGTCAGGCGGCGGAGCTCACGTCGGCCTTGTCCGCTTCCGCCTGGGGATGCGCCGCCGCGTACTGATCCCGCAGCTTCTCTTCATAGGCAATCAGCTTGCGGGCGTCCTTCAGCGCCCGGTAGAGGTCGCCGTTCAGGATGTTGTTGTTGATGCCTTCGATGATCGGCCAGGAGCTCGGCACCGCAGTGACGATGTCGCGCACCAGGTTGAAATAGGTGCCGTGCTGGGTCTGCGGATCCGGTGAGATGTACATGAGCTGGACCGCGAGATAGACCAGCTTGGCGGGCGTATTGGCGGTCTCCGGCGTGAGGATGTCGCGCTCGCGCAGGATCGGCACGTTGTCGCCGTCGATCAGCAGGCGGGCGCGCTGGTCCGTGTTGGTAATCACGCAGTTGCCGACGATGATGCGTTCGTGCGGTCTGAGCTCGACCTTGAGGGCCATGCTGTTCTCCATCAACGCTTTCGTAACCGAGCGTTCGTTGCGGCTCATCAAGGCGTGATTCTCGCTCGGAATTAGTTAACGAGCTGTAAATCTCCGGCATTCGCGAGAAAAAGCCCAATCTTCACAATGGCATGTCTGTGCGGCGGTGGGACGACGTGCGCGGCTTTCGCGCCCGAATCACGCGCGACCCGGCAAAAGCGCGGGTTTCATTTCATGCTTCGTTAGAAGTCTCGACGCCACGGTCCGGCGGTCGCTGGGTCAATCTCGATCCAAGCAGACGCGTAACAGTAGCGTCGTTTACCAGAAAGGTAACAGAGTCATGTCCGGTATCGTCCTCTCCTCGTCGGTTCGCCAGAACCTGCTCTCTCTCCAGTCCACCGCCGATCTGCTCGCCACCACGCAGAA
>NZ_AJQE01000191.1 GCF_000261685.1 Bradyrhizobium genomosp. I (2014) | reverse complement strand
CGGCGCCCATGACGCAGTAAGATTAGCGAAGCGTAATCCGCCTCTTTTGTTTCCGCGGAGAAACACAGCGGCGGATTACGCTTCGGCTAATCCGCCCTACGCACCTTCATCCCCGCCTTGCCGCCTCCAGCGCCTGCGGCGTGTCGATGTCGAGGAAGGCGCTTTCGCCATCGACGGGCACTTCGGCGACCGCCTCGGTGTGTTTGGCGATCAGATGCCGCGCGCCGACGTCGCCATCGAGCGTCATCAGCTCCCTGAAGAAGCGGCGCGACCACAGCACGGGATTGCCGCGGCGGCCTTCGCTGACGGGCACGACGATGAGATTGCCACGGTCGGGCGCAAAACTGTCGATGAGACGGTCGATCAGGCCGGCGTCGATCAGCGGCATGTCGCCGAGACACACCACCGCGCCGTCGCAGGTCTCGGGCACGGCCGCGATGCCCGCCTTGACCGAGCTGGCGATGCCGCCGGCGAAATCCGGATTGCGGACGAATTGCACCTTCAGGCCTTGCAGCGCCTGCTCGACGAGTTCGGCCTGATGGCCAGTGACGACGATCACTTCGGATGCTTTCGAGGCCAGCGCCTGCTCGGTGGCGAGGCGGACCAGCTTCTTGCCGTCGAGCTCGGCGAGCAGCTTGTTCGAGCCGCCCATGCGGGTCGAACGTCCCGCCGCGAGCACGATGGCCGCGACCTGGCTGTTGCCCTCGGTCTCCGGCTGTGCGCGCGGCTGCGGCCGCGTCACGATCTCCATCAGCAGGCCGCCGACGCCCATGCCCATCAGCTCGGACCGCGTCACCTCGATGCCGGCGAGGAGCCGCATCAAGACCCAGTCGAAACCGTTCTCGACCGGCGAGCGCGCACAACCCGGCGCGCCCAGCACCGGAACGCCATCGGCGCGGGCGATCAGCAGCAGATTGCCGGGATCGACCGGCATGCCAAAATGCTCGATCTCCCCGCCGATGCCGGTGACGGCTGCCGGGATGACGTCGCGTCGGTCGGCGATCGCGGAGGCGCCGAACACAATGACGAGCTCGGCACCGAGACCGAGCAATTCCTTGATCGCAGCCGACAGCGCCTGCTCCTCATGCGGGACACGCCGCTCGGCAATGACGCTGGCGCCGGCCGGCGCAAGGCGCTCGGCGGTGACGCGCAGCGTCTTGTCGATCACCTTCGAGGACAGTCCCGGCAGCAGCGTCGAGACGACGCCGACGCGCTTGATGACATAAGGGGCGATCGTCAGCACGTCCTTGCCGGCCGCCTTCACCGCGGCATCGCGCAAAGTGCCCTCGACGCCAAACGGGATGATCTTGACGGTGCCGACCATCTCGCCCTCGACCACCGGCTTGTAGGCCGAGAGCGTGGCAAAGGTGATGGCCTCGTCGACATTGTTGATGCGGTCGACCGCGGCGCGGTCGATCACCAGCACGCCCGGGCGCGCGGCGAACAGATTGGCGCGGCCGGTGAAGGCGCGCTCGACATGAATGCCCTCGCCGCCCACGGCAAGCGCGATGCTGGCGGCCGCGACGTCCTCGGAGACGTCGCCCGCCTCCATGCGCACCACGACGATGTCCTTGATGCCGGCACGCTCCAGCGCTTCGACCTCGGCGGCGCCGATCGTCGTGCCCTTCTTCAGCACCAGCGGGCCCTGGCGCAGTGTGTGGACGGTCACCCCGCCGATCGCATCCCTCGGGCTCGCCGGGCCGAACTTCATGCCGCTTCTTCTTTTTCTTTTGGTGGCAGGCGGAGCACCGCCGTGATCTCGGCCATGATCGCCACCGCGATCTCGGACGGCGAGACCGCGCCGATCGCAAGACCGATGGGCGCGTGGATGCGCGCGATGTCGCTTTCCTTGGCGCCCTGCGCCCGCAACCGGTCGGCCCGCTTGGCATGAGTCTTTCGCGAGCCGAGCGCGCCGATATAGAAGCAGTTGCGCTCGAAGGCGTGCAGCAGCGCGGGATCGTCGATCTTGGGATCGTGAGTCACCGCGACGAACGCCGTATAGGCATCGACGTTGAGCGGCGGCAGCGCCGTGTCGGGCCATTCGGCGATCAGCGGAATGTCCGGGAAGCGCTCGGGGCTCGCGAATGCCGTGCGCGGATCGACCACGGTGACATCGTAGCCGAGCGAGCGCGCCAGCGGCGCCAGCGCCTGACTGATATGGACCGCGCCGATGATGACGAGCTTTGCCGTCGGCGCGTAGACGTTGAGGAACAGCTTCTTGCCGCCGGCCTCGATGCCGGCGCTCTTGCCCATGCGAAGCTGCTTCTCCAGCTCGGTGCGCAGCGGATCCCCGGCGAAGTCCGCGGCCTTCACCAGCCGCTGCTCGCCGCTCTCGGTGTCGGTCACCAGGATCACCGGCCGGCGCACTGCGCGCTCGGCGTTGAGTTCGTGCAGGATTGCGAGCTTCACGGCTAGCCGACCTTCTCGACGAAGACGCGGATGGTGCCGCCACAGGACAGCCCGACATTCCAGGCCGTCTCATCGGCGACGCCGAACTCCAGCATCTTGGGTTTGCCGCTCTCGATCACGTCCATGGCCTCGGTCACCACAGCGCCCTCGACGCAGCCGCCGGAGACCGAGCCGAGGAAGGTGCCCTCATCGTTGATGACAAGGCTCGAGCCGGCCGGGCGCGGCGCCGAACCCCAGGTCTCCACAACGGTGGCCAGCGCGACGCCACGACCGGCCTTCTGCCAGTCCTCCGCCGCCTTCAGAATATCCTCGTCGCGATCGAGCATGGGTGCCTCTCAAGCTGCGGAGCGGATCAGGCTGCGGTGATGCGGCGGCAGCGGCCGGGAGAGCGTCGTGATCAGCTCCTGGATCGAACTCAAATTATGCACGGGGCGGAATTCGTCAACGTGGGGAAGCATCATTTTGATGCCCTGCGCCTTGGCCTCGAAACCGCCGAACCGCAACAGCGGGTTGAGCCAGATCAGCCGCCGGCAGGACCGGTGCAGCCGGTCCATCTCGAAGGCCAGTCTGGAATCGGCCTCCCGTTCCAGCCCGTCGGAGATCAGCAGCACGATGGCGCCCTGGCTCAACACGCGCCGTGCCCACAATTTGTTGAAGTTGTGCAGCGAGGCCGAGATCCGGGTGCCGCCGGCCCAGTCCTCGACCGAGGCCGAGCAGCTCGCCAGCGCCTCGTCGGGGTCGCGCTGGCGCAGCGCGCGGGTGACGTTGGTGAGACGGGTGCCGAACAGGAACACCGAGACGCGCTTGCGCGCATCGGTGATGGCGTGGAGGAAGTGCAGGAACAGGCGGGTGTATTCGCTCATCGAGCCCGAGATATCGAGCAGCGCGACGATCGGCGCCGGCTTCTCGATCCGCCCGAGGCGATGGATGTCGATGATGTCGCCGCCGGTGCGGAGCGATGCGCGCAGCGTGCGGCGCAGGTCGAGTCGCAGCCCCCGCGGATCTCGCTGGTGCCGGCGCGTCAGAAGCTCGGCCTGCGGCAGGTGCATCCGCTCGACGGCGCGGAGCGCCTCGGCGATCTCGGCCGCGCTCATCTGCGCAAAATCCTTTTTCTGAAGGATCTCCTTGTCGGAGACCGACAGGCGCAGATCCTGCTCCTGGTGCTGCGGCGTCTCGGTCATGCGCGGCTGCGACATCGCCTCCTGCACGCGGCGCGCTCCGGCCTGCGGCTTCTTCTTGGCCTCTTCCGGCAGCGGCACCGAATCCAGCATGTGCTTCCATTCTTCCGAGGCGCGGAAGAACAGGTTGAAGGCCTGCTTGAAGATCAGTGCATGCTCGTGGCGCTTGACGAAGATCGCCTCCAGCGTGGTGAAGACGTCGGCGCGGTTGCCGATGTCGATCACCTGCAGCGCGCTCATGGCATCGATGACTGCGCCGGGGCCGACCGGAATGCCGGCGGCACGCAGCGCGCGGGCGAAGCCGACGACGTTGTCGGCGAACTGCTCGGTCTGCTCCGGGGCAAGGTGGTTGATGGCCATGGTCAATCCTCGCTCTGTCATTCCGGGGCGCCGCGAAGCGGCGAACCCGGAATCCAGAGTTTGTGGCGCGAGATTCCGGGTTCGGTGCTTCGCACCGCCCCCGGAATGACGAACTCAATTGAAGCGCGTCAATTCTCGCTCGTCGCTTCCTTCAGCACCTTCTGCAAGGCATCGCCCTGCATCCGGGTGATGTCGTCCTGGTACTTGAGCAGCGCGCCCAGCGTGTCGCCGACCACTTGCGGGGTCAGCGAACGGGCGTCGAGCTCGGACAGGGCGGTCGCCCAGTCGATGGTCTCGGCAACGCCCGGCGACTTGTAGAAGTCCTGGTTGCGCAGCGCCTGCACGAAACGCACGACCTGCTGCGACAGCTTGGCGGAGATGCCGGGCACGCGCGTCTTGACGATCGCAAGCTCACGCTCGGCGGCAGGATAATCCACCCAGTGATAGAGACAGCGCCGCTTCAGCGCGTCGTGGATCTCGCGGGTGCGGTTGGAGGTGATGATGACGATCGGCGGATGCGGCGCCTTCACGGTGCCGAATTCGGGGATGGTCACCTGGAAGTCGCTGAGGATTTCGAGCAGGTAGGCTTCGAACGCCTCGTCGGCGCGGTCGAGCTCGTCGATCAGCAGCACCGGCGGGCCGGCGACGTCGGGCTCCAGCGCCTGAAGCAGCGGCCGCTTGATCAGGTAGCGGTCGGCGAAGATGTCGCTCGATAGCTGGTCGCGATCGGTGTCGCCGGCGGCTTCCGCCATCCGGATCGCGATCATCTGCGCGGCGCTGTTCCACTCGTAGACAGCGGAGGAGACGTCGAGGCCCTCGTAGCACTGAAGGCGGATCAGCTTCCGCCCCAGCGCCGCCGAGAGCACCTTGGCGATCTCGGTCTTGCCGACGCCGGCCTCGCCCTCCAGGAACAGCGGCCGGCCCATCCGCAAGGAGAGGTAGGTCACCGTCGCAAGCGACCGCTCGGCGAGGTAGCCCCGCGACGTCAGAAGTTCGAGCATCGCATCGACCGATGCCGGCAGAGCACCGGACGAATTGGGCGTTGAAGTCATGAGAAAGCCAGTCTTACTACGCCCTCATCGGGACATGTTCGGGGCCGATGCGTGAGGTCACCTCACGCCTTGGCGTTGGCGGCATCGACGGCACGCCGCGTCAGCACCCCGATGAGGTGCGCGCGGTATTCGGCGCTGCCGTGGATATCGCTGTTGAGACCTTCCGCCGGCACCGCGATGCCTTCCAGCGCCTTCGAGGCGAAGCGCTTCTTCAGGGCTTCCTCGAATGCGGTGACGCGGAACACGCCTTCGGAGCCGGCGCCGGTGACGGCAACGCGCACGTCTGAAGGACGCCGCGCGACGAACACGCCGACCAGCGCGTAACGCGAGGCCTGGTTGCGGAACTTGATATAGGCCGCCTTTTTCGGCAGCGGGAACATCACCTTGGTGATGATCTCGTCGGCTTCGAGCGCCGTCGTGAACAGGCCCTGGAAGAACTCTTCCGCCTTGAGGCGGCGCTTGTTGGTGACGATGGTGGCCCCTAACGCAAGCACCGCGGCCGGATAGTCGGCGGTCGGATCGTTGTTGGCGAGCGAACCGCCGATCGTGCCCTTGTGACGCACGGCGGGATCGCCGATTCCGCCGGCAAGGTTCGCCAGCGCCGGGATCGCCTCACCGACGATCGCGGAAGTCGCGACCTCGGCGTGCTTGGCGGTGGCGCCGATCACCAGCGAGCGGCCCTTCATCTCGATCGAATTGAGCCCCTCGATATGGGAGAGGTCGACCAGATGCGGCGGGCTTGCGAGGCGCTGCTTCATGACGGGAATCAGCGTGTGGCCGCCGGCGATCACCTTGGCGTCTTCGTTCTTCACCAGGAGGTTGGCCGCCTGGCGAACGGTCCCAGGGCGATGATATTTGAATTCGTACATCTGAATGTCCTGATCGCGGGATGCGCGTTACGCGAGGTCGGATTTCGCCATCGCCTTCGCGCCGGCGGAGATCGAGGTGACGATGTTCTGATAGCCCGTACAGCGGCAGAGATTGCCTTCGAGCTCCTCGCGAATCGTGTGGTCGTCGAGTTCGTGGCCCTTGCGATGCACGATGTCGATCGCGGTCATGATCATGCCGGGGGTGCAGAAGCCGCACTGCAGGCCATGGTGTTCGCGGAAGGCCTCCTGCATCGGATGCAGCGGCGCGCCGTCGGCGGCCAACCCCTCGATCGTCTTGACCTCGTGGCCGTCGGCCATCACCGCAAGCGTGGTGCAGGACTTCACGGCCTTGCCGTCGACATGCACCACGCAGGCGCCGCACTGCGAGGTATCGCAGCCGACATGGGTGCCGGTCAGCCGCAGATTCTCGCGCAGGAATTGCACCAGAAGCGTGCGGGGATCGACATTGGCCGTCACAGGATTGCCGTTCACGATGAGGGAGATTTTTGCCATAAGCACTCTCTATCAGCGCCCCGACGGGTCCCGTCGAAGCGGTTCTTATAATTATTCCAACCCATCATATGGGCCATTGTCCCCTGGGGCAACATCACCCCGGACGCAAGCCGCCATGCCGAAAGGCGATAGGTTTCAGCCCTGTACCGCCGCGGCGAAGTTCGCGAAAAACTCGTCGGCGAGTTTCTTGGCGGCGCCGTTGATCAGGCGCTGGCCGAGCTGCGCCAACTTGCCGCCGATCTGCGCCTCGACGTCGTAGGAGAGCAGCGTGCCGCCGTCCTTCTCCGCGAGCCTGACCGCCGCGCCGCCCTTGGCGAATCCGGCGACCCCGCCCTCGCCCTCACCCGAGATCTTGTAGCCATTCGGCGGGTCGAGATCGGACAGCATGACCTTGCCCTTGAAGCGCGCCGACACCGGCCCGACCTTCATTTTTGCCGTCGCGCGAAAGCCGCCGTCGTCGGTCTTCTCCAGCTCTTCGCAGCCGGGAATGCAGGCCTTGAGCACCTCGGGATCGTTGAGCTTGGCCCACACGGCCTCGCGCGGCGCCGCAAGCTGGACCTCGCCGTTCATCGTCATGGCCATGAGATCTCTCCCGGATCGGTAACTATAGTGCTGATCAAGTAACGCAGGGACGCGACAAAGGAAAGGGCGGGGCCGGGTCACGTGCAATGCATATTCGCAACTGCAAAATGACGTGTGCGGGCGGTTGGGGATTGGCACAGCCAGGCCATGATGATTAGGTCGCGCGCAACATGAGCACATCCCTCTCCCCCCTGCTGGCGCCGATGCTGTCAAGCGCGGCCATGCGCGTGGTCTGCGACGACCGCTCTACCCTGCAGAACATGCTGGATTTCGAGGCAGCCTTGGCACGCGCCGAGGCCGCCACGGCGCTGATTCCCGCGTCCGCCGTGGGTCCGATCGAGGCCGCGTGCAAGGCCGATTCCTTCGACTTGGCCGCGCTGGCCGAGGCTGCGACGCGATCGGGCAACCTCGCAATTCCCCTGGTCAAGACGCTGACTGCCAATGTCGGCAAGCTTGACGCGGAGGCCGCCCGCTACGTGCATTGGGGCGCGACCAGCCAGGACGTCATCGACAGCGCGACCATGCTGACGCTTCGCGCCGGCATCGATGCGCTGGACGCTGACCTCAGCCGCGCCATCAAGGGCTTTGCCGCGCTGGCGCGCAGCCATCGCAACACCGCGATGGTGGCGCGAACCTGGCTCCAGCACGCGCTGCCGATGCCGTTCGGGCTGAAGGCGGCCGAATATGCCGCAAGCCTTGCCCGCGCCCGCTGCCGCCTGCTGCGGCTCTCCCGCGAGGGACTGGCGCTGCAATTCGGCGGCGCCGCCGGTACGCTTGCGGCTCTCGGCGACAAGGGGCTCGCGGTTGCCGAACGGCTCGCGCAAGAGCTCGATCTGCCGCTGCCCGAGGCGCCCTGGCATACCCATCGCGACCGCATCGCCGAGGCTGCATCCTGCTTCGCAATTCTCGCCGGCAGCTGCGGCAAGATCGCACGCGATGTCTCGCTGTTGATGCAGACCGACGTCGCCGAAGCGTTCGAGCCCGCCGGCGAAGGCCGCGGCGGGTCCTCGACCATGCCGCACAAGCGCAACCCGGTCGCCGCCGCGAGCGCGCTGGGCGCCGCCACCATGGCCCCGCAGCTCGCCGCGACGATCTTTGCCGCGCAGGTGCAGGACCACGAGCGCAGTGCCGGCCCCTGGCACGCGGAGTGGCCGACGCTGCCGCAATTGATGCTGGTCGCTTCCGGCGCGCTTGCGGCCATCGTCGACATCGCCGAGGGTCTCGAGGTCGATGCCGCGCGCATGCGCAGCAATCTCGATGCGACGGACGGGCTGATCATGGCCGAGGCGGTCACCTTCGCGCTGGCCGAGACGATCGGCAAGAGCGAGGCGCATCATCTGGTCGAGGCCGCCAGCAAGCGCGCGGTCGTCGAGAAGAAGCATCTGCGCAAGGTGCTGTCGGCCGATTCGCGAGTTACTGCGCACCTTTCGCCGGAAAAAATTGCGGCATTGTTCGAGCCGATGGCCTATCAAGGGGCCTCGCAGGCCTTGATCGACAGCCTGCTCGACAGCCTCGACCGCGAATAGATACGGAGACGCCGCATGCCCATGATCGATGCCGACGGTTGCCTGCTCAACGTCTCCGTCGAGGGCCGCGACAGCGGGCCGACCCTGATGCTGTCCAACTCGCTCGGCTGCACGCTGCAGATGTGGGAGCCGCAGATGAAGGCGCTGACGCAGGTATTCCGCGTCATCCGCTACGACCGCCGCGGCCACGGCAAGTCCAACGTTCCGCCCGGCCCCTACTCGATGGAGCGGTTCGGCCGCGACGTGCTCGCGATCCTCGACGATCTCAACATCGAGAAGGTGCATTGGTGCGGCCTGTCGATGGGCGGCATGGTCGGACAATGGCTCGGCGCCAACGCACCTGAAAGATTCGGGAAGCTCATCCTCGCCAACACCTCCTGCTACTATGCCGAGCCGACCAGATGGCTGGAACGCATCGACGCCGTGAAGAAGGGCGGCATCGCGGCGGTGGCCGATGCCGTGATCGCCGGCTGGCTCACCCAGGATTTCCGCGAGCGCGAGCCTGAGATCACCGCGAAGATGAAATCGATGCTGCTCGCCTCGCCGGTCGAGGGTTACCTTGCCTGCTGCGAGGCGCTATCGACACTCGACCAGCGCGCGCTGCTGCCCAGGATCAAGAGCCCGACGCTGGTGATCGCCGGCCGCCACGACATGGCGACGCCGATCTCGGCCGGTGAATTGATCCGCTCGAACATTCCCGGTGCGAGCATGACCATCATCGATGCCGCGCACATTTCCAATGTCGAGCAGCCGCACGCATTCACGGATGCGGTGGTGGGATTCCTGACGCAGCGTTAGCAACGACCGTCATTGCGAGGAGCGTAGCGACGAAGCAATCCAGACTGTCTCCGCGGACGCATTTCTGGATTGCTTCGCTCCGCTCGCAATGACGGAGAGGAGGAGAGAGAATGGACGATCAGAACCGCCGCGATGCCGGCATGAACGTGCGCCGCAAGGTGCTGGGCAATGCCTGGGTCGACAAGTCGATCGCCAACCGCAACGCGTTCAACACCGACTTCCAGGACATGATCACGCGCTACGCCTGGGGCGAGATCTGGACGCGACCGCATTTCGACGAGCGCACGCGGCGGGTGCTCGTGATCGGCACCATGGTCGCGCTCGGGCAATGGGACGAATTCCGCCTGCACGTGCGTGCGGCGCTCGCCGAGGGCGGCTTCACGCCCGACGACATCAAGGAAATCCTGCTCCAGCAGGCAATCTATTGCGGCGTGCCGGCGGTGAACCACGCCGTCAAGGAAGCCTCAGCGATTGTGCAGGAGCTCGGCCTGCTCAAGGCCTAACGGCTGAAGACTTGGCGGCGCGGCAATCTCCGACGTCTTCGGCGCTGCCGCCGGCTTCTCGATCACCACCACGATCGCGGCACCGAGCAAGAGCAGGAGCTCGGTGGCATGCAGCCGGAGCGCGGCCATCTCGCCGACCTTCGAGGCCATCACCATGCTGGCAAACGAGATCAGGCTGCCGATCGCCAGCGCAATGCCGAGCGCCTCGTCGCTGCCGCCGCTCCTTCGCAATCGGGGCATGCAGAGCAGCACGAGATAGATCGCAAGGAACGCCACGACCGTCAGCCGGCCCAGCGCAAGCAGCCAGGCGGCGCGCACCGTTTCCATCCCCGCCATCTGGAGATGGTCGCTGAGGAACAGCGCAACGGCGACGCTCGGCCTCTCGTAGAGGCCGTGCACAGGCGCGACAATGATGTTGAAGGCGACGAGGGTCCAGGCCGGAATGAAATAGGCCGCCAGCAGCGCGCCATTGACCGAACCGATCCGCCAATTCCTGAACATGCCGCTTCCCGCTTCGCCTGCCGTTCGCCTTCGCTGGAAGGCTTTGCCGGGAGCTAACTCGCATCAGACTGCGGCGGCAATTTAAACCCTTTGTTTACCTTAACCGGCCTCGCAATCTTCATTCCGGGGCGGCTCGCAGAGCCGAACCCGGAATCTCGAGATTCCGGGTTCGATGCTTCGCATCGCCCCGGAATGACGAAGCAGAAAGCCAAGGACGAGAAAAAAGGCCCCGCCTTTCGGCGGGGCCTCCTTCTCTCCTGGGCTCCCAAACTAATCCTGATCGCGCTGGCCGCCCTGCTGGCCGGGACGATCGCCCTGGCGCATCGGGTCATTCTGCTGCTGCTGTCCAGGCTTCTGACCGCCGCCCTGCTGCTGCCCGGGGCGCTGCTGGCCGGGGTTCTGACTCTGCTGACCCGGATTCTGGTTCTGCTGCTTCGTCATTCGGGGAACTCCCTTGTTGGACGTCAGAGAGGGAATTAACGGCCAGCACTCACTTTGGTTGCCAGGGAACCCGGTTCCTTCGCTGCGAGGAACCCGAGCGCGAAATGATCTCTGTACAAGCCCCTTGTGCCGAGGCCTGGGCAGTTGCAGCCGCCAGTTCCCTCCTGTTACAAAAACGGAAGAACGCTCAAGGGCTGCCGGGGCCCAAGAACTCTCTCTCGAAGAGCTCCCTTTGAGCCCGCGTCAGGTGTGGTAACGGCAGCCCATGGACTATTTCGCCCAGCAGCTCATCAATGGCCTCGTGCTCGGCTCGATCTACGGCCTGATCGCGATCGGCTACACGATGGTCTACGGCATCGTCGGCATGATCAACTTCGCCCATGGTGACGTCTTCATGATCGGCGGCTTCATCGCCCTCATCACCTTCCTGATCCTGATCTCGTTCGGGCTGACCGCCATCCCCGTGATCCTGCTCGTCGTGCTGCTGGTCTCGATGGCGATCACCGCGCTCTATGGCTGGACCATCGAGCGCATCGCCTACCGGCCGCTGCGCCATTCCTTCCGTCTCGCCCCGATGCTGTCGGCGATCGGCATGTCGTTCGTGCTCACGAACTATTCGCAGGTGACGCAAGGCGCGCGCGTCAAGCCGATCCCGCCCTTCATCACCGGCGGCTACACGCTGCATGAGAGCGCGGACGGCTTCGTGATCCAGCTCTCCAACATCCAGATCATGGTGGTCGTCACCACCATCGTGCTGCTGGCGCTCTTCACCTGGCTGGTCTCCAGGACCCGGCTCGGGCGCGACATGCGCGCCTGCGAGCAGGACCAGACCATGGCGGCGCTGCTCGGCGTCGATGTCGACCGCACCATCTCCATGACCTTCGTGATCGGCGCCGCTCTCGCTGCGGTCGCCGGCCTCATGTACCTGCTCTATTATGGCCTCGTCGATTTCTTCATGGGCTTCGTCGCCGGCATCAAGGCGTTCACCGCCGCCGTGCTCGGCGGCATCGGCTCGTTGCCCGGCGCCATGCTCGGGGGGCTTGCGATCGGCCTGATCGAGACGTTCTGGTCGGCCTATTTCTCGGTCGAATACAAGGACGTCGCGGCGTTCTCGATCCTGATCGTCGTGCTGATCTTCATGCCGACCGGCCTGCTCGGTCGTCCCGAAGTCGAAAAAGTCTGACGGTCGCGCGTGGCAGCTCCCTCACCCATGAAGGCCAAGCCGGGCATCCCCTCCATCCTGAAGACGGCGCTCGTCAACGCGGTGATCGCGCTGGTGCTGTTCTCGCTGATGGTCGGCATCCGCACCGAGGCGGGTTCCGACGGCCAGCTCACCTACTGGACGCGCTTCGGCGAGCTCGCCTCCCTTGTGGCTGCGGTATTCGGCGGCTCGATCGTCATCGAGTTGCTGCGGCAATGGATCGGTCCGACCGGCGCCGAGAAGCTGGTGACACCAGCAGTGCAGAGCGGCATGTCCTTGATCGGACGCTACCTCGCGCCGGCGCTTCTGATCTTCACGGTTCTGGTGCCCGTCATCTTCTACGACCAGCGCTACATCCTGGACCTCGCGATCCTCGTGCTTACCTACGTGATGCTGGGCTGGGGGTTGAATGTCGTGGTCGGGCTCGCCGGCCTGCTCGATCTCGGCTACGTCGCCTTCTATGCGGTCGGCGCCTATTCCTACGGTCTGCTCGCCACCAATTTCGGCTGGTCGTTCTGGATCTGCCTGCCGCTCGCCGGCATCCTCGCCGCGTTCTGGGGCGTGTTGCTCGGCTTCCCCGTGCTCCGCCTGCGCGGCGACTACCTCGCCATCGTGACGCTCGCCTTCGGCGAGATCATCCGCCTCGTCATCATCAACTGGCAGGATCTGACCGGCGGTCCAAACGGCGTCTCCGGCATTCCCCGCCCCACCTTCTTCGGCATCCCGCTCGACAACAGCGATGACGGGCTCGCCGCCAGGCTCGGCATCGAGTACTCGCCGACCCACCGCATCGTCTTCCTGTTCTATGTGATCCTGGCGCTTGCGCTCCTCACAAACTGGGCCACGATCCGCCTGCGCCGCCTGCCGATCGGGCGGGCTTGGGAGGCCTTGCGCGAGGACGAGGTCGCCTGTCGCGCGCTCGGTATCAACACCACGACGACCAAGCTCACGGCGTTCGCGACCGGCGCCATGTTCGGCGGCTTCGCCGGCGCGTTCTTCGCCACCCGCCAGGGCTTCATCAGCCCGGAATCGTTCACCTTCCAGGAATCGGCGCTGGTGCTCGCCATCGTCGTGCTCGGCGGCATGGGCTCGCAGCTCGGCGTGGCGCTTGCCGCGCTCGCCATGATCGGCGGATTCGAGCTGTTCCGCGGCCTCGAGACCTATCGCATGCTGGTGTTCGGCATGGCGATGGTGCTGATCATGATCTGGCGGCCGCGCGGCCTGATCGGCCATCGCGCGCCCACCGTGTATCTGACCAAGGCGCAGGCGATCTCCTCCGACCTCGTCAAGGAAGGGCACGGATGAGCGGCGACAAGATTGGCGACAAGATAAGCGACAAGATTCTTGGCGTCGACCGGCTCACCATGCGCTTCGGCGGCATCGTCGCCGTGCAGGATCTGTCCTTCAGCGCGGAACGGAAGAAGATCACTGCGTTGATCGGACCGAACGGCGCCGGCAAGACCACCGTCTTCAACTGCATCACCGGGTTCTACAAGCCGAGCGGCGGCGCCATTCGCCTCACCCATGACGACGGCAGAGTGATCGCGCTGGACCGGCTGAACGATTTCCGCATCGCCAAGCAGGCCAAGGTCGCGCGCACGTTCCAGAACATCCGCCTGTTTCCCGGCATGACCGCGCTGGAAAACCTGATGGTGGCGCAGCACAACGCGCTGATGCGCGCCTCCGGCTTCACCCTGCTCGGCCTTGTCGGTGCCCCCACCTACCGCGACGCCGAAAAGCGCGCGATCGACCTCGCCACCGATTGGCTGAAGCGGGTCAACCTGCTCGACCGCGCAGACGATGCGGCCGGCAATTTCGCCTATGGCGACCAGCGCCGGCTGGAAATCGCGCGCGCGATGTGCACCGAGCCCGCCCTGTTGTGCCTGGACGAACCCGCGGCCGGCCTCAACGCGCGCGAGAGCGCGGCCCTGAGCGAGCTCCTGCTCTCGATCCGGGACGAGCTCGGCACCTCGATCCTGCTGATCGAGCACGACATGTCGGTGGTGATGGAGATCTCCGACCACATCGTGGTGATGGACCATGGCGTGAAGATCGCGGAAGGCACGCCGCGCGAGGTCCGCGACGATCCGAAGGTGATCGCCGCCTATCTCGGCACCGACGAGGACGAGGCCGTGGCCGTGATGGAGAACGGGACGTGACATCGGCGCCCACTCCCCTGCTCGCGATCCGCGGTCTTCGCGCCGCCTACGGCAAGATCGAGGCGCTGAAGGGCGTCGACATCGAGATCAATGCGGGCGAGATCGTTGCCCTGATCGGCGCCAACGGCGCCGGCAAGTCGACGCTGATGATGACGATCTTCGGCAAGCCGCGCGCCCGCGCCGGCCAGATCCTCTATGAAGGCCGCGACATCACCGACGTGCCCACCCACGCGATCGCGCATTTGCGCATCGCGCAATCGCCCGAGGGCCGCCGCATCTTCCCGCGCATGAGCGTTGCGGAAAACCTTCAGATGGGCGCGGACTCGACCGAATGCACCGACGCCGAACGCGAGGCGACGCTGCAACGCGTGTTCACGCTGTTTCCGCGGCTGAAGGAACGCTATGCCCAGCGCGGGGGAACCCTGTCCGGCGGCGAGCAGCAGATGCTGGCAATCGGCCGCGCCCTGATGAGCCGCCCCCGCCTGCTCCTGCTCGACGAGCCCTCGCTCGGGCTGGCACCGCTGATCGCACGCCAGATTTTCGATGCGATCCGCACCCTGAACCGGCAGGACGGCCTGACCGTCCTGATCGTCGAGCAGAACGCCAACCATGCGCTCAAGCTCGCCCATCGCGGCTACGTCATGGTCAATGGCCTGATCGCGCTGGCCGGGACCGGCACCGAATTGTTGCAGCGACCCGAGATTCGCGCCGCCTATCTGGAAGGCGGCCGCCACGGCTGACCTGGCCCCAGACCTGGCCCCAAGGCGGAAGGGCGCAGCCGAATGTGGCGAGATATCTCCGCCAATGCCCGTATTTTGCCGGTGACTTCTCCTCGAATTCATTCAAGAATGGCGCCGGTTTGAACCGGGCATGCCCGGCAACTTCCACAGGCGATCACCCGCGAGGTATCTCATGAAATCACTGAAGCTCATCGGTCTGGCATTCGGCGCATCGATCGCGCTGTCGAGCGCGGCATTGGCGCAGGATGTCACCGTCGCAGTCGCAGGCCCGATGACCGGCGGCGAGTCCGCCTTCGGCCGCCAGATGAAGAACGGCGCCGAGATGGCCGTGGCCGATATCAACGCCGCCGGCGGCGTCAACGGCAAGAAGCTCGCGCTCTCCGTCGAAGACGACGCCTGCGACCCGAAGCAGGCGCGCTCGATCGCCGAGAAGATCGCCGGCTCGAAAATCCCGTTCGTGGCCGGGCACTATTGCTCGTCATCGTCGATCCCGGCCTCGGAAGCCTATGCCGACGGCAACGTGCTCCAGATCACGCCGGCCTCGACCAATCCGCTGTTCACCGAGCGCAAGCTCTGGAACGTGGCTCGCGTCTGCGGCCGTGACGATCAGCAGGGCCTGATCGCGGCGCAGTACATCGCCAAGAACTTCAAGGGCAAGAACATCGCCATCCTCAACGACAAGACCACCTACGGCAAGGGTCTTGCCGACGAGACCAAGAAGGCGCTCAACAAGGCCGGCGTCACCGAGAAGATGTACGAGTCCTACAACAAGGGCGACAAGGACTTCAACGCGATCGTCTCCCGCCTGAAGCGCGACAACATCGACCTCGTCTATGTCGGCGGCTATCATCAGGAGAGCGGCCTGATCCTGCGCCAGATGCGGGACCAGGGCCTCAAGACCGTGCTGATGGCCGGCGACGCGCTCGCCGACAAGGAGTACGCCTCCATCACCGGCCCTGCCGGCGAGGGCACGCTGTTCACCTTCGGCCCCGATCCGCGCAACAAGCCGACCGCGAAGAAGATCGTCGAGGCTTTCAAGGCCAAGAACATCGACCCCGAGGGCTATACGCTCTACACCTATGCGGCGATGCAGGTGTGGTCGCAGGCGGCCAAGAAGGCCGGCACCACCGACGCCAAGAAGGTCATGGCGGCGATGAAGGCCGGCAAGTGGGACACCGTGATCGGCCCGATCGAATATGACGCCAAGGGCGACATCAAGCAGATCGACTACGTCGTCTACAAATGGGATGCCAAAGGCGGCTACGCCGAGATCGCCGGCGGCGGCACCTAAGGCGCGCTTGCGAGGCCTTGGGCCACGATGCAATCGTCACCGCGCCCCGGCTTACCCCCGGGGCGTTTCTTCCTGCGGCGGGATCAGACGGCTGCGGACAGTTCGCCGTCGGCCACGGTCTGGGCCTTCCGCATCGCTTGCAGGAGATCGTTCGGCCGAAACGGCTTTTGCAGGCAGACCACGTTGGCGAGGTGAGGCGATTGGTCCATGAAATCGAGCGCCGTCATCCCGGAGACCGCAATGACGGGGAGCGTCGGCGCGCGTTCGCGCAGAGACGCAATGACGTCGACGCCGCTGGTGTCGCCCAGGAAGATGTCGACGATCGCCGCGTCAAACGGGCTTTCCGCGAAGGCCTTCAGGCCCGCCGCACCGCTGTCTGCCTCCACGACCTCGAAATGATTGACCCGAAGCAGGATCGCGACCATCGTACGGACGTCCTTCTGGTCGTCGATGATGAGAACGCGGGGCATGGAGGAACAACTCCCGATATCGGAATCAAAAATGCCAGATTCAAAGCTGGAACCCGCCGCGGCGGAGGGCATCATGGCATCGCCCAGTAAAGGGCACCTTACCAGATCCCTATTCCGTGTTCCCACCGAGGTTAAGTAAGCGGTAACCTTCGGTTGAGTCGTGACTGGTCCCGTTCACGACCCGCGCTCAAAACCGCTACCATGAACGGACTGCCGGCCGAATGAGACTCGCGGAGATGCTCAAACCCGACCTGCTCAAGACCGCCCCGCAAGAGGTGGGCGTGCCTGCGACAATCGACCGAAGCACGTTTCTTTCGACCCTGCCGGCCACTTCGACCGACCGCACTGCAGCATTGACGGTTGTCGGCGTGTCCGCCCTCCTGTTCGCGGCAGCCGTGCCTTTCGCGGGTACCCCGCTCCTGCCGGTCCCGGCCTTCGTCGCCAGTTATCAATCGGCGCTCGCCGTGAACGACATCGTCACGGCAGTGCTGGTGCTCTCGCAATTTGCGGTGCTGCGGACCCGCGCGCTGCTGTGGCTCGCGACCGGCTATCTCTTCACCGCCGCGGCGGCGCTGGTTCACGCCCTCACCTTCCCCGGACTGTTCGCACCGACCGGGCTCTTCGGCGCGGGCGTGCAGACCACGGTCTGGCTCTACATGATCTGGCACGCCGGCTTTCCGCTGTTCGTGATGGGGTATGCCTGGCTGAAAGAAAAGGACGGTGGCCCGCGGATCCGCGGCGCGGCCAGCAGCGCGATTTATGCCAGCGTGCTCGGCGTCATCGCCGCGACGGCCGTCTTCGCCTGGATCGCGACCGCGCAGCACGATCTGCTGCCGGTGCTGTTGCGCGACGGTCGCTACACGCCAACCATGATCGGGGTCGTGTCCTTCGTGTGGTCGCTGAGCTTTGCCGCGCTGGTCTCGCTCTGGTTCCGCAAGCCGCATGCGGTGATCGACGTCTGGCTCATGGTGGTCATGTGCGCCTGGCTGTTCGACATCGCGCTGTCGGCCATCGTCAACGTCGCCCGTTTCGATCTCGGCTTCTATGCCGGCCGGCTCTACGGCCTCGCCGCGGCGACCATCGTGCTCGCGGTGCTTCTCATCGAGAATGTCCGCCTCCAGGCGCGTACCGTGGGCCTCGTCGGGAGGCTTCGCCAGCAATCGGCCTCGGAACGCGACTATTACGGCAAGCGCCTGGCGCTGTACGGCGCGGTGGTCGAGTCGTCCAATGACGCCATCATCACGAAATCGCTCGACGGCGTCATCACCGGCTGGAACAAGGCCGCCGAGCATCTGTTCGGCTATTCCGCTGCCGAGGCCATCGGCAAGCCGATCGACATCATCGTGCCGCCGGATCTCAAGGGCGAAGTCAGGAGCATCCTCAACCGGATCGCCGGCAACGAGTCGATCGCCCAGCACGAGACGATCCGTATCCGGAAAGACGGCCGCCCGCTGGACGTCGTCCTGAATGTTTCCCCCCTGCGAACAGACCATGGAGAGATCATCGGCGCTTCCAAGATCGCCCATGACATAACCGAAGAAAAGCAGGCGAGAGAGAAGCTGCGCCGCGAGATCGAAGAACGCCAGCGCATCTTCGAGACATCGCAGGACCTGATCCTGGTCACCGACGGCTATGGCAATTTCGTCCAGGTCAGCCCGAGCGTGAAGAACATTCTCGGCTACAGCCCCGAGGACATGGTCGGGCACTGCGCGACCGATTTCATCCATCCCGACGATCTCGAGAAGGCGCGGAACGAGATGCGCGCAGCCCGTCGTGGCGCGGTCAAGCGCAGCTTCGAGGCGCGCTACTACCACTACGACGGTCACGAGGTCACGCTGAACTGGATGGGCACCTGGTCCGAGCCGGTGAAGCGCCATTACTTCATCGGCCGCGACCTCACGGACAAGCAGGCCGCCGAGGCCCAGCTCCGACAGGTCCAGAAGATGGACTCGATCGGCCAACTGACCGGCGGCGTCGCCCACGACTTCAACAACGTGTTGACCGTCATCACGGGCACGATCGGCATTCTCAGCGACGCGGTCGCCGACCGGCCCGAGCTCGCCGCCATCACCAAGCTGATCGACGACGCCGCCGAGCGCGGCGCGCAGCTGACCAGGCACCTGCTCGCCTTCGCCCGCAAGCAGCCGCTCCAGCCACGCGAGATCGACGTCAATGCGCTGGCGCTCGAGGCCGCCAAGCTGCTGCATCCGACGCTCGGCGAACAGATCACCATCATGCCGCAGCTCACCGAGGATGCCTGGCCGACGCTGGTCGACCCGGGCCAGCTTTCCACCGCGATCCTCAATCTCGCGCTGAATGCGCGCGACGCCATGCCTGACGGCGGCACCCTGGTGCTGGAGACCCGCAACGTCTTCCTCGACGACGGCTATGCCAGCATGAACCCCGACGTCGTTGCCGGCAATTACGTGATGATCGCGGTCAGCGACACCGGTAGCGGAATTCCCGCGGAGCTGATCGACCGGGTCTTCGATCCCTTCTTCACCACCAAGGAGGTCGGCAAGGGTACCGGCCTGGGCTTGAGCATGGTGTTCGGCTTCGTCAAGCAGTCGGGCGGCCACATCAAGATCTACAGCGAGCAAGGTCACGGCACGAGCGTGAAGATCTACCTGCCGCGCTCGACCGGGGTGCAGGAGACCGAGTTCGAGGCGCTCCAGAACGCGCCCATCACCGGCGGCAACGAGAAGATCCTGATCGTCGAGGACGACGCGCTGGTGCGGCAGTATGTCGTGACGCAGGTCAAGAGCCTCGGCTATACCGCGCTCGAGGCCGCCAACGGCGCCGAGGCCCTCAATATCATCGACAGCGACGAGACCATCGACCTGCTCTTCACCGACATCATCATGCCCGGCAACATGAACGGCCGCCAGCTTGCTGACGAGGCGGCCCGGCGCCGCCCCGACCTGAAGACGTTGTTCACCTCCGGCTACACCGAAAACGCCATCGTCCATCATGGCCGGCTCGATTCCGGCGTGCTGCTGCTGGCCAAGCCCTATCGCAAGACCGAGCTCGCCAAGATGCTCAGGACCGCGCTCGCCAGTTGAGCCTGCGGCATCGCTGCGCTATCGCAGATGGCAAATTGCTCTCAACGACGAGGCCATCTTGAAAAACCTTCTCACCGATATCGCCGGCGTCCGGGTCGGCCATTCCGGGAATATGAAAGTGGCCTCCGGCACGACCGCCATCATTTTCGACCAGCCGGCCGTCGCGGCGATCGACGTCCGCGGCGGCGGACCCGGCACGCGCGAGGTCTCGCTGCTCGACGTCGCCAATACGGTCGAACGGGTCGATGCGATCGCGCTCTCCGGCGGCTCCGCCTTCGGCCTCGATGCCGGCGGCGGCGTGCAGGCCTGGCTCGCCGAACAGGGCCGCGGCTTCAGGGTCCGCGAGGCCGTGGTCCCCGTCGTCCCGGGCGCGATCGTGTTCGACCTGCTCAACGGCGGCGACAAGGCCTGGGGCCGCTTCTCGCCCTATCGCGATCTCGGCTATGCCGCGGCTGCTTCCGCCGGCACCGACTTCGCGCTCGGCAGCGTCGGTGCGGGCCTGGGTGCGACCACCGCCACCTTCAAGGGCGGCATCGGCTCGGCGTCGGCCGTTACAGTGAACGGCATCAAGGTCGCCGCGATCATGGTGGTGAACGCGGTCGGCAGCGTCACCGTCGGCGACGGTCCCTGGTTCTGGGCCGCGCCGTTCGAGGAAAACGGCGAGTTCGGCGGACGCGGTCTGCCGCCTGCGTTCACGCCCGACATGTTGGCGATGCGGATCAAGGGCGGGCCCGCAGCAAGTGAGCGCGAGAACACCACGATCGGCCTCGTCGTCACCGACGCGATTCTGAGCAAGGCGCAGGCCAAGCGGCTCGCGATGATCGCGCAGACCGGATTTGCCCGCGCGATCTATCCGGTGCACGCTCCGCTCGACGGCGACGTGCTGTTCGCCGCGGCCACTTGCGAGAAGCCGATCGAACCGCTGGTGGAGCTTACCGAGCTCGGCATGGTCGCCGCCAACGTGGTCGCACGCGCGATCGCAAGCGGCGTGTACAGCGCGACCGCGCTGCCGTTCCCCGGTGCGCAGCCGGCGTGGAAAGACAAGTTCGGTTAGCGCCTCACATCAGGTGTCATCGGCCGGCGAAGACCGGGCGATCCAGTATTCCAGAGACGGTTGTGATTAAACCGGAAGGCCGCGGCGTGCTGGATGCCCCGCTTTCGCGGGGCACGACAGCGTCATTTGCCGAGAGAGCGCTCTTAGAGCGTTTTCGAGCGAAGTGGACACCGGTTCGCGTAAAGAAAACGCGTCAAACAAGAGTCTAGAGGCCCGTTCCGATTCCATCGGAACGGAAAAGGCTCTAGCTCACACACTCATCGACATGGACGAGCCGGCAGTCGCTGAGGCGCCTTGGCCCTGCCCGCCTTGCCGCTGCATCAATTGCGCGAACAGATCGTAGGCTGAATTGGCGGAGGACCCGGAGGCGCCGGGGACCGTCGTCGACATCTTGAATCCGTCGGCATAGGTGACGGTGGTGGTCGTCGAGCCGTCGGCATTGGTCGTCGTGGTCGAAGTCGAGCCGCCGTTGGATTGCGACGAGGACTCCGAACCGTCGCCCGCGCCGCCAGCACCTTGCGCATGATGATGGCCGTGGCCGCCCCTCAGCGCCTTCGTCATCTCGCCGAGATTGATGCTGCCGTCCGCATTCGCATCCATCTTCGAGAACACGTCGTCGGCCTGCGCCAGATTGGTGCCGCCGGCGCCGAGCGCATCCTCGAACTCGGACTTGGTGATCCTGCCGTCGCCGTCCGCGTCGATCTGCGAGAACAGGTCCTTCAAGGCATCTTCGCGGCTCTTCGATGCCGAGGATGCAGCCCCCGTCGAGGCCGAGTTGCTCGTACCGCTCGTGCCCGCCGACTGGCTCTGCGCGGCGAACAGCGCGTTCATCGTCTCCGGCGAGATCTGCGGATATTTGCCTGCATTGACCGACGAGGTCGCGCCGCTGGAGATGCTGCTGCCGCTGTCGATCGCGAACGGATTGGTGGCGCCTTGCGCCGGTCCCGTCTTGTGCGTCGACGAGGACGATTTCGAGCTCGTCAGCGACTGGATCGCATCGAGCGCACTCGAGACCGCGCCAAGGGCGAACAGCATTGCACAACTCCAACCGACGCCGCATGCCGCGGCCGATGTTCTATCGGGTGACGTCAGCAAGCGTCGTGCCAGCGCGAAAAGGTCAATGAAATCCGCTTTTCCTGTGCCTTGCACGGCCCGGGAACACCGGCAATTCGTGCCGGTCGCGGCAAGAATTTCCGCCCACAGGAAGCACCGCTCCCCTGCATTGCCCGCCACGGAGGCCCATGTTAGGCGAAACCCATCCTTCACGGCCGCCACGGGAAAACCGCGCCATGACCCAAGCTTTTGCTCCCCGCCCCCTGGCAATCGCCCCCTCGATCCTGGCCTCGGATTTCTCCAGGCTCGGCGAGGAGGTGCGCGCGGTGGACGCCGCCGGCGCCGACTGGATCCATCTCGACGTGATGGACGGGCACTTCGTACCCAACATCTCCTACGGCCCTGATGTCATCAAGGCGATGCGCCCGCACACGAAGAAGATCTTCGACGCGCATCTGATGATCTCGCCCTGCGATCCCTATCTCGAGGCCTTCGCGAAGGCCGGCTGCGACCACATCACCGTGCATGCGGAGGCCGGTCCGCACCTGCACCGCTCGCTCCAGGCGATCCGCGCGCTCGGCAAGAAGGCCGGCGTCTCGCTCAATCCGGCGACGCCGATCAGCGCGCTCGAATACGTCCTCGACCTCGTTGACCTCGTGCTGGTGATGTCGGTCAATCCCGGCTTCGGCGGCCAGGCTTTCATCCCCTCCGCACTCGCCAAGATCCGCGACATCCGCGCGATGACGGCGGGCCGTCCGATCGACATCGAGGTCGACGGCGGCGTCGGCCCCGATGTTGCCGGCGCGCTCGCGGCGGCCGGCGCCAACGCCTTCGTCGCCGGCACCTCGGTGTTCAGGGGCGGCACGCAGGACGCCTACAAGACCAACATCGCCGCGATCCGCAACGCGGCGCTGGGGGCCCGCGGCGAAGCGATTTGAGCTGGATCGAGCGGCGCAGGCGATGAGGAGAAATCCCGCGGCTCGTACCAGCCCTGCAGCGCGCGACGCATAAAATCGCAGTCTTGATCCGTACTCATCCGGACTTCACTGATTCGCGCAAATCACCGCAAGTGACTCCTGCCTGCTTTTTGACGGGAGCACATCATGACGACGACCCTGATTTGGACTGGCGTGGCGTTGTGGTTCGGATTCAATGCGGCGATCGCGGCTCGCAGCCTCTACGCGGCACGGCCGGTGAAGGCCGTAGCTTCTGCCCGCATCATCCATTTTCATCGTCGCCGGGGCTGAGCGCCATGCAGATCCCGCTCGTGAAGCGCCAGCCGAAACGCAGGTGCCGTATTCCACGGCGCCCGCATCCGAGCCTCGACGATTTCTTCGGCCGCCTCGAGCGCGCCGATGGCGCGCCGGACGATGATGCCGGGCTCGACAATTCGGACCGCGATCGCTCGTTGGCCCTCGCAGCGCCGCCACTGAGACTTCTTTTCCGGACCGTCCCATGAAACCGCATTGCCCGAACTGCCTGACGGAAATGACCAAGGCATCCGCGTCCCGTAACCTGTTCAGTTGCGAGCCCTGCCGCGAGATCATCCAGTATTTCGGCGGCAGCGCGGATCACGGCGAACCCGGCCCGCGATTCTCCTGGCCCATCCGCCGCAAGCGCGCCGCCCAAAGCGCTCACGCGGGCTGATCCATCCCGCAAGACGCCAGGCGGCCTAACCCGTCATTTCGCCGGCCTCTGACCCGCCGACATCCCCGGCCATCCGCGGCGGCCGTACCACGGTGACGGTGCAGATCGCTTCCGAGGCCACCTTGGCCGAGACGCTGCCGAGCAGCGTGCGGCGGAACGAGTTCTGCCGCGCGCCGATGATGACGTGGTCGACCTGGTTGGCCTCGGCGAATTCCAGCAGCGCCGCCGCGGGATCGACGGCCTCCAGCACGTGAACCGACAGCCGGCTCTCGTCGAGCTTCAGCGGCGTCGCCCAATGCCTGAGCGCGACCAGGCGGTCGATATGCTTGTTGGATCCCTGCTCGTCCAGCGTACGGTCGATCGCGATCCGGTTCAGCTTGAGCACGTTGACGCAGGCAAGCCGTGCTGACGGCAAGGTGGCGAGGATGCGCTCGGTGGTCACGCGCAGCGCCTCGTTCAGCTCCGGTGCGCCTTCCATCGTGTCGAGCGCGACGGCGAGGATCGGGCTCGATGCGATCTGGACGGCGACATCCGATTTCGCGCGCGGCGCCATGGCGCCCTGGTTGAAACGGCGCCGCCAGACAACGCTGAGCGGGTCACGCTTCAGCCGCTCCGAACGCGCGGTGAGCTTGACCTGGTCCGGATGGGCGAGATCGAAGGCGAGCTGGGACGCCGTCGGATAGCGCCACACCGGCTCGATCTCGAGACACCGCAACACCACCTCCTGAAGCCAGGGCGGATAATCGGCGCGAAGCTTCCGCGGCGGATGCGGGTCACGCCAGAGCCTGCGCCGCATCGCGCGCAGCGTCTCGCCCTCGCCGAACGGCCGCTCGCCCGTGGTGAAGAAATAGAGCAGCACGCCGAGCGAGAACAGGTCGCTGCGCGGATCGTCGCGCACGCCCAACAGCCGCTCGGGTGCCATATAGGGCGCGGTGCCGTAAGGCAGACGAAATTCCTCCTGCAACAGATCCGGCAGGTGGTTGTGATGCGACAGGCCGTAGTCGATCAGCACCGCCTCGCCGGAATCGCGGAACATGATGCTGCTCGGCTTGATGTCATGATGGATGACGTTCTGCCGATGCAGATCAGCAAGCGCAGTTGCGATCTTGGCGACGAGCTGCCGCGCCTCGTCATAAGGCAGCGGCAGCTCGGGGAGCCGCTTGTAGAGCGTGGCGCCTGGGATGCGCTCGATCACGACATAGGCCTGGCGGGCGAAATCACCGGTGCCGAAGCAGGCCGGCACATGCGGACCCGCGAGCCGCGGCAGGATCATCATCTCCATCTCGAAGGAGACGATCGCGGCGGGGTCCTCGCCCTCCGACACCCGCGGGATCTTCATCAGCAAGGGCACGTCGATGCCGGGATGGGTGACGGTCCACAGCGTCGCCATGCCGCCGGCGTGGACGCATTCACCGATGGTGTAACCGTCGATCTCCGCGCCTGACTTGACCAGGGGTTTCGGCATCGGCCTCTAGCGCCCCTGCGACAGCCGGTCGGCGAGCCAGTGCGGCAGGCCGTTGTCGCGGATTCTGCCTGCTGCGGTCGCGATGTCATAGGGGGCGCGGCAATAGGTGATCTGGCACGAGACCGTCTCGAACAGCACGAAGGACGCCGAGGGATCGCCGTCGCGCGGCTGGCCGACCGAGCCGAGCACCGCGAGCCATTGCCGCCCGCGCAGGAGCTGCACGGGAACGTCGGTCTTCGGCACGAAGCTCGTCATCTTGGCCGTCACCGACATCGAATAGAGCGCGGGGCGGTGGATATGTCCGCAGAACGTGACATGGGCGGGCGTCGCAATCAGGCTCTTGGCGGCATCCGTCGTCGAGCGGACATAGTGCCAGCGCTGGGGGCTGGACGCTTCCGAATGCACGAACAGGCGGTCGCCGTCCTCCACCAGCATCGGCAATTCGGCCAGGAATCGCCGCTGCGCGGTGTCGAGCCGGCCGCGGGTCCATTCGATCGCGATCTGCGCCTCGGCGTTCATGGTCTCCGTCGAGGAATTGACCGCCTGGTCGTGATTGCCGCGCACGGCGACCGCGCCTCCGGCAACCAGCCCCATCGCGGTATCCACGACCCATTCCGGGTCGGCGCCATAGCCGACGAAGTCGCCGAGCAGGACGAAGCGCTCCGCGCCCCTGGCGCGGGCCACCTTCAGGCAGGCCTCGAACGCCTGCCGGTTGCCGTGGATATCCGAGAAGACAGCGAGAAGCACGCACCCTCCACCCTCAAATTCTTATTGGAAGCCGATAAGGCCAAATTGAGGGAGGTCAACAGGATGCGCCGGCGCGCGACGGTTTACCAGCGTGCCCCTGCCGCGAGGTGTAGGGCCTATTGCTCGTCCTTCGGCGGCATCCGGGGCGGCGGGATGGGCGTGAACACCGCGCCCTGCGCCCCGGCGGGCGGGGCAATGAACTCGCCGGTCGAGGAATCGCCGCCGCTCGTCTCCATGATGGTCTTGGGGGTCACATATTCCCGGACCATGTCGATGAGACTGCCATCGCCGCCGCCGAAATCCGCTGCGCGGCCGCCTTGCGGATGGCCTGCCGCAATCTCGTTCTCGGCCGCATGGGTTTTGTCGGCCAGCCGGTCATTGTAGGGCACCCGAAAGGCCCGCGGGATGCCGCTCGGCCGATTGTCCTCGTCGAGTTCCTCGACCCAGAGATAGATCGAGCCGGGATCGCCCTCCAGCGAATGCGGCTCGACGATGCGGGCCTTCAGCAGCTTGAAGGCGGTGGGCAGCCGGTCGGCGCTGGCCCAACCGAGCAACCCGCGCATCTCGGTGAAGCTGACCACATAGAAGGCGCTCGTGATGACGACGGCCGTCGCCTTCAGCGACCAGTGCAGCCGCGCATAGACGAGCACCACCAGGAGCAGCGCGCCGATGACGGCGTAGGCAATCGACAGCGTCAGGATGACCGTCTGCAGGCTAGTCACGGCGTATCCTCGCAGTGTTCCTGCTCACACCAGTCCTCGCGTCGAGATCGGCGCCGTTGCGCCAGCTGCTGCGGAACGTCTCCAGCAGGGATTTCGGCCGCTGGTCCACATTGACGACCTTGCCCTCTGCATCGAGCCGGAACCGGACCGCGGTCTTCTCGTCGCCGGTATGATCGAGCGTGAACTTGTTGTCGAAGATCACCTGCGCGGTCGGATTGAGCTTTTGCACCTTCACATTCGCGGTCACGGGCTCGCCGGTCGTGGCCACGAAATGCGAGACGTTGACGGTGTATTCGCCGGCAAGAATGCCACGCACCGTGACGATCTCCTCGCGAATCGGCGAGGCGATCTTCTTGCCGGCAACCATGATGAAGTCGTTGGCCCCGCCGCGGTCGTCGCGATCGAGCGTGAGGAAGCCGGCCTCGCGGTGGCGGTACCAGGCGATGTTGCCGGCGGGATCCTGCACGAACAGGTCGAGATCGTCCGGGTGATTGTCCGGCCAGTCCAGCGTGATCATGAACTCCGCCTTGGAGTCGATCTTGCCCTCCTTCGCATCGGGAGAGACCGCGAGCAGCGCGAGGAAGAACAGGAACGCGATCACCTGGAGCGCCTTGAACAGCATCACGCCCAGCGGATCGAACGGCTCCTCGCGCGGATAGAGGCCGAAATCATCCATCATGACCGCGCACCGGAACCCTTGCGCTCCAGCACCGGCGTCACATAGGTCTCGGTCAGAACCACCGCGTCCGAGAACACCCGCTGGGTCGCGGCGTCCAGCATGTAGTATTGGATGCGGACCAGGA
>NZ_AJQE01000190.1 GCF_000261685.1 Bradyrhizobium genomosp. I (2014) | reverse complement strand
CGAGCGTCGTGTACATCGCGACCGCCATGCCGTCGCTCATCAAGCCCATCGAGGAGCGCATCGCGACCTTGTCGGCGGCGTCCAGGCCCGCGATCGGCGCCAGCATGATGATGAAACCGATGATGGTGCCGAGCAGGCCGAGCTTCATCAGCGTGTCGGAGACGAAGGCCCCGAATCCATTCGAGCCGCGCAGGCGGTCGGCGAGCGTCCGCAGCAGCAGCGTCTGATCGACCGGGCGATAGTCCTGGGCGGCGGCCTTGGTCACCAGGCTCTCGATGTGGTCGCGCACCAGCCCGCGCGGCAGCCCCGCCGCGCTCGCATCGAGCGCCTTGCTGCCGCCGGCCGCCGACAACACCGCGCGGCAGCGCCGTGCTGCCGCCCCCTCCCGCGCGATCGCCCGCGTTCGCAGGAAGCAGTGGCCGCAGGTGACGACGTAGAGCACCGCGATGACGCTCGAAATGTAGGTGCGGTCCGAGGTCAGCATGAGATGGATCAGGCCGAACCGCCACAGCAGCACGACGGCGAAGATCGAGAGCCCGGTGAAGATCATCCAGAACAGCAGCGCGCTGCGCTCGGACGAGTCGGTCGTGGTGCCCGCGATTGATCCAATCGTCATCGAACTCATGCTGCACTGCTCCCGGCTTGCAGGGATTGGCCTGCAACGATTCCACCCAATTAGATCAAAGCCGTCGCGCCCGGTCCAAAGACCCATGCCCAATCCGGCTTGGGAAATTTGCCCGAGCTGCCATCCCGGCCCACCCCGCAATTGGCAAGGCGCGGCGGCGTTGTTAGGCTGACCTTACCAAACGTCGGGGGTGATCGCATGCGCCTCGTGCTTCAGCTTGTCGCCCGTCTGCTGCTCATCGTCGCGCTCTGCCTCGGAGCCGCGACCGTCTGGGCGACGTTCGACGCCTATCGCAGCGTCGATCGCGCGACTGCGGCCTCGGCGCAGCGGGTCGCGCAGGCGCTACAGGCGCTGTATTGGCGCGAGCTTTTGCTGCGCAGCAGCAGAGCGCGCGAGCATCTTCTGCCGGTTCCAGACTGGCGCACGCTGGAGACGATGAAGCTGATCTCGCCCGGCGTCTGCGTCGAGTTCCAGCCGGCCGCGGCATTCGAGAAGCCGCTCTGCGGCCAGAGCGAGGGGCTGGGCAAGCTGCCGCCGCGCTGGTTCGCCGCCATTGTGCCCACCTTCCTCGGCAGCCACGCCGAGGCAATCCGGCCCGTCAGTCCCCGCGCCGCTTCTGCCGGCACGGTGGTCGCAACGCCGGATGGTGCGGCGGCCGTCTCGCTGGCCTGGGAGTACATCCTCAACGTGATTGACGTCGCGCTGTTGATGGCGGCGGCAATTGCGCTGCTGGCTTCGCTGGCGATCGCACATGCGCTGGCGCCGGCGCGAGCGATTGTGACGGCCTTGCAGCGCATGGCGCGCGGTCAATATCGCTCCAAGCTGCCGCGCTTCCGCTCGATGGAGCTGGCGATGATCGGCAGCGCCGTCGGCGAGCTCGGCGGCCGGCTGGAGGAGGCCACCGAGCAGCGCGCCGCGCTGACGCGGCGCCTGATCGAAATCCGCGACGACGAGCGGCGCGCCCTCGCCCGCGAGCTGCACGACGAGTTCGGGCAGAATCTCTCCGCCATTCTCGCTTTCGCCAACATGATCGAAACAGCGAGCACGAAGAACAACAAGGCCGACGGAATCGCGCAGGATGCGCGCATGATCTCGCAGGCCACCCATCATCTGATGGTCTCGCTCCGCGATGCGTTGAAGCGTCTGCGCAATCCGCTACCCGAGGAGCTCGGGCTCGAGGCAAGTCTCGTCAATCTCGTCGACAGCTGGCGCGCGCAGAGCGCGGCGCGGCCGACGATCCAGCTCGATCTCAGGGGTGACCTCACGGACATCAGCGGTCCGGCCGCCACCACGGCCTATCGCGTGGCACAGGAATGCCTGACCAACGCGCTGCGCCATGGTGCTGCGCGCGAGATCAGCTTGCGCATCGAGCGGCGGGCCGGCGATGATGACGCGCTCCTGATCCGGGTCGAGGACGACGGCGGCGGCGATGCGGAACGCGTGGCGCAATCAACCGGCTTCGGCCTCACCGGCATCCGCGAGCGCGTCACGGCGGCCGGCGGATCGCTGTCGATCCTGCCTGCCCGTGGCGGCCTCAGTGTCGCCGCCACCATCCCGCTCGCCGCGTGAGGCCGGAATGAGCGAGGCTGCAGCAACAGGCATCTCCGTCTTGCTGGTCGACGATCACCCGATCGTCCGGCAAGGCTATCGGCGCGTGCTGGAAAGCCAGGGCGATCTGCATGTCGTGGCGGAAGCCGACAACGCCGCGGACGCCTACGGGGCGTTCAAGGCGCATGATCCTGACGTCGTCGTTCTTGACATCTCGATGCCCGGCGCGAGCGGGCTGGAGGCGATCCGCAACATCCGGGCGCGCAGCCCGCGGGCGCGGGTCCTCGTCTTCACGATGCACAACGAGGCCGTGCTGGTGAAGGCCGCCTTCAGCGCCGGCGCCAGCGGCTTCGTCACCAAGAGCAGCGAACCCTCTGCCGTCGTGACCGCTATACGCAGCGTCGCCCGCGGCGAGCGCGCCATGAGCGACGACATCGCGCATGTTCTGGCTGAGGAGAGTCTTTCGCCGACAGGTTCAGCGCTGGATCAACTGGGCGAACGAGAAATCGAGATCCTGCACCAGTTCGCCGGCGGCGCCACCACTGAAGAGATCGCGGCGCGTCTCAATCTCAGCGTGAAGACGGTCCAGAACTATCACTATCTGATCAAGACCAAGACCGGCGCGCGCACGGATGCGCAGCTGGTGCGGCTGGCGGCGACGTGCGGGCTGACGAGGATCTAGCAGCGGAGCTGCCGCATTCCGCGAGCGACCTGGCGTTCGCGAATCTGCTGGCCGGGATGGAACGGAGGCCATCCAGCCCCGGTTAGCAGTAGAGTGGAGGAGTAAATCGCCATGAGCAAGGTTCATCACAAGGCAGTCGACCACCCCCCGATCATTACCGTAGGCGAACTCATCGACGAACTTTGCCGCCTGCCTGACACCGCCGTCGTCCACTTTCGCTGCCCCATGCTCGAACAGGAGCTGACGTTCTACCGCCTTCGAAAGCGGTCAAAG
Organism: Bradyrhizobium genomosp. I (2014); assembly: GCF_000261685.1. Lineage (GTDB taxonomy): Bacteria > Pseudomonadota > Alphaproteobacteria > Rhizobiales > Xanthobacteraceae > Bradyrhizobium. The sequence goes on along the minus strand of NZ_AJQE01000190.1, from coordinate 9,797 downwards.
GATGCCGTCGAAATCGCGATCAACGCATATCCGGAGTGCCCGCCGGTCGTACCGGCGGCGAATGGCGCATATCACCCGCGCAAGCATGCGACCGCCTCACCCTCCGTTCACGAGAGCGCGCATCTTCACAAGGCGAGAGGGTGATTTAGGCGTCGCGGTCTAAAGCGCGATGAGATTTGGATGAATGATCATCGCGGTTTAGGTTGTTGTTTACGCATGATCTTTCCGGAAAACCGCTTCGCACTTTTCCGGATCATGCTTTAGGCCGCCTTCAGCCCGCGCAGCAGCAGTGCGAGCGTCGCATCGACGCGCGCGGAGAGATCGGCGTCCTTCCACTCGTCGGCATGGGCCGGATGGTGAAAGCGGACAGTCGCATCGAAGATCGCGCGCGCGGTTGCCTTGACGTCACCCGCGGCGAATTCGCCCTGCTTCACGCCGTCGGTCAGGATCGCCGCGATCTGGTCGATCATGGTGTCCTTGTGACATTTGACGGCCGCGCAGGCCTCGCGCGCCAGCGTCAGATAGGTCTCGAACATTTCAGGATCGTCGAGCACACGCGAACGCTTGGCGGCGAACAGCGTGCGCAGCCAGCGGTCCAGCCTGTCAGGCGCCGGCCCCTGCTCCCTGGCGATCGCCAGCAACGGCGCGTCGATGCGGTCCAGCCAGCGTTTGGCAACGGCCTCGCGCAGCGAAGCCTTGCTGGGGAAATGGCGATAGACGCTGCCGTGGCTCACATCGAGCGCACGGGCAACGTCAACCACGGTGGCCTTGGCAAGTCCGTAGCGCCGCAAGACGTCCTCGGTCACTTCGAGGATCCGCTCCGGCGTCAGGATAACGGCTTCATTCATGCCAGCACCATGTTCCCGTTTGGGGCTCAGTTACCCGGCAGTAGGGCTGCTTCCGAAGCGCCCTCGCCGGTCGTTCGGAAAGCCTATGCCTTAATGAGGCAGTTTTGCAGCCTGCGCCGCGATCTGGCGCGCCACCAGCAAATTGAGCCAATGCCCAATCACACCGGTGAAATTGAGGATTTCGGTCGTCATTGTCTTAAGTCTCCATTCGTCCGCGGTCCCCGTTCTTCCATCCGCCCTCCGATCCGAGCTTGGTTCGGATGTCGGGCTCCCCGGGGCTTGTCGCGGGACGCCCCATCGGAACGTCCAAGACGGATATACACGTCTCGCTGACAGATTTCAATATCTGTCAGTCAATGATCCGTGATTGACCGCTAATATTTGCGGCTGGGCTGCATCCCCCGCGAACCGGTCCGGTGGAAAGCTTGGCGATCCCCCTCGCCCGCAGCCCAGACCGTTTGTTTCACCCCGCCAGCTCTGTTAAATCACGGCGTAAAAAGCATTTTGGCCGGCGCCGCACCGTCAGGATCGTCCGCCCACCTTCTGGAGCCCTCCCATGATCCCCCGCTATACCCGTCCCGAAATGGCCTCGATCTGGGAGCCGCAGACCCGGTTCAAGATCTGGTTCGAGATCGAGGCGCACGCGGCGGACGCCCTCGCCGAGCTCGGAACCATCCCCAAGGAGACCGCCAGGACCGTCTGGGCCAAGGCCAAGGACGCCACCTTCGACGTCGCCCGCATTGACGAGATCGAGCGCGAGACCAAGCACGACGTCATCGCCTTTCTCACTCACCTCGCCGAGATCGTCGGCCCCGAGGCGCGCTTCGTGCACCAGGGCATGACCTCCTCCGACGTGCTCGATACCTGCCTCAACGTCCAGCTCACCCGCGCCGCCGACCTGTTGCTCGCCGACCTCGACAAGGTCCTGGCCGCGCTCAAGAAACGCGCGTTCGAGCACAAGATGACGCCGACCATCGGCCGCAGCCACGGCATCCATGCCGAGCCCGTCACCTTCGGCCTCAAGCTCGCTTATGCCTATGCCGAGTTCACGCGCGCCAAGGAGCGCCTGATCGCGGCACGCAAGGAAGTCGCGACCTGCGCCATCTCCGGCGCGGTCGGCACCTTTGCGCAGATCGATCCCCGCGTCGAAGAGCATGTCGCAAAGGCCATGGGCCTCGTCCCCGAGCCGATCTCGACCCAGGTGATCCCGCGCGACCGTCACGCCATGTATTTCTCGACGCTCGGCGTGATCGCCTCCTCGATCGAGCGCATCGCGGTGGAGATCCGCCACATGCAGCGCACCGAGGTGCTGGAGGCCGAAGAGTTCTTCTCCGAGGGGCAGAAGGGCTCGTCCGCGATGCCGCACAAGCGCAACCCGGTGCTGTCGGAGAACCTCACCGGCCTCTCGCGCATGGTGCGCGCCTATGTGACGCCGGCGCTGGAAAACGTCGTGCTCTGGCACGAGCGCGACATCTCGCACTCCTCGGCCGAGCGCATGATGGGTCCCGATGCCACCGTGACGCTCGACTTCGCGCTGGTGCGCCTCGCCGGCCTGATCGACAAGCTCCTGGTGTACCCCGCCAACATGCAGAAGAACCTCGATCGCCTCGGCGGCCTCGTGCATTCGCAGCGCGTGCTGCTGGCGCTGACCCAGAAGGGCGCGAGCCGCGAGGACGCCTACAAGCTCGTGCAGCGCAACGCCATGCCGGTCTGGCGCGGCGAAGGCGACTTCCTCCAGCTTCTGAAGAAGGACGCGGAGGTGAAGAAATATCTCACCGACGCCGAGATCGAGGAGCAGTTCGACCTCGGCTATCACCTCAAGCACGTCGACACGATCTTCAAGCGCGTGTTCGGCGAGAGCTGAACTTCCCGTCAATCCGGGGCACGCGAAGCGTGAACCCGGAATCTCGAGATTCCGGGTTCGATCCTTCGCACCGCCCCGGAATGACGACAACGCCCACAAAAACGGATCCCAACCCATGCCCATCGTCAACCGCGTTGCCGCCCTCTCCGACGAAATGGCCGCCTGGCGCCATGACTTCCACGAGAATCCCGAATTGCTCTACGAAGTCCACCGCACCGCCGGCATCGTCGCCGACAAGCTTCGCGAGTTCGGCTGCGACGAGGTCGTGACCGGCATCGGTCGCACCGGCGTGGTCGGCGTGATCCGCGGCCGCAAGTCGGCTTCCGGCAAGACCATTGGCCTGCGCGCCGACATGGACGCACTGCCGATCATGGAGACGTCGGGTGTGCCTTACGCCTCGAAGGTGCCCGGCAAGATGCATGCCTGCGGCCATGACGGCCACACCGCCATGCTGCTGGGCGCGGCCAAATATCTCGCCGAGACGCGCAATTTCGACGGCACCGCGATCATGATCTTCCAGCCCGCCGAGGAAGGCGGCGGCGGCGGCAAGGCCATGGTCGAGGACGGGCTGATGACGCGCTGGAACATCCAGGAGGTCTACGGCATGCACAACATGCCGGGCCTGCCCGAAGGCCATTTCGCGACCACGCCCGGCGCGATGCTCGCCTCCTCCGACAACATCCAGATCACGGTCCGCGGCAAGGGCGGTCACGCCGGTGCAGGCCCGCACAAGTCGGTCGACAGCGTGCTGATCGGCTCGCAGATCGTCAATGCGCTGCAATCGATCGTTGCGCGCAACGTCGATCCGTTGAAGTCGGCGGTCATCTCGATCACGCAATTCCATTCCGGTACGGCCTTCAACATCATCCCGGAGGTTGCCGAGCTCGGCGGCACCGTGCGCACGCTCGACCCCGAAGTGCGCGATCTCGTCGAGCGCCGCATCGGCGAAGTCGCCGACAGCGTCGCGCGCGCCTATGGCGGCTCGGCCGAGACCAAGTACACGCGGATGTATCCGGTCACCATGAACCATGCGCGCGAGGCCGGCCTTGCCGCCGACGTCGCCCGCGACATCGTCGGCGCCGATCGTGTCAACGACAAGTTCATCCCGATGATGGGCGCCGAGGATTTCTCCTTCATGCTGGAGGCCCGTCCCGGCGCGATGGTGCTGGTCGGCATGGGCGACGGCAACGAATGTCACCATCCGGCCTATGTCTTCAACGACAACATCCTCGGCCACGGCGCCTCGTTCTGGGCGCGTCTCGTCGAAACGCGGATGCCGGCGGGGGTAGCCGCTTCGTAGTGGGTTGCGCCGAGCGATTGCACTTTGCAATCGCAGGGCTGACCCACCCCACGCTCACCCGGAACACGGTGGGCACGGCGTTACGTGCCTCTGCCCAGCGTGCGAAGCGCCGCCCTCTCCTATGCCTGCACCACCTCGTGGCGCATCACGAACGGCGCAAGCAGCGTGTGCACTTCGCTTTCAACCGCCTTGCGCTGATCCTCGGAAACGCCGGCAAGCGTCACAGTCGCGATCGATCCGTGACTGCCGTGAGCGCCGACCTTGACCTTGCAGTCGATGCCGCGCTCGACCAGCGGCGCCAGCACCTTGGCGAATACGCGCTCGGCCGCGTCCCAGCGCAGCTGCGGCTTAAACACCTTGCCGACACCGGTTACCGGCATCGGATCGATCGGAATGACCTGCACCGGGACGGCGGCGCGCTCCGGCGTACGCTCGCGCACCCAGGCTTCCAGCTCGCCCGGCTCGACCTTTGCGCCCGGCTTCAACTGCACATAACCCACCGGCAATTCGCCGGCATAGGCGTCGGGCTGGCCGACCACGGCGGCGAAGCCGACGGCGGGATGGCGGAACATGATCTCCTCGATCGGCGCCGGGTCGATGTTGTGGCCGCCGCGGATCACGAGGTCCTTGGCGCGGCCGGTGATCCAGAGATAGCCGTCGGCATCCAGGCGGCCGAGATCGCCAGAGTTGACCCAGACCTCGTCGACGAAGGCGCCCTTGTTGTGCTCGTCGTTGAGATAGCCGCCGAACACGCCGGGCCCGGCCATGATGACGACGCCGATCTCGTCCGGCTTGCAGTCGCGGATCAGGCGGCCATCGGCGTCGAGTTGCACGACACGCACCCGCGCGTAGGGCATGGGAAGGCCGACGGAGCCGAGCCGGATCGGCCGGCCGGGGTAAGCGAGCGTGTGCACGCTCGAGGTCTCGGTCATGCCGTAGACCTCGACCACCGGCAGCTTGAGCTTGTCCTGGATCGCGGAGCCGACGGCGACTGGGATCGCCGAGCCGCCACCCGCGGCGTATTTCAGACTCGAAATATCGGCATTGTCAGGCGGCACCGCGAGCGTCGCGGCCAGCACCGTCGGCACGCTCGACAGCGCCTCGGGCTTGTAGCGCTCGACGAGCTGCCAGATATTTTTCACCGCATTCGGATTGCGCCAGCCGCTCGGCGACAGCACGACCAGCGAGCCCCCGCTCGACAGCGTCGTCAGCACCTGTGTCAGCGATCCACCGACGTGAAACAGCGGCATGCCGAACAGCAGATTGGCGCCGGGCTTCGCCTTCAACAGCAGATTGAGCGCCCAGGCCTGATAGACCTGGTTGGCATGGGTGTGCCGCACCAGCTTCGGCGTGCCGGTGGTGCCGCCGGTGTGGAAATAGGCCGCAATGTCGGCACCCGAAATCTTGCGCCCGCTGACCAGCCGGTCCGACGGCTGCTGCTTGATCAGGTCGCCAAAGGCGAAGATGCCCTTGTCCGGATCGCCGCCGCCGAACACCTGCACGATGGCCTTCAGATGCTTGAGCTGCGGGCGGATCTGCTCGACCTTCTGCCAGATGTCGGTGCCCGGCATCGGTCCGAGCGCGACCAGGATCCTGGTGTTCGCGGCCTCCAGGATCTCCGCGATCTGGTGCGACTCGAGCAGCGGATTGACGGGATTGGCAATGCCGGCGGCCTCCGCGCCGAACAGAGTGACGAAGGCATCCGGTACCAGCGGCAGCATGAAGCTGATGACGTCGCCCTTCTCAGCGCCGAGCGCGTGAAACATGTTGGCGGCCTGCGTGACGCGCGCCATGAAATCGCGATAGGTGACGACCAGCGGCGCGTCGGCGGGATCGGCATTTTGCAGGAACTGGATCGCCGCACCGTCAGGGTTGCGCGCCGCACCAAGCCTGATGGCGTCATAGGTGCTCTCGGCGGCAATGCGGTCGGCGTAGGGGACCTGCTCGAACGCCCGGACCTCTTCGTCCGTCAAAAGATCCGGATAGTCGTTGCCGATGAACCGATCGAGCGCGTGGATGCCCGCCATGGAATTCCGTCCTCCCTCAGATGCATTTTCCCGCCCCTGTCTTTTTGACAATTGGTTCGGCGAGGCCTCGGCCGATGGCCGGCCGAGCGGGGAACAGAATGATGGATGATTGAGGCTTCGTCCATTCCCTAACGACTGCGGCGATCAAGGCCGGCTTGGACGGCCATTGAACCTCCGCGCCCAGACCGGGGACCAAGAACAGGCATTGGATTCGTCTGTCAGCGTCCTGCCGCAAGACTTGAGGTGATTATGCCTACGCCTCCGCGGAATCGTTCCCCTCGGTTATTCGCCGCGATCGCGACGACATCAGTGATCATGGCAGTAGCGATTGCCCCGCCCTCCGCCGCGCTCGCCGACAGCCAGTTCGACAAGATGCGTGCCAGGATCGCGGCCTTCATCACCGACAAGATGGAGAAGCTGGGCGGATCGCGCATCGTCTACAAGGTGGACACCAACGCCTTGCGGGAGGCGGTCGTCACGGACCTGCGCGACGACGTCTACAAGACCCTGCGCGAGGGCCGGATCGCCTTCTCCGGCCTTGCGATCCGCGACGGCGGCGTCGACGTGAAGATCGCGGATGCCAAAAGTCGCGAACAGCTCGCGCGCAAGCTCGCGGCGGCGGCGGAGGGACTGCCCGCGCATGCGCTCACCGTGACTGATGGCGGAGACGGTCTGATCAGGCTCGCACCGACCGATGCGGCATCCGCCGAGCGGCTGCGCGACCTCGTCGAAGATTCCATCGCCATGATCGAGCAGCGCCTCAAGGAGGCCGGCATCAAGCTTGCCGGCGTCCAACCCGATGGGACAGACCGCATCCGCATCTTTCTGCCCGGCATGATGGAGCCTGAGCGCGTCACCGTGATCTTCGCCAGGAAGGTCACGGTCGCCTTTCGCCTGATCGACATCTCCATGTCCGCGGAGCAGGCGCAATCCGGCACGCCGCCCGCGGGCACGGAAGTTCTGCTCGGCTTCAAGGACAAGCTTCCTTATCTCGTCGCCAGGGACAGCGCGCTCGACGGCGGCGACATCGGCCATGCCGGCCCGGGATTGACGAGCGACACAAAGGAGCCGATCGCCTCGTTCCGCTTCAACGGCCGCGGCACGCGACGCTTCGCCCACATCACCGCAGAGAACGTCGGAAGACCCTTCGCCATCGTGCTCGACGACAAGGTGATCTCCGCTCCAGTGATCCGCGAGCCCATCACCGGCGGCTCGGGCCAGATCGCCGGCAACTTCACCCTGGAAGAGGCCAACAGCGTCGCCATGCTGCTGCGCGCCGGCTCGCTGGCAGGACGCCTCGGCCTCGTCGAGCAGCAGGTCGTGAAACCCGCCGCCAAGCCGTAAGCGTCCGCATCCAGGCCCTCCGCGACGGCAAAGCCTGCACGGCTGCCCCGAATCACGGCCGCGCCGCGGCCAGACGCGCAACCAACGGGCAATTGCCGAAACGCCCGATCAGGCTAAAATTTGCCTCTTGCGGCATGACGGCCGGAAGCGTCATTCAAGCGGTCGTCATTCGATTTCGGCTATACGAGTGCCGACCAGGACCGAAGGCCTTACGCGGGGACCAGATCATGCCGTCCGGCAGCGCAGACATCTCGTCGATCCTCGACCGCATTCTCGATGCGGCAACCGATAACCTCAGGATCGCCAAGGTCCTGGTCCAGATGGGCCTCGACCCGAACAACGTCACTTACGATGCGATCTTCAATCGGCTCCTGGAGATCTTCGTCCACAACATCACGCTGGCCAATCTGTTCGCCGCGGTCGGCGCCGGCTTCTTCGTCGCCACCCTGTTGATGCGGACCATGGTGCCGCTGCGCGTCGCCAATATGATCGGCTGCGCGTTGTTCGCCGTCTTCGGCGCGCTCTCCGCCAATGTCGCGACGTTCCTGCTGTATCTTCTGTTGCTTCCGATCAACGGCCTGCGCCTGCGGCAGATGCTCAAGCTGGTGAAGAAGGCGCGCCATGCGGCCGAAGGCGACATGTCGATCGAATGGCTCAAGCCGTTCATGACCGAGCGCAAATACCGCCGCGGCGACACGCTGTTCAAGCTGGGCGATCCCGCCAAGGAGATGCTCCTGACCGTCACCGGCAAGTTCCTGGTCAAGGAAATCAACGTCGAGATTCTACCGGGCGCGCTGATGGGCGAACTCGGCTTCCTGACGCCGGACAACCGCCGCACCGGAACGATCGAATGCATCGAGGACGGACAGGTGCTGACGATCACTTATGACCGGCTGCTCGAGATTTACTTCCAGGACCCGCAGTTCGGCTATTATTTCCTGGTGCTGACCAGCCAGCGCCTGCTGCAGAACATCGATCGCTTGCAGAAGCAGCTGGCGACGGAGCGCGCGGCCACCACGAACAGGATCGCGTGAGCGCCGCGCGCGTCCCACGTGAGGCCGCACATGACGACGTGATGTGGAGAAGGCGTGCGCCCATATCTTGCTCTCGTGCCCCGGACGCAGCGCAGCGCTTTTGCGGTGCGCTGCAGAGCCGGGGCCCATGCCTCCAAGAGCAATCGTGCGGCATGGGTCCCGGCTTTGCGCGGCAACGCTTAAGGCGTTGCAGCGCGTCCGGGACACGAGACGTCGCCCCCCGGTCTTTGCGGGGTTCCGCCGCAAAATCGCCCCAAAAACCGAATGGTAACCATGGCGGGCTAGGGTATTGACGTGACCAATTCTCCGACGATCCTGGTGTTCGATTCCGGCCTTGGCGGGCTCACGGTGCTGCGTGAGGTCGTGGCCGCGCGCCCGGACGCGCATTTCGTCTACGTCGCCGACGACGCCTTCTTCCCTTATGGCCACCATAGTGAGGACGAGATCATCGCCCGTGTCGTGCCGTTGATGGGGGAGCTGATCGGCACGCATGATCCCGACCTCATCGTCATCGCCTGCAACACGGCGTCCACCCTGGTCCTGTCGCATCTGCGCGCCGCTTATTCCCTGCCCTTCGTCGGGACGGTGCCGGCGATCAAGCCGGCCTGCGCGCAGTCCAAGACACGCCGCGTCTCGGTGCTGGGCACCAAGGGCACGGTGAAGCGCGAATACACCAAGGCGCTGATCCGCGATTTCGCGCAGGGATGCGAGGTGACGCTGGTCGGCTCGCCCGAGCTCGCCTCGCTCGCCGAGGCCGCGCTTGGCGGCGATGCGATCAGCGACGGCGACATCCTCGCCGAACTCACTCCCTGCTTCGTCGGCGATGCCGCGGACGCGAGCGCGCGCACCGACACCGTGGTGCTCGCCTGCACCCACTATCCGCTGCTGCTCGATCGGCTGAAGCGCCTGGCCCCCTGGCCGGTCGACTGGATCGATCCGGCGCCGGCGATCGCGCGCCGCGTCTCGGACCTGCTGGGTGCGCACAGCGGCGGCATCGCACAGTCCGGTGCCGAGATGATCTTCACCTCGAACCGTGTTCATGGCCTTTCGGCCACGCTGACACCATTCTTCGGCGGGCGCGTGCTGGCCTGACCTTGCGCCGCAACCGGGCGCTGCTAGGCTCGCCGTCGTCAGTTTCTTGCAGGCATTTTCCATGTCGGTCCCGTCCACGCCGCTCAACCGTCTCCGTCAACTCTGGCGCGAGGGCCGCCCCGCCTTCGGCGCCATTGCGACGATTCCGAGCGTGCAGACCGTGCAGATCATGGCGCGTTCGCTCGACTGGATCATCGTCGATCTCGAGCATGGCCCGATCGGATTGACCGAAGCACATGCGATGATCGCCGCCACGACCGGCACGTCCTGCACCCCCCTGGTGCGGAT
>NZ_AJQE01000189.1 GCF_000261685.1 Bradyrhizobium genomosp. I (2014) | reverse complement strand
AAGGGAGCCGTGGCTCGCGAAGGCACCGATGGACATCGGCGCCTTCGGCATCAACTTTCCGATGATCAGCACGCCCGCCGAAGCCGAGAAGGCGGTCCGCAGCGTGCGCTACCCGCCACGCGGCGACCGGCTCTGGGGTCCGTTCCACGCCCCGTTCCGCTGGGGCCAGTCGATGCCGGACTACATGGCGAGCGCCGATGACGAGATGATCTGCATGATCACCATCGAGCATGTCGACGCGGTCAATCGCATCGACGAGATCATGGCGACGCCGGGCATCGACGTCGCCGTCATCGGCCCGGGCGATCTCGCCACCTCCATCAACAAGCGCGGCCAGATGGACGACCCGGAGCTGCTGGAGCTGATCGCGCGCGCCGAGGCCGGCATCCTCAGAAGCGGCGTGCCGATCGGCGGCGTGGCGCGCACCGCCGACCAGGCCAACGCCCTGATCGACCGCGGCTACCGCGCGATCGCGCTCGGCTTCGACTGGTCGCTGTTCCAGCGCGGCATCGTGGCGGCGTTCGAGGGGATCAAGCGCTGAATCGCCGCAACGAGCGGGTCGGCCTTGCCGGGAACCAGGACGCTGCTAGGGTCCGCGGTTCAGGGAGGAAAAACATGCTCAAGAAGACTTTGCCCGCGTTGTCCTTTGCCGGCCTCGCCTTTACCGGTCGGCCGGCGCAGTGCACGACGCCGCGATTCACGGCGACAAATCATTGAAATTATTGATCATTCACGCCACCGGCAAGACCACGCCGCTGACTTCGCCGGCGCTCTGAAAGCGTCGAACCCAGCAGCCCCAGGCCGGTTGGTTCATGCTAAGCACGCGGCGAGCGGTCGACGTGCTCGTTGCACATATTTTAATCCTATCCCAGGAACCGGAGACCAATGCGCGGGACGCCAAAGACCATTTCGCTGCGGCGCCGCCTGATCTGCGACCTCATGCACGCTTCGATGGGCGTGCCCTTCGTTTCGCTCTCCCGTTCGCTCAATATCCGCCCTCTGCTGGACGCCCGCGCAGGCGCAACAGCGCCCGCCGGCTGGGCCGCGATGTTCGTCAAGGCCTTCGCCCTGGTTGCCCGAGACGAGCCGATCCTGCGCACCGTCTACGCCAAATGGCCGTGGCCGGCCCTCTATGAGCTGCCGAAGAGCGTGGCGCTGGTGGCGATCGCCCGGGTCGAGGCCGGCGAGGAATGCGTGATGCCGCAGCGAATCGCAGCGCCGGAGACCCTGTCGCTGGCGGCAATCGACGCCGAGATCCGGCACGGCAAGACAGCGCCGATCGCTGACGTCCCGATGTTCCGCAAGATCATGCGGGCGACCCGCCTGCCGCTGCCGCTCCGACGCCTGTCCTGGGCCATCGGCCTGAATTTCGGCCGGCAGCGCGGCAACTGGTTCGGCAGCTTCGGCGTGAGCTCGGTGGCGGCCTATGGCGGAGGCGAGCTCCACCCCATTACGCCGGGCCCCTTTATCATCAGCTATGGGCGCGTCGAGCCCGACCAGACCATCCATGTCGTGATCCGTTGGGACCACCGGGTCACCGACGCCGCCCCGATTGCCCGGGTCCTGACCCGGCTGGAACAGGTCCTGAACACTGAAATCGCTGCCGAATTGCGGGCAGCCGGACCCACGCCGATCCGGGCGGTCAGGACCTGAACGCGTGGCGGGTCATCCCGGCGCTGCGGGCGCCCCGGAATGACGGCTAAAGAATTGACAGCGAACCCCAAACTCCCCTAAAAGCCGCTTGCTCGCGGGCCGATTTCGGCCCGCGAAGCGTTTCGCGACCCGTGGTCAAGTCCCTTAAGCTTTGGGGATCGGACCTGTCGGTGCCGGGCCAGGCCCGTCACACAGGAGGGCGCGTTTCCTCAAACCATGCAACCGTAGAGGACGCGATGACTAAGCGCAGTGAGGCGAAGTACAAGATCGATCGCCGTATGGGCCAGAACATCTGGGGCCGCCCGAAGAGCCCCGTGAACCGCCGCGAGTACGGCCCCGGCCAGCACGGCCAGCGCCGCAAGGGCAAGCTCTCCGACTTCGGCGTGCAGCTCCGCGCCAAGCAGAAGCTGAAGGGCTATTACGCCAACATCAGCGAACGCCAGTTCCACGGCATCTATGTCGAGGCGAGCCGCCTCAAGGGCGACACCGGCGAGAACCTGATCGGCCTGCTCGAGCGTCGTCTCGACGCGGTCGTGTACCGCGCCAAGTTCGTCTCCACGATCTTCGCCGCCCGCCAGTTCATCAACCACGGCCACGTCAAGGTGAACGGCCGCAAGGTCAACATCTCGAGCTATCAGCTCAAGGTCGGCGACGTGGTCGAGGTCAAGGAAGCCTCCAAGCAGCTCGCCCACGTGCTCGAAGCCAGCCAGCTGCCCGAGCGCGAGGTCCCCGACTATCTCGACGTCGACCATGGCAAGATGACCGCGAAGTACACGCGCATCCCCGGCCTCTCCGACGTGCCGTTCCCGGTGCAGATGGAGCCGCATCTGGTCGTCGAATTCTATTCGCGCTGATATCTCCGCGATCCATTGCTCAAAGGCCCCGGTTTTCCGGGGCCTTTTTGTTTGATAGCGTGCTTTCAATGTCTCAGATGGCCAACCAGTCCGCCAACACTCTGCCTTCGGCAGCGCCGACTGAAGCGGCGCTTCGAGTATGGGAGGCTCTCCCCCGCGACGAGCAGATCTGCCGATATCAGGGGCTGTTCGCTCTGCCTGATTGCAATATCTTCACAGCTGACACGCCAGACGACATCCTCCTCGCCGCGCGGCAGCGCGTCGCTCAACGTTCTCTTGGCTGACAGGTCATCGGGACACGCACGCAATACGTCGCAATTGTTCGACTCGTGAATGAGACACGCCATGCTCTACACCCCTCCCCCCATCGATCCCAAGGCGCCACCTGTCCGCATCAATCTGCTGTCGGATACGCAGACCAGGCCGACGGCTGCAATGCGCGAGGCGATGGCGCGGGCGGAGGTCGGCGACGAGCAGGTCGGCGACGATCCGACCGTGAATGCGCTGTGCGAGCGCGTCGCGGATCTGCTGGGCAAGGAAGCGGCGGTCTACATGCCCTCCGGCACGATGTGCAACGTCACTGCGACGCTGGTGCATTGCCGTCCCGGCGACGAGATCCTCGCCCATGAGACCGCCCATATCATCGCCCGCGAGGGTGGCGCGCATGCCGCGATCGGCGGTTTCCAGGTCACCCAGCTCAAGGGCGATGGCGGCCAGTTCACGCCGGAAACCTTCCGGAAGGCGCTGCACCCGCGCACGCGCTACCAGCCGCCGCAGACCGTCGTCAGCGTCGAGCAGACCGCCAATATCGGCGGCGGCACGATCTGGAAGAAAGCCGCGCTCGACGAGATCGTCGCGATCGCCAAACAGCACGGCCTCGTCACCCACATGGACGGCGCACGCCTGCTCAACGCGACCGTGGCCAGCGGCATCTCTCCGCGCGACATGACCGCGGGCTGGGATTCGGCCTGGATCGACTTCTCGAAGGGGCTGGGCGCGCCGATCGGCGGCGTGCTCGCAGGCTCGCGCGCCTTCATCGACGCGGTGTGGCAGTGGAAGCAGCGCCTCGGCGGCTCGATGCGGCAGGCCGGGATCTGCGCGGCGGCCTGCATCTACGCGCTCGACCATCACGTCGAGCGCCTCGCCGACGACCACGCCAATGCGCGGGCGCTCGCCCGCGGACTGTCGCAGATCTCAGGCATCGAGGTGCAGGAGCCCGAGACCAATCTCGTGTTCTTCAAGCCCGACGGCGCCGGCATTCCCGGCGACAAGATGGTGGCCGCGCTTCGTCAACGCGGCGTGACGCTTGCGATGATGGACGGCCGCATCCGCGCCTGCACCCATCTCGACGTCAATGCGAGCCAGATCGAGGAGACGATCGGATACGTGCGCGAGATCGTGCGCGGCGCTTAAGCACCGCCCCATCGCCTGATGGATCAGCGTCTTCAGCTCGAGTTGAATCCGGCCGCGCTGCGACGGGGTCTACGCCTGGTGGACGAAGAACATGTCCTGCTTCAGATCGATCATGAAATAGCACCGCCGGGGCCGCCGTGTCGCGCGAGCGCCTCGGCATGGAGTTTGGCGCCTGGCTCGGCGAAGCAGCAGAACACCACGCGCGCAACGAACGGCGCAGCTGCGAGCGCTTCGATCGTCGCGCGCACGGCGATATCGGCCGCCCGGTCGGCAGGAAAGCGGAAAATGCCGGTCGAAATCGCGGGGAATGCCACCGAGGTCAGCCGGTGCTTGCCGCACAGCTCCATCGATCGGCGATAGCAGGAGGCGAGCAGCTCGTCCTCGCCGAGCGTGCCGCCATTCCACACCGGACCGACGGTGTGGATCACATGTGCGGCCTTGAGCCGATAACCCCTGGTGATCTTCGCGTCACCCGTCTTGCAGCCGTGGAGCATGCGGCATTCGGCGACGAGGTCGGGCCCGGCCGCCCGATGGATCGCACCGTCCACGCCGCCCCGCCAAGGAGCGACGTGTTGGCGGCGTTGACGATGGCGTCAACGCCGAGTGTCGTCATGTCGGCAACGATGACCTCGAACTCGGCGCCACCGATCCGGCGCGCCAGCACGGTCATGTATCAGGCCGCGACGGCGACGCCCTTTTCGGAGAAGAGCTGCTGCAATTCGCCGGCCTGGAACATCTCGCGAACGATGTCGCAGCCGCCGACGAACTCGCCCTTCACGTAGAGCTGCGGGATGGTCGGCCAGTTCGAGTATTCCTTGATGCCATTGCGCAGCTCGGCGGATTCGAGGACATTGAGGCCCTTATAGCCGACACCGATATGGTCAAGGATCTGGACGACCTGGCCCGAGAAACCGCACTGCGGAAATTGCGGCGTACCCTTCATGAACAGAACCACGTCGTTCGACTTCACTTCGTTGGCGATGAATTCCGCGATGCTCATATCCGTGTCCTTCTGGGGCAGAGCCCTCACCAATTGCTTCGGGCCGGCTCAGCCGATTTAACCCGATACCTGCCTATATATGTAGCCCAAACCGTTGTGCATCCAAAGTAAAATGGCGGCGACAGGTCCCGGGCAACCATGCCGAGCCCAACAGGTCCATAGGCTGATGACATCAATATCATCACCGGAGAGGACTTTCATACCGTAACAGAGCCCCTATCTAGGACGAACGCTCGTTATGGAACCGGGTCGCGCCAACAACGTTCTCTTGTCCTGTCTGGAGAAAAACGTGACGAAACCAGCCTCAGCTACGGCCGCCCCCCAGCTTTCGTCACCGTCCTTCCACCCGGACGACCTCGCCCAGCGGCTCGAGGCGGCGTTTCTCACTGTCCGCAATGAGACCGAACGGCGGGCAGCACCGCTGTCACCGGAGGACCAGCAGATCCAGTCCATGCCCGATGCCAGCCCGACCAAATGGCACCGCGCCCACACCACCTGGTTCTGGGAGCAATTCCTGCTCGGCGAGCATGCTGCGGGCTACCGGCCCTTCCACCCCGATTTCGCGTTCCTGTTCAATTCCTATTACGTCAGCGCCGGGCCGCGACATGCCCGCAATCATCGCGGCGACATCACCCGGCCGAGCGCCGACGAGGTCGGCGCCTATCGCAAATACGTCGATGCTGCCGTCGTCGAATTCTTCCGCGGGGCTGGCGAGGACAAGCTTCGCGCAATCGCGCCGCTCGTCGACGTGGGGCTCAACCATGAGCAGCAGCATCAGGAACTGATGTCCACCGACATCCTGCATGCCTTTGCGCAGAACCCGATCTACCCGACCTATGACCCGGACTGGCGCTTCCCGGCCGCAACGCGCAGCGGCAATGACTGGCTGACACTCAATGAAGGCATCCACACCGTCGGCCATGTCGACGACAGCTTCCATTTCGACAACGAGAAGCCGGCGCATCGTGCCCTCGTCGGTCCGGTCAAGATCGCCCGCAACCTCGTCACCAATGCCGAGTGGCTCGCCTTCATGCAGGATGGCGGCTACCGGACCGCAACCCTGTGGCTGATGGACGGCTTTGCCGCGGCCAGCAGGGACGACTGGCAGGCCCCGGGCTACTGGCGCGAGGTCGACGGCGCATGGCAGACGATGACGCTGGCCGGCCTCAAGCCGGTCGATCCCGACGCGCCGGTCTGCCACATCAGCTACTATGAAGCCGACGCCTTCGCGCGCTGGTCCGGAAAACACCTGCCGACCGAGATGGAATGGGAGGTCGCGGCCCGGGCTGGCCAGCTCAACGACGCCTTCGGCATCGTCTGGCAATGGACCCGCAGCTCTTACTCGCCCTACCCCGGTTATCGCGCCGTCGAAGGCGCGCTCGGCGAGTATAACGGCAAGTTCATGGTCAACCAGCTGGTGCTGCGCGGCTCCTCGCTTGCAACTCCGCAAGGTCACAGCCGCATTACCTACCGCAACTTCTTCTATCCGCACCACCGCTGGCAGTTCACCGGACTGCGCCTCGCCGACTACGACTAGAAATTCCGACGACAAATGCGCGCCGGACAGCGCGTTCAGGAGAGCATCATGAATGTGCGCGCCAGCGCTTTGGCCGAAGCCCATCTTCCCGACCAGCAGACCACCGCCTTTGCCCGCGAGGCCATCGAGGACCTCTCGCGGCAGCCGAAGAAGCTATCGCCGAAATACTTTTATGACGCGACGGGATCGGAGCTGTTCGAGGCGATCACGCGCCTGCCGGAATATTATCCGACGCGCACGGAGCTTGCGATTCTGAAGGAGCGCGGGGGCGAGATCGCAAGAATCATTCCGGAGCACGCGGCGCTTGTCGAGTTCGGTGCCGGTGCGACCACAAAGGTCCGCCTGTTGCTGGGTCATTGCAAATTCGCAGCCTACGTGCCCGTCGACATCTCGGGCGACTTCCTGAAGGCGCAGGCGAATGGGCTGAGGCGGGATTTCCCCGAGCTCGGCATCTATCCGGTCGCCGCCGACTTCACCGCGCCGTTCGAGCTGCCCAAGCAGGTCGCATCGATGCCGAAGGTCGGCTTCTTCCCCGGTTCGACCATCGGCAATTTCGAGCCGCAAGAGGCCCAGGCCTTCCTGAAGAGCGCCCGCGCCATTCTGGGCCGGGGCGCACAGATGATCATCGGCGCCGACCTCGAAAAGGACGAGCGGATCCTCTTTGATGCCTATAACGACGCCGCCGGCGTCACCGCCCGCTTCAACCTCAATGTGCTGGTGCGCATCAATCGCGAGCTCGGCGGCAATTTCGATCTCCCCGCCTTCACCCATCGCGCGATCTACAACCGCGAGCGGCACCGCATCGAGATGCACCTGATCAGCAGGAAGAGCCAGACCGTTCGTCTGCTCGGCACCAGCTTCTCGTTCCGCCCCGGCGAGAGCATCCACACAGAGAACAGCTACAAGTACAGCCTCGAGCGTTTCGCCGCGCTGGCGCAGGGCGCGGGCTGGCGCGTTCGCGAGAGCTGGACGGACGCGGCGAACATGTTCTCGGTGCACGCGCTCGAGGTCGCGGAGTAGCGCCGGGGTTCAATGCTCCGCCGCTTCTTCCGGCGTCGCCCCCAGCGACACCGACTCCCACACCGCCACCACGATCAAGATCGTCGTGGTGGCGACCGACAGCCGCAGCGGGGAGAGGTCGGCTGCAAACCAGCTCAGCGCCAGCAGCAGGATGATGCCGACGCCGTGCGAGAGCTGGAGAAAGCCGCGGATCGCGTGCTTGAACAGGATGGTGCCGACCAGGAACACCAATGGGCCGCCGATCGTGCTCACGATGGTGCGGGTGTCGGAATGGCCGGTCGGGTGCTTCAGCACCAGCTCGTCCGACACCGCGGTCAGGATGATCCCGGCGACGATCGGCATGTGCAGATAGGTGTAGGCGAGCCGCGCCAGGCGGCCGGATTCGGCTGACTTGGATATCCGCTCGGAGCCGGCCTCCGCGCCCTTGTGGAAATAGATCCACCACATCGCGATGGCACCGACCAGCGCCGAGACGAAGGCCAGGAGATTGTCCGCGGTCCAGTCGAGCTCCGCAAAAGTGGCGCCGTTGACGACGATGGCTTCACCGAGCGCGATGATGACGAACAGCGCGCAGCGCTCGGCCATATGGCCGCCTTCGACGGCCCACGCCTCGACCGACGAAAACCCGAGCTTCGGGACCCAGAAGCGCGCCGCCGGCGAGATGTACTCCCAGGTCACCGCCGCGATCCACAGCCACAGCCGCGCGTCCCCCTCGGACAGACCGCCTGCAATCCACAAGACCGCCGAGATCGAGAGCCAGGTCAGGATGCGGATCGCATTGTGCCGCACGGCCGTTCGATGCCGCGGCGTTGCGAGCAGCCAGAACGCGGTACGTCCGACCTGCATGGCCGCATAGGCAATTGCAAACCACAGGCCACGTCCCTCGAAGGCAGTCGGGATCGTCGTCGACAGCACGAGGCCGCCCAGCATCATCGAAAAGAGCAGGAGGCGGACCGGCGTCAGCTCGGGATCGAGCCAGTTGGTGACCCAGGCGGTGTAGACCCACACCCACCACACCGCGAGAAACAGCACCGCGACGTGCACCGCGCCGAGCGGCGTGAAATGGTGCAGCAGCGAGTGCGAGATCTGCGTGACGGCAAAGACGAAGACGAGGTCGAAGAACAGCTCGACAAAGGTGACACGGCTGTGCTGACTCGGCACGATGACGCGAAACATCGCGCCGCGCGGGTTGTCTGCAGCCATCATCGCTCCCCGTCGCGGCAGATCACGTAGCCCGTCAGATCAAGTGCCCGGCACCCCAGGTCCGCCGGGTACTCCGGTCTGCAGCGCCAGCGCGTGCAGTACGCCGCCCATCTGGCCGCGAAGGGATTGGTAGACGATCTGGTGCTGCTGGACGCGGGACTTGCCGCGAAAGGATTCCGAGATCACGGTCGCGGCATAGTGGTCGCCGTCGCCGGCGAGGTCACGGATGGTCACCTCGGCATCGGGGATCGCTGCCTTGATCATCGCCTCGATATCGTGGGCGTCCATGGGCATTCGGGTCTCGCTCCTTATGGTCCAAGTTATGGTCCAAGCATTCGAATCGCTGCCGGGGTCCCCGCTCCGGCAGGCTCAAACTTAGCGTGAACGGCCTTCTCCGTCACGTCTTCCGGCACTATATCCGTGATCCCATCAGGATAAAGGCACGACAGAGTGCCGCGCGCGGCAGATCGATCGAAAAGGCGTGAAATCATGAAGCTTCCAGGGCCCGACCACCCGATCACCATCACTCCAAATCCCCGGCGCGTCCGCGTGAGCGCGGGCGACATCGTCATCGCCGAGACCAGCAAGGCCCTGATCCTGAAGGAGGCCAGGTATCCGGCGGTGCAATATGTGCCACGAGAGGACGCCAATATGGGCCTGCTGGAGCGCACCGACCGCGTCACCCACTGCCCGTACAAGGGGGACGCGAGCTATTTTAGCGTCAAGGCCGACGGCAAGACGCTGGACAACGCAATCTGGACCTATGAGACGCCCTTCCCCGCCATGACCGAGATTGCCGGCCATCTCGCCTTCTATCCGGACAAGGTGAAGATCGAGGAGGTGGGGTGATCGACGCTGTACGCCGCCGTCATGGCCGGGCCTCGTCCCGCCTGCGCGGCCGAAGCCGCTTCGGCGAGGCGAAGGCCCGGCCATCCACGTTCTTGGCGGCAATCGATAGGGAAGACGTGGATGCCCGCGTCAAGCGCGGGCATGACGACTGAAAGTGTGGGGCCGCAAGCCCGCTAAGCCCTGAAGATCGTGAGGCCCAGTACCAGCAGCACGAGGAAGATCACGACAAAGACGTAGAACAGGAAGCGGGCGATATCGGCGGAGGCGGCCGAAATGCCGGTGAAGCCGAGCACACCGGCCACGATCGAGACAAGCAGGAAGATCAACGCCCATTTCAGGATCGTCATTGCCAGCTCCGAAATTTGCTGCCGCCTTTCTTGCGGCTCCTCAGGCTCTTTTCGCGGATGCTAACTGCGCTGCGCGGAACTGGTTCCTAATGGCGCAAGGGCTGACCTATGGCATGCTGCCCTTGCTGAATCGAGTTCCCGGCGGCACAGTCCAGCCGGGAGCAGAAACGCGATCGGGGCCGCCACGATGACGATGTCACATTCAGCGACGATCGGCGCAGAGGCGCATGCCGCACCGAAGAGCCACGCGCGCAATTTGGCCATTGATCGGGCCCGCACTTTCCTCACTCTGGTGGTGCTGCTGCATCACGCGGTGATCCCCTATACTTATTTCGGTCATACCGATCCGAAGTACTTCTTCGGCTTCGACATCGTGGTGCTCGCCACCGACAGTTTCTTCATGGCGATGTTCTTCTTCCTGTCGGGCCTATTCGCCTGGTCTGGTATCGCCAGGAAGGGACCGCTGAACTACTTGCAGGATCGCCTGCTTCGGCTCGCGCTGCCATTCGTGATCTGCGCTTTCACGGTCATTCCGGTCGCCTATTACGCCATCTCACTGCGGCACCATCCCGAGATCGGCTTTTCGGAATACTATTGGAATATGATCACGAAGGGCCCGTGGCCGAGCGGGCCGATCTGGTTTCTCTGGGTCTTGCTCGGCTTCGACCTGGTTGCCTGCCTGCTGTACCGGCTGTCGCCCAATCTGCTCGATCCGATCAATCGCCTCTCGCTGCACGGTCGCCGTCGGCCCGCGGTGTTCTTCGCAGTGATGCTTGCCGTCACCGCTGCCTTTTACGTTCCCGGGCTGGTTCGCTACGGGCATAGCAGTTGGTTCGAGTTCGGGCCGTTCTCGGTCCAGCAAGGGCGTGTGATGCTCTACGCGACCTACTTCTTTTTCGGTGCCGGCATTGGCGTTGCGCAAATGGATCGCGGGCTGCTCGCTGCCGACGGCCGTATGGCAAAGGTCAGCTGGGACTGGATGGTACTGGCGATCGTTCCGTATTGCCTCTTGTGGGTGCTGATCTTCATCAAGCGCGAAATACTGGGCAACCCGTCGCCGTTGCCGGACTGGTATGAAGCGCTCTATGCCATCTGCTTCACTGTCTTCAGCGTGGCCATCATGTTTCTGATCCTGGCCTTTTTCCAGAGGTTCAAGCAATCAGGCTCGGCCAAGCTGCTCGATCCAATGCAGAGCGACGCGTACGGCATGTTCCTGGTGCACTATCCATTCGCACTGTGGCTGCAATACTGGCTGTTCGACTATGACCTGCCGGCGATCGTCAAGGCCACAATCGGCTTTGTACTGACAGTCGCGGCGAGCTGGGCGCTTACGCGAGCGTTGCGGCAGATCCCGGGCGCCTCGCGCGTATTGTGAGGCATGGCCTCTCCACTCGTCATTGCGAGGAGCCCTTGCGACGAAGCAATCCAGACTGCCTCGGCGGAGGGATCCTGGATTGCTTCGCGGAGCCTGTCATCGGGCCGCGCTTCGCGCGGACCCGTTGGCTCGCAATGACAGAGTGTGTGGCGGCGACTTACGCCGCCTTCCCGCCCATGTACTCCGGCAGCCAGCGCTCGAACGATTTGCGCAGCGTGTCGATCGCAACCGGCGCCTCGCCCGCGATCGTGATCGCATCGCCGCCGGTGGTGCCGATCCGCACGCAGGGCACCTCGCAGCCACGCATCTTGGCGAGCACGCGACCGGCTTCCGTTTCCGGCACGGTGACGAGGTAGCGCGCCTGGTCCTCGCCGAACCAGTAGGCCTGCGGCACCAGCGCGGCCGGCGCCGCGAGCAATTTTGCGCCGATACCGCTCGCCATCGCCATCTCGGCAAGGGCGATCAGGAGGCCACCGTCGGAGAGATCGTGCACGGCGGTCGCGGTGCCCGCATGGATCATGCCGCGCACGCAATCGCCGTTGCGCTTCTCTGCGGCGAGATCGACCGGCGGCGGCGCGCCTTCCTCGCGACCGCAGATGTCGCGCAGGTAGACGGACTGGCCGAGCCAGCCATGGGTCTCGCCGATCAGGAGGATCGCCTCGCCTTCGGCCTTGAAGGCGAGCGAGGCGGACTTGGTGAAATCGTCGAGCAGGCCGACGCCACCGATCGAGGGCGTGGGCAGGATCGCGCGGCCGTTGGTCTCGTTGTAGAGCGACACGTTGCCGGAGACGACCGGGAAATCCAGCGTGCGGCAGGCTTCCGAGATGCCCTTCAGACAGCCGACGAACTGGCCCATGATCTCGGGCCTTTCGGGATTGCCGAAATTGAGATTGTCGGTGATCGCGAGCGGCTTGCCGCCGACCGCGGTGATGTTGCGCCAGGCTTCCGCCACCGCCTGCTTGCCGCCCTCGAACGGGTCGGCTTCGCAATAGCGCGGTGTGACGTCGACGGTCAGCGCCAGCCCCTTCGGCCCGTCCTGCACCCGCACCACGGCGGCATCGCCGCCGGGACGCTGCATGGTGTTGCCGAGGATGACGTGGTCGTACTGCTCCCAGACCCAGCGCTTGGAACACATGTCGGGCGTGCCGATCAGCTTCTCCAGCGCGCTACCTAAGCCCATCGGCGCCGGCACCTCGCGCGCATGCACGACCGGCAGCGCGGCGGAGGGGACATGCGGGCGGTCATAGACCGGCGCCTCGTCGCCGAGCTCCTTGATCGGCAGGTCGGCCATGACGTCGCCGCCGTGCTTGACCACGAAACGCTTGCTCGGCGTGGTGTAGCCGACCACGGCGAAGTCGAGTCCCCACTTCCTGAAGATCGCCTCGGCTTCCTGCTCCTTCTCGGGCTTGAGCACCATGAGCATGCGCTCCTGGCTCTCCGAGAGCATCATCTCGTAGGCGCTCATGCCGGTCTCGCGGGTCGGCACCACGTCGAGGTCGAGGTCGACGCCGAGATCGCCCTTGGCGCCCATCTCGACCGCCGAGCAGGTCAGGCCTGCCGCGCCCATGTCCTGGATCGCAATGACGCAGCCCTTCTCCATGATCTCGAGGCAGGCCTCCAGCAGCAGCTTCTCGGCGAAGGGGTCGCCGACCTGCACGGTCGGACGCTTCTCCTCGGACTTGTCGTCGAACTCGGCCGAGGCCATCGAGGCGCCGTGAATGCCGTCGCGGCCGGTCTTGGAGCCCAGATAGACGATCGGCATGTTCACGCCGGAGGCGGCTGCATAAAAGATCTTGTCGGCATCGGCGAGGCCCACCGCCATCGCGTTGACGAGGATGTTGCCGTCATAGCGGGTGTGGAAGCGCACCTGGCCGCCGACCGTCGGCACGCCGAAGGAATTGCCGTAGCCGCCGACGCCAGCCACCACGCCGGAGACCAGATGCCGGGTCTTCGGGTGCTCGGGCGCGCCGAAGCTGAGCGCATTGAGGCAGGCGATCGGACGCGCGCCCATGGTGAAGACGTCACGCAGGATGCCGCCGACGCCGGTGGTCGCGCCCTGATACGGCTCGATATAGCTCGGGTGGTTGTGGCTCTCCATCTTGAAGACCACGGCCTGGCCGTCACCGATGTCGATCACGCCGGCGTTCTCGCCGGGGCCCTGGATCACCCAAGGCGCCTTGGTCGGCAAGCCGCGCAAATGGATGCGCGAGGACTTGTACGAGCAGTGCTCGTTCCACATCGCCGAGAAGATGCCGAGCTCGGTGAAGGTCGGCTCCCGCCCGATCAGCTTCAGGATGCGCTCGTACTCGTCGGGCTTGAGCCCATGGGCGGCAACCAGTTCGGGGGTGATCTTGGGTTCGTTCTTCATGGCTTCAGGGGCTTTCGGCGGCGGTTGGCCGTTCTTAGGAACATCGGGGGCTCGCGGAAAGCCCTTTATGGCGCATTTTCCCGCAGTCCCACGTTTTGCGCCGGGGGCCCCGCGGGAACAGGAATTGCACGGCGCGAATGGATCGGATTTAAGGGCTAAAGACCCGCAATTGAAGGCCCATTTCCTTGCACGAATTGACCAAAGCGCCCCCGCCCCGCCGTCCCGACCTCCACATCGCCACGGAGGGCGAATTTGTGGGCTGGCGGACCTGGATTCGCGATAGTTTTGAGGTCCATGTCGGCCCCTTCTGGCACCGGATCGAGGCGGACGGCAGTGTCCGCAGCGCCTTCCGGGTCGAGAAGAAGCACCTCAACGGCTCCGGGAACGTCCATGGCGGCTGCTACATGGCCTTTGCCGACTATTCCCTGTTCGCGATCGCCACGCACGTCCTTGACAGCCGGGCGGTGACGACCAATTTCGCCTGCGAATTCCTCGACGCGGCACGGGAGGGCGAGCTGATCGAATGCACCGGCGAGGTCACCCGCGCCGGCGGCTCGCTGATCTTCCTGCGCGGGAAGATGATGTCCGGGACGCGCGTGCTGCTGACCTTTTCCGGCACGATCAAGCGGATGAAGCGGAAGGCACTGCCTCAGCCAAACGCATAGCTCGGTGCCTTCCCTTTTCGCGCCCCCTCGCCCAGACTTCCCGGCAAGCGCTATCGCGCCGGGGAGCAGGAAACAAGGTGCCGCAGAGCACATCGCCGACGGGGGGCACGGCGGCCTCCGCATCATCGCCGTTGCCGTCCGTGGCCGCCGCCGGCGCACGCAACTGGCGTGACTATGCGCTGCTGCTCACGCTCGCCTGCTGCTGGAGCTCGACCTATCCGCTGGCCAAGCTGGCGCTTCCCACCATCCCGCCCATCACCTTCATCTCGGCGCGCTCGCTGATCGCGGCCGCCTTCCTGTTCGCGATCCTGTGGATGCGCGGCATCAAGCTCCCGACCGACGCCAGGGCCTGGAAGCTGTTCGCGACCCAGCAATTGATCAACTCGACCTTCCCGTTCCTGATCATCACCTGGTCGCAGCAATATGTGCCGGCCTCGAACACGGTGGTGCTGGCTTCGACGACGCCGATCTTCGCCTTCCTGATCACCTCGCTGATCACGCGGCACGAGCCGGCAACGCTGCTCAAGCTCGCCGGCGCGATCCTCGGACTTGCCGGAACTGTCGCCATCGTCGGCCTCGATTCGCTACGCGGCCTCAGTAGCGAGATCGTTGCGGAAATCGCCATCCTGCTCGCCACCATCTCCTTTGCCTGCGCGACGATCTTCGGTCTTCGCCTCTCCGAATACGACCCGATGGTGGTGGCGGCCGGCTCGCTGCTGTTCGGCGGCTTCATCCTGTTGCCCCCCTCGCTGATCATCGACCAGCCCTGGACGCTGCATCCGTCTCCGACGGCAATCGTCGCCACCATCGTCATGGGCATCGTCTCGAGCGCGCTCGGATTGATGCTGTTCTACGTCTGCCTCGGCCGCCTCGGCACGCTGACCACGAACGCCCAAGGCTATTTGCGCATCCCGATCGGCGTCGGTTTGTCGGTGCTGCTGCTCGGCGAGAGCGTGCCGTCGAATTTGGCGCTGGGCCTGCTGCTGGTGATGGCCGGCGTTGCCGCGATGACGGTGCCTGCGGAGAAGCTCAAGCTGCGCTAGGGTCTGGACTCAACCAAGCTGTGGCCGCAGAATCAATCTGAACAGGAGAAACAGAAAAACATGGTGAGCGACACGAACGTTTGGGCCGGCCAGTGTCATTGCGGCGCGGTGCGCTTCAAGGCGACGCTCAGCGACGGCTTCAATTCGATCCGCCGCTGCACTTGCTCTTACTGCCGGATGCGAGGCGCCGTCGTTGCCATGGCGGAAATGGGTGGGATCAAGTTCCTGCAGGGCGCGGACGCGCTGACAACCTACCGCTTCCATACCGGATCGGCGCAACACTTCTTCTGTTCTCGCTGCGGAATATACACGCATCATCAACGGCGATCTGACACGACATCATACGCCGTCAACGTGGCCTGCCTGGACGGAGTAAGCCCGTTCGATTTCACTGAGGTGCCCGTCATGGACGGCGTCAATCACACCAACGATACCGGCAAGCCAACGCGTCGAGCAGGCACGCTCCGGTTTATCCTGGCTGACTAAAGCGGAATGGCTTTCGCAGCGGTCGCGAACGACACCGCCGCAATCGCGGCGAGCGTCCGCTTCAACACCGGCAGGATCACGCGGCCTTTTCCAGATGCTGGACGAGGCCGGCGAACAGGCCGCGGCCGTCGGTGCAGCCCATGATGTCTTCGACGTGGTTTTCCGGATGCGGCATCATGCCGAGCACGTTGCCCCTGTCATTGACGATGCCGGCGATGGAATGCGCTGCGCCGTTGATGTTGGCGGCCTCGTCGACCACGCCGGCGGCCGAGCAGTAGCGATAGAGCACCCGCCCCTCGCCTTCGAGCCGCTTGATGGTCTCCTCGTCCGCCTCGTAATTGCCCTCGCCGTGCGCGACGGGCACGCGGATCACCTGGCCCGCATTGTAGCCGCGCGTGAAGGGCGTGTCGGAGCGCTCGACGCGCAGGTGCACATCCCTGCAGATGAATTTCAGCCGCGCATTGCGCATCAGGACGCCCGGCAGCAGGCCGGATTCACAGAGGATCTGGAAACCGTTGCAGACGCCGAGCACGAGGCCGCCCCCGGCCGCATAGGCGCGCACCGCGTCCATCACCGGCGCGCGTGCCGCGATCGCGCCGCAGCGCAAATAGTCGCCGTAGGAGAAGCCGCCCGGCACCACCACGAGGTCGGTACCCGCAGGCAATGACGTCTCGGCGTGCCAGACCATCGCCGGCTCGCTGCCCGAGATCAGCCTCAAGGCACGCGCCATGTCGCGCTCGCGGTTGATTCCGGGAAAGACGAGAATGGCGGCTTTCATGGTTCGGGGTTCCGGCGATGACGGGAATCGGGCTGGCCAAAGGGCCAATTCGTGAAGAGACATAGCCATTTGACGGGAATTTTACCAGTGCTAGCCTCGCCGGGCGGCCTTGTACACAGGCCATAGCCACGGCACGTCTGCCTGACGATCTAGCCCGGGATTGAAGCCATGAATGTCCCGTCGCTCCCCACATCCCTCTCCGAACCGGTGCCCACCGAGGGCGTCGTCGCCGCCGGCGCCTATGTCGACGGACGGCGTGTCGCCAATATCGCCATCAGTGAGGCCTCGAGCTGGCGGGCCAAACCCGGCCATGTGGTCTGGATCGGCCTGCACGAGCCCGACATGGCGCTGCTCGGCGCGGTGCAGAAGCAGTTCGACCTCCACGAGCTCGCGATCGAGGACGCCAACCACGCCCATCAGCGGCCCAAGATCGAGCAATATGGCGAGGCCCTGTTCATCGTCGCGCGCACCGCGCAATTGATCGAGGGCCGCATCGCCTTCGGCGAGACGCACATTTTCGTCGGCGAGGGCTATCTGGTCTCGGTGCGCCACGGCGCTTCGACCTCCTATACGCCGGTGCGCGAGCGCTGCGAGAGCTGCCCGCGGGCGCTCGCGCGCGGCGAGGATTACATCCTCTACGCCATCCTCGATTTCATCGTCGACAACTACTCGCCCGTGCTGGAAAGCATTCACGAAGAGATCGAGGAGATCGAGGACGACGTGCTCGCGCACGCGATCACCAAGACGCAGATCGAGCGGCTCTACATGCTGCGCCGTGACCTGTTACGGCTCCGCAACGCGATCGGGCCGCTGGTGGAGGTCTGCCGCCGGCTCGAGCACGATGAGCTGTCGATGGTGCGCGCGACGATGCAACCCCTGTTCCGCGACGTCACCGACCATGTCCGCAACATCCAGGAGCGCATCGATTCCATGCGCGAGGTGCTGGCCTTCGCCTTCGAGGCCAGCCTGCTGGTCGGCCAGGCCCACGAGACCGCGGTGTCGAAGAAGCTCGCCTCGTGGCTGGCGATCATCGCGATCCCGACCGCGCTCGCCGGCATCTACGGCATGAACTTCAAGCACATGCCGGAGCTGGAATGGGAGTATGGCTACTACATGCTGCTGGGCCTGATGCTGACGGCCTGCGCCGCGCTGTACTGGCGTTTTCGCAGCGTTGGGTGGCTGTGAGCGAGGGGCGGTCAACCAACAGCGCTTGACAGCCAGACCCTCATGGTGAGGAGGCGCACAAGCGCCGTCTCGAAACATGCAGGCCCGGCTCCGACACCTCGGCCTTCATCGTTCGAGGGGCGCGCTCCTCAGGATGAGGAGCGACAGCTCAGACGATCTCCACCCGATAATTCTCGATCACGGTGTTCGCCAGCAGCTTGTCGGCGGCTTCCTTCAGCGCCGCTTCCGCCTTGGCCTTGTCGGCGCCGGCAAGCTCGATGTCGAACACCTTGCCCTGCCGGACGCTGGCGACGCCATCGACGCCGAGCGACCTCAGCGCGCCTTCGATGGCCTTGCCTTGCGGATCGAGGATGCCCGTCTTCAAGGTAACGGTGACACGTGCCTTCACGTCGAAATCCTCTCTCAGCTCTTCACCAGCACCGGGCCGGAGCCCTGTGGACGCTCGTTCTCCATGAGGATGCCGAGACGCTTTGCGACTTCGGTATAGGCCTCGAGCAGGCCGCCGAGATCCCTGCGGAAACGGTCCTTGTCGAGCTTCTCGTTCGACTTGATGTCCCAGAGACGGCAGCTATCCGGCGAGATCTCGTCGGCGACGATGATCCGCATCATCTCGTTCTCGAACAGGCGCCCGCACTCCATCTTGAAGTCGACGAGGCGGATGCCGATGCCGAGGAAGAGGCCGGTGAGGAAATCGTTGACGCGGATGGCGAGCGCCATGATGTCGTCGATCTCCTGCGGCGTCGCCCAGCCGAACGCGGTGATGTGCTCTTCCGACACCATGGGGTCGTTGAGCTGGTCGTTCTTGTAATAGAATTCGATGATCGAACGGGGCAGCTGGGTGCCCTCCTCGATGCCGAGGCGCTGCGACAGCGAGCCGGCGGCGACATTCCGCACCACCACTTCCAGCGGCACGATCTCGACCTCGCGAATCAACTGCTCGCGCATGTTGAGACGGCGGATGAAATGGGTCGGCACCCCAATGTCGTTGAGGTGCTGAAACAGGTACTCGGAGATCCGGTTGTTGAGGACACCCTTGCCCTCGATCACCTGATGCTTTTTCGCATTGAACGCGGTGGCGTCGTCCTTGAAGTGCTGGATCAGGGTACCGGGCTCGGGGCCTTCGTAGAGAACCTTTGCCTTGCCTTCATAAATGCGACGCCGACGGCTCATTGGGATGTACCGTGTTTTGTTGAAATCCATGAAATTGGTGTGCTCCGGTTGACTAGGATTGCGACCCACAGCGGAGCTGCCGTGAACGGCCGGGAACCCATCCATTAACCCTTGGAAACAGAACGGGAACCAAACCTTTAGGCAACCTATCCGATTGGCTGTCCCAGCACAATCGATCCGGCCGTCCGGCGCCAACTTATACCATCTTGCCTGCGGCTTAACGGCCCGTTGTTTTGCCGATTGGTGCTATCTATGTAGGCATCCAGCCGGGTCGCCGCAACGGAAGGCTCCCGCGCCATTCAGCAGGGGATTTGGAACAAGGCATGAGCGAGTTCGACAAGCGCCAGGAAGGTTTCGAGAAGAAGTTCGCCCTCGACGAGGAGCAGAAGTTCAAGGC
>NZ_AJQE01000188.1 GCF_000261685.1 Bradyrhizobium genomosp. I (2014) | reverse complement strand
GGGGCCCCCGCCGCAACCGGCTGCTCGGCCTGTGGGCGGCCGAAAAGCTCGGCATCACCGGTGAAGCCGCCACCGCCTATGCCAAGGAGGTGGTCGCGTCGGATTTCGAGGAGGCCGGCGATGCCGACGTCCTGCGCAAGCTGACGGCCGATTTCGCCGCCAGGAACGTCGCCGTCACCGAGCAGGCGATTCGCGCCAAGATGAGCGAGCTGCTCGCGGTGGCCGCCGCCGAGGTGAAGGCGGGGAAGTGACACGAAATGTCATTCCGGGACGCGCGCCAGCGCGGACCCGGAATCTCGAGATTCCGGGTTCGATGCTTTGCATCGCCCCGGAATGACAAGGGTCTGGCTCACTCCTCCTTGAAGCCGTATTCCGGCACGTTGCCGCTGGCGCCGTAATATTTGTACGGCAGGAACTTGCCGCTCATGGTGATCTTGACGCGATCGCCCTTCGGGTTGGGCAAGCGCTCCATCACCATGTCGAAATCGATCGCCGACATGATGCCGTCGCCGTACTCCTCCTCGATCAAGGCCTTCCAGGCCGGGCCGTTCACCATCACCAGTTCATAGAAGCGATAGATCAGGGGATCGGTCGGAGGCATGGGCATGCCGCGCATCGGCGTCTCGTTGAGCATGGCGACTTCGGCCTTCGACAGGCCG
Source organism: Bradyrhizobium genomosp. I (2014) (assembly GCF_000261685.1). Lineage (GTDB taxonomy): Bacteria > Pseudomonadota > Alphaproteobacteria > Rhizobiales > Xanthobacteraceae > Bradyrhizobium. Next base: position 8,934 of record NZ_AJQE01000188.1, on the reverse strand, counting down.
AACAGTTCGCCGGCATTGGCGGCCTGCGGCTTCGTCAATTTCATCTGGCCGAGGATGGCGCCGACGATCAGCACTTCGGAATAGCCGCCGATCTTCTCGCAGATGTGCTTCCAGCTCCAGCCCTTCTCGCGCTTGATGTCGAGCAGCTTCTCAGTGAGGTCTTCGCGTTTCATGTCAGGGTCTCCTTGCTAGGCGCTCAATCCGGGATTTGTCCCCGGCATCCAGGTCTGTCGTGGCTCTTCGCCGGTCGATGCGATTGAAAGGCCGGGCTTGCCGATGGGCACCAACGGCACGTTGCGCGGATCGTGATCGGGTGTCTCGGCGGCAAAGGTCTTGCTTCGCGTCACCAGGAAATCGATGATGTGGTTGCGCAAGGCGTAGTACAGCGGATGGCGGTGCAGATCGATGCGGCCGCGATCTCGAGGCAGCGGGTTCTCGACGACCTCGGCCAGCACCGCCCCTGGACCATTGGTCATCAGGAAAATCTTGTCGGCGAGATAGATCGCCTCGTCGACGTCATGGGTGATCATGAACGCGGTCTGCCCGGTCTCGAGGCATATGCGCCGCACCTCGTCCTGGAGCGTGCCGCGCGTCAGCGCGTCGAGCGCGGAGAACGGCTCGTCCATCAGCATCATCTTCGGCGTGATCGACAGCGCCCGCGCGATGCCGACGCGCTGCTTCATGCCGCCCGACAGCTCCGACGGACGCTTGTGCTCCGAACCTGTCAGTCCAACGAGATCGATGAAAGTCTGCGCGTGCGCCCTCACCTTGGCGCGATCCCAGCTCCGCCATTTCGAGCTCACGGCATAGGCGACGTTGCCGAGCACGGTGCGCCAGGGCAAGAGCGCGTGGCTCTGGAAGATCACGGCGCGGTCGAGGCTGGTGCCCGCGATCGCCTGGCCGTCGACGATGACGGCGCCCTCGCTCGGCGCATCGAGGCCGGCGAGGATGTTGAGCACCGTGGTCTTGCCGCAGCCGGAATGGCCGATCACGCAAGCGAACTCGCCCCGCGCCATCGAGAGCCACAGGTTCTCGAACACGGTTGTCGTGGCGCCGCCCGCGCCGGGATAACGCTTGGCGATGCCTTCGATGGAGACGAATTTGTCGGTCATGTGTAAATCTCGTGTCCCGGGCGCGGTGCGCCACGCAGTGGTGCGCCGCAGAACCGGGACCCATGTTGCGGCAATGGGTCCCGGCTCTGCACAGCGGCACTTCGCGCCGCAGTGCGTCCGGGACACGGCTGAGTCTGTGTCGTCGCCATCGCCCTACTCCGGAAACGTGACCATGCGCGTGAAGCGCGCGAGGATCTGGTCGAGCAGCATGCCGACGACCCCGATCAGCAGGATCGCGATGATGACGTTGGTGATCGAGAGGTTATTCCACTCGTTCCAGACGAAATAGCCGATACCGGTGCCGCCGACGAGCATCTCGGCGGCGACGATCACGAGCCAGGCAATCCCGATCGAGATGCGCATGCCGGTCAGGATCGTCGGCGCCGCCGCCGGCAGGATCACGGTGAAGGCGCGCCTGACGGTCCCGACCTCGAGCGTGCGCGCGACGTTGATCCATTCCCTGCGCACGCTGGCGACGCCGAACACAGTGTTGAGCAGCATCGGCCAGATCGAGCAGATGAAGATGACGAAGATCGCCGAAATCGAGGAATCCTTGATGGTGTAGAGCGCGAGCGGCATCCAGGCCAGCGGCGAGATCGGCTTGAGCACCTGGATGAACGGATCGAGCGCCTTGCTCAGCAGCGGCGACATGCCGATCAGGAAGCCGAGCGGGATGGCGACGAGCACGGCGAGCAGATAGCCGGCGCCGACTCGCGCGATGGAATAGCCGAGCTGGATTCCGAGCCCCTTGTCGTTCGGCCCGTTGTCGTAGAACGGCCGCTTCAGATGGTCCCAGAGCTTGGCGCCGACATCGAGCGGCCCTGGCATCGCTGATTTGCCCTGCGTCGCGGTCAGCCCCATCAGCTTGGCGTATTCCGGGCTCATCGTCGTCACCGGCGCAGTCGAACGCGTGGCGAGGTGCCAGACGCCGAGAAACGCGGCGAGCAGCACGATGGAGACGAGGCCGGCACGGAGACGGAGGGAGCTGTTCATCTCGTATATCCCAGGTATCGTGTCCCGGGCGCGGCGCAGCGCGAAGCGGTGCGACGTAGAACCGGGACCCATGCGGCCCGACCGGGTCCCGGCTCTGCGAAGCAGCACACCGGACGATGCTTCGCATCGCCGGGAGTGCTGCATCGCGTCCGGGACACGAGATCGGCGCCCATCATCACGACGCCTTCCTGATCTTGAAGCCCGCCAGATAGTCCTCCGGCTTGGCCGGATCGAACGTCTTTCCCATCACCGCGAACGATTTGTAGGCGCTTGCAGGCGGCGAAAGCCCCATCTCGGTCATCAGCTTCTTGGTGTCGGTGGCGAGGTACACCTGCTCGGCGATCGCCTTGTAGTCGACGTCTCCCTTGATCTGGCCCCAGCGCTTCATCTGCGTCAGCATCCACACTGCAAAGGACTGCCAGGGGAACGGATCGAAATCGACGCGCTTGGGATCGGTCTTTACCCCGCCGAGGCCGTCGGCATAGGTGCCGGTCAAGACCTGCTCCAGCACCGTCACCGGCGCGTTGATGTAGTTGGCCGGCGCGATCGCCTCCGCGATCTGCTTGCGGTTCTCGGCCTTCGACGCATAGGCGGTGGCATCGACGATGGCCCGTGTCAGCGCCGCAAAGCTGTTCGGCGCAGTCGTGATGAATTCGCGGCTGGCGGCGAAGCTGCAGCAGGGGTGGCCGTCCCAGATTTCCTTGGACAATATGTGCATGAAGCCGACGCCGTCATAGATCGCGCGCTGGCAGATGTTGTCCGGGGCGAGGAAGCCGTCGATGTTGTCGGCGCGCAGGTTCGCGACCATTTCGGGCGGCGGCACCGAGCGCAGCTGCACGTCGGTATCAGGGTCGATGCCGTGCTCGGCGAGATAATAGCGCAGCAGATAGTTGTGCATGGAATAGTCGAAGGGAATGGCGAACTTCAGTCCCTTCCAGCTTTTCGGGTCGCGCTTGTCCTTGTGCTTCATCGCAAGCGTGATGCCCTGCCCGTTGATGTTTTCGATCGCGGGGACGGCGAAGGGAATGGCGTTCGAGCCGAGGCCGAGCGAGATCGCGAGCGGCATCGGCGCCAGCATGTGCGCGGCGTCGTATTCCTTGTTGATGGTCTTGTCGCGGACTACGGCCCATCCCGCGGTCTTGACCACTTCGACGTTGAGGCCGTGCTTCGAATAGAAGCCGAGCGGCGCCGCCATGATGATGGGTGTCGCGCAGGTGATCGGGATGAAGCCGACCTTGAGGTCCTTTTTCTCGGGCGCGCCTCCTTGCGCGAACACTTCGGTCGCGGTCTGAAGCGGGAAGAACTGCGACAGCGCCGCAAGCGCGGTCGACGCACCGACCGATTTCAGGAAGGCGCGGCGCGCCATATCTTGCGGAAACATCGCGCGCATCACCGCGGACGCGACGACACCTTCGTAGCGCTTGTCCTCGCTTTCGATGGGTTCGCAGCGCAGGGCCGACTCGGCCTGCTCGTGCTCCAGGGCCGAACGATGCTGGCCACAGGCGCAGCCGGCTCGAAGGTTGCGGTCGGGATCAAACGGATTGTCGAACGTGGACATCGGCCCTCCTGCGCGTCATTGCGAGGAAGAATTAGGCAAGGAGCATGCCACGGCCGCCGGATCGGTCAGTGCCTTGATGACGCAGCACTTTCCGCGACGCTTGGCCGCTACGAAAACTCGTGATAAACGAGATTTCGTAGCTCAATTACGAGATCTCGCAATGGCAACGACGCCAATGCCCGTCCACGATGATGCGGCTCCCGCCATCGACCCGCGCATCGCAGCCTTCGAATCCTCGGTCGAGGCGACGCTGCTGATCGACCCCTTCGGCGACCAGATCGTCGATGCCAATCCCGCTGCCTGCGCCCTGCTCGGCTACGACCGCGCCCTGCTGCGGCAGACCAGGGCCAGCACGCTGCACGCCGGCGAGCTTCCAGCCCTCACCGTCTTCACCCAGGCCGTGCTGCACAAGGGCGCCTACTGGACCACGGCCCTCAATCCCCGCCATGCGACCGGGCAAAATCTCCGGCTCGAATATGCCGGTTGCCGGCTACCGCATGACGGGCGCTCCCTGCTGCTGCTCACGCTGACCGATCTCGACGCGCGCCGCCGGCGCAATGTCGATGCCGCCGCCGAAGATCACATGCGCAGCGGCATCTCGACATGGCAGCGGGTGGAGCGCGTGTTCCAGGACATCGAGCGCGAGAACCAGCTGATCCTGCGCGCCGCCGGCGAAGGCATCTATGGCGTGAACGCGGAAGGAAAGACCACCTTCGTGAACCCCGCGGCGGAGCGGATGCTGGGCTGGACCGCCGAAGAGCTGGTCGGCAAGGAGATCCACCCGATCGTGCACCACACCCACCACGACGGCCGCCATTATCCCGATCACGACTGCCCGATCTATGCGGCGTTCCGCGACGGCGCCGTGCATCAGGTCGACGGCGAGGTGTTTTGGCGCAAGGACGGCTCGCCCGCCTGGGTCGAATACACCTCGACCCCGATCCGCGACCGCGGCGTGGTCGTCGGCGCGGTCGTCGTGTTTCGCGATGTCAGCCAGCGCCGCGAGGCCGACGAGAAGCTGCATGCGGCACTCGCCGAAGTCGATCGCCTGCGCGAGCGGCTGGAATTGGAAAATGCATACCTGCAGGAGGAGATCCGGATCGAGACCAATCCGCGCGGCATCATCGGTGGAAGCGAGGCGATCCAGAAGACGCTTCGCCAGGTCAAGCTGGTGGCGCCGACCACGGCGGCGGTGATGATCACCGGCGAATCCGGCACCGGCAAGGAGCTGATCGCGCGCGCCATCCACGAGGATTCCACCCGCAGCGACCGGCCGCTGATCCGCGTCAACTGCGCCGCGATCCCGCGCGAATTGTTCGAGAGCGAGTTCTTCGGCCATGTCCGCGGCGCCTTCACCGGCGCGACCCGCGACCGTATCGGCCGCTTCGAGCTCGCCAACGGCGGCACGCTGTTCCTGGACGAGGTCGGCGAAATTCCGATCGAGCTCCAGGGCAAGCTGCTGCGCGTGTTGCAGGAGGGCCATTTCGAGCGTGTCGGCGAGGCGCGCACCCGCGCGGTCGACGTCCGCGTCATCGCCGCGACCAATCGCGACCTCAAGCAGGAAGTCCAGCGCGGCCGTTTCCGCGAGGACCTCTATTTCCGCCTCAACGTGTTTCCGATCGAGACCGTGCCCTTGCGCGAACGGCGCGAGGACATTCCGTTGCTCGCCCAACACTTCCTGACGCGCGAGGGCAAGGCGCTGAAATCGAACCTGCGTCTGTCGGAGGGCGATGCGCGGCGGCTGACCCGCTACGACTGGCCCGGCAATGTCCGCGAATTGCAGAACGTGATCGAGCGCGCTGCGATCCTGTCCCAGAACGGCCGCCTGCGCATCGATCTGCCTGACGCCTCCGGCGCGCAAGTTCCGCCCGGCGCCGCGCGCCCGAAGGCCGATGCGCGCCCGGCGGTCATGACCTCATCTGAGATGCGCGACCACGAGCGCGGCAACATTCTCGCCGCACTCGAGGCCTGCGCCGGAAAAGTCTTCGGTCCCGGCGGCGCCGCCGAAATGCTCGATATCAAGCCGACCACACTGGCCTCGCGGATCAAGGCGCTCGGGATTGCGCCCCGTCCGCCGCATGCGGCCCATCCTTCGAGACGCCCGCCATAGGCGGGCTCCTCAGGATGAGGGCGGAGTGCGCGGCAACGGAAGCAACAGACACCGATGCCGCTTAGCCTCATCCTGAGGAGACCGCGAAGCGGTCATCTCGAAGGACGAGGCGCTTGCTCAGGCCGCCTTGGTCGTCACGTCAGCTGCAATCGGCAGCCCCTGCTCGATCGGCAGCGAGGGATCGCGCGACCATTCGTTCCAGGAGCCGAAATACATCCGCACGTCCTTCACGCCCGCGTTCTTCAGTGCCAGGAACGTGTTCGAAGCGCGTGCCCCCTTGAAGCAGTAGAGATAGACCGGCGTGGTCTGCGAGATGCCGACCGTGGCGCATTCGGCCAGAATCTCGTCCTTGGACTTGAAGCGGGGGCCCTCGGCGGTCGGCTTCATCATCCGATACCATTCCAGCCACACCGCGCCGGGAATGCGGCCCTTGCGCGGGCAGAAATCCTTCCCGTAGGGAGAAGAGCTGTCGCCGATCCACTCGTCGACGTCGCGCACGTCGAGGATGGCGATGCCGGGCTTGCCGACCGCGCCGAGCATGGTCTTGGCGTCGATCAGGATCTCGCCCGCCTCCGGCACGATCGCGAACGATGCCTGTGCCGGTGCCGGCACGTCCTTCGTCACCGGGAAGCCCGCGGCCGACCAGGCATCGAAACCGCCATGCAGCACCTTCACCTTGGGATAGCCGAGCATGGTGAGCAGGTAGTAGCCGCGGCAGGACTGACCGAAGCCCGAGTTCATCGACTGCTCGTAGATCACCGCAGTCTCCTTGCCGGACAGACCGGCCGCACCGAACGCGTCGGCAAATTTCGTCTTCAGCTCGGTCATCCCCTCGGGCGTCGAGGTCGCGAGGAAGGTGAAGATCTCATGGACGTTGACGGCGTTCGGAAGATGCCCGGCGGCATAAGCGTCAGGATTGCGGGTGTCGATGACGACACACGGTTCGCTCTTCAAGAGATCGGCAAGTTCGACGGCAGTGATCAGGACGTCAGTCATGGCAGCCTCTCCGTTGAGGTTGGGGGTCTTCAGGGTCGTCTTGGGGTGGACTCGTAAAGCTCAGGAATCCGCGAGCATCTTGCGCAGCTGCTTGGTGGCAGGCGTGACGATCGCGACGAAATAGGCCTCGCGCATGCGCCGCTGCGCGCGGTGGCTCTTCAGGTAGCCGCGCGCGCCACAATGCAGCATCGCCGCATGCGCCGCCGTGACGCTGGCCTCGCCGGCGCGAAGCCGCAGCGCAATCACCTTGCGCCAGTAGGTTTCCTCCTCGTTGTAGGGATCGCGCGCCAGCGCCATGGTCTCGGCCTCGAGCTCGGCGGCGAGATCGCGGAAATGCACCGGCTGCTGCGGCAGATAGCGGTTGATATGGCCGAGAGGACTGTCGACCTCGTCCATGATGTTGATGCAATCCTTGATGAGGCCGAGCGCCATGCCGGCCTGGAGCAGGATGAAGCCGGCGCGGATCTTCTTGACGAAGGGCCCGGCGGGATCGGCCAGGATCAGCTCGTCCGGCACGAAGGCGTCGCGGAACTGCACCCCGTAGGTGCCGGTGCCGTCCATGGCGAGAAACGGCTTGCACGGCGTCAGCGTGATCGCAGGGTCCGAGCAGTCGGCCAGGAACATGACCGTGCGGGGCTCGCCTTTTGCGATGCCCTGATCGTCCTCGCGCTCGAAGATCGTGCCGAAATAATGATCCGGGCCGAGATTGGAGACCCAGGGCAGCGCGCCACGCACGATATAGCCGCCATCGACCTTGCGCCCCTTCAGCTTCAATTTCTCGATGCCGAAGAAGCTCTTCATCGGGTTGGAAAGTCCGGTGCCGCCGAGCACGCGCCCCGTCGAGAAGGCATCGCCGAAGCGCTTGGCGAGCTTCAGGTTCGTCGAGTTCGCCGCGTACCAGACCAGGGTGTCCTGGCACCAGGCCATGAAGGCCGTGGCCCCGCAGACTTCCCCAATCGCCGCCATCGCCTGGATGGCGCAGCGCAGATCCGCCGGGCCTTCGTGGGGCACGTGACTGCCCCACGCTCCGACCACACCGAACCTGCGCAGCACCTCGGCCGGATAGACCGTACCGTCGTCGATGCCAGCGGCGAGCGGCGCGAGCTGCTCGCGCGCGATCCGCGCCACCTCGCCCACAATGGACGGTGCGGGCTGATCCAGAACTTCGACCCGCGATAAAGCCAGTGAACCCATGATCGTCTCCCGCACCTTGTCCTGCCTGCAGCTAGATGCCGACCTCGAGATTGACCGGGCGGGTGAAGGTGTTGGCGACCGGCGACCATTTCTTCACATGAGCCACCAGCGCGTTGATCTCGTCCGGCGAGACGCCCTCGCATTCCATGTCGACCTTGACGCGGACATCGGTGAAGCCGACCGGCTTGTCGGAGGTGTCGCCCGTGCCCCAAACCGCGGTGATGTTGAGATCGCCTTCGAGCTCCAGTTCGAGCTTGTTGACGATCCAGCCGCGGTGCACGGCATTGGCATGCAGGCCGACCGCGAGGCAGGAACCGAGCGCGGCAAGCGAGGCTTCGGACGGATTGGGCGCGGTGTCGTCGCCCAGCAAACCCGGCGGCTCGTCGACGATGTACGGCGACAGGTTGCGGATATAGTTGGCGTGGCGGAATTTTCCTTCCGCGATTGTCTTGCACTTCAAGGTCTTGATGACCTTCGGATTCGCCTTGCCGTTGGCGATCAGCTGCTCGAGCCCATTCTTGTCGATGGGTGCGAGGCACCCCGTCAGCACTGTCTTTTGAACGACGGCAGTCATCAGTCTTCTCCCTGGCAGAAGTGGAAATCGGCAGGATACCGAACGGTCTGTTTCCTTGCATGGAGCGTGCCAGACGAGGCCAGAAACGAAATACGAAGCATTGGAGCCGCTTAGCGACCGCTGCCTGCGGATTGATCAGCCCTCTCCTGCTCAAAGGCGAAGCAGATGCGTGAGCGGATGCGAATCTTTTCGGCGCCAAACAGATGCGGCTTGCTGATGCGGCGCGGCTGCGATTAAGTTGCAGCTCATGGCAAAGACGTCATCTAAGAAGAATTCGAACTCGCCCCACGCCGGCGCCGGCGACGATGAATCCGCGCGAGGGCGCCTGCTCAGCGCCGCGTCGCATCTGTTCTGCAAGAACGGCATCAACGCGACCGGCATCGATGCGATCATCGAG
>NZ_AJQE01000187.1 GCF_000261685.1 Bradyrhizobium genomosp. I (2014) | reverse complement strand
CGACGCTCTACAAATTGTTCGGCTCCAAGACCAACCTCGTCAACGCCGTGCTGGAGAGCGAGGGCAAGCAGTGGCGCGAATGGTTCATCGGCGCCATGGAGCAAGGCGGCGGCGATGCGCAGGCGAAGCTCACGCGCATCTTTCCCGCGCTGAAGAGCTGGTTTGCCGAGGAGCGCTTCTACGGCTGCCCTTTCATCAATGCGGTCGGCGAGCACGACAAGGACGCCAAGCAGTTTCGCAACATCGCGCTGAAGCACAAGAAGATCGTGCTCGGCCACATCGAGAAGCTCGCCAGCGAGCTCGGCTCGAGCGAGCCCTCGGTGCTGGCGCATCAACTTGGACTGTTGATCGACGGCGCCATCGTCGCCGCCATGATCTCGCGCGACCCGGGTGTCGCCGATACGGCCGCGCTCACGGCAGGCACCCTGCTCGGCCAATCGAAGGCGAAGAAGAAGCGCGCGACGGATCAGCTCGAGGCGGTGTGAGCGGGGGCGAAGGCGTTGATCGGCAGGTAAGCACGATCCAAAGAAAAGCGACTGCGCTATCATATGCAGCCACACCCGCTCCATCTAGAGATCGCGCCCCACATTCGCCGCCCGGATCTACACTCCCGATCATCGGCGAATCAAGCCACGCGCGCCGCGACGCGCGATCAGCCGCCTGACCTCGCGCTCAGCAGCGCGAACTATATTAGGTCGAAAAATCAGAACGTTAGGGCATCTTCGAAGGCGAACCAGCCGAAGACTTTGGCGGCCATGCACTCGCTTCGTCGGTCAAGGATAAGTCCGTTGTACATCCCCGCGTGTTGTCAACAAGGCAATCGCGTCAAGCGAGCATAATTTCTGGCTGGCTACCACTAACTTTCTTATAGTTTCTTGATGCCGAAATTGTACATCCAAAGAAAGCTGCACCGTGGCGATAAGCTCTTGATGGACAGCGAGCTCGTCGGACAGAGCGGTATATTTGTCGTTCTTGCCGAGCCTGGCGCTGGAAAGTCCGACTTGCTCGATTTTTTTAGCAAGAGTTATGGAGTGCCCCTTCGCCGTGCAGCTCAGTTCGTCCATGAAGACCCCGCCCCGGAAAATGTGCTCGTGATCGATGCGCTCGACGAAGTGGCGCGCATCGGCGAGGAGAAAATCAACGAAATCATTGTGAAGGCGCGCGCATCCACGGCTACAACTGTCATTCTTGCAAGCCGTTCATACGTTTGGGATGAGGCGCGCACGGCTGCGGTTCGCGATTGCTTTGGCGTCAAGCCAACCATTTTGCGTCTCGAACCATTCGATGACGATGAACAGCGTCAGTTGTTCGCAGACCGCCTGCCTCTGGAGGATTTCGAGGCGTTCCGGACCGAGGCGACCCGTTTCGAGCTCTCGCCCATCCTGGGCAATCCACAGTTTCTCAAGCTACTTGCCGACGCTTACGTGCAGGGTGGCCGACGATTCTCGTCAAAGAAACAGATTTACGCCGATGCGGTACGCAGGCTTGCGAGCGAACGGAGAGATGCTCCAGGTGCGACCGCTCGCCCGGAGATTGACGCTATTGTTGCCGTGGCCAGCGAAATTTTCGCCAAACTGCTTCTTTCAGGCACTTTAGGCATTTCAGCCAACGAAGAAATTGAGGATGATGCCTATCCGTATCTTCGTAGCATAGCGTCAGATCCGGCAATCGCCGACTTTGCTCTTAACTCACGGCTCTTTAAACCGACTGATACCATCAACCGCCATGATCCCGTCCATCGCATCGTCGCGGAATATTGTGCGGCCGACTACCTGGTCAAGCGCATCGAAGACCCTTCTAATACCTTCTCTTTACGGCGTTGCCTTGCGGTTGTTGCTCCGAATTCAACAGTACGGAACGAACTGCGGGGCCTTTTGGGGTGGATGGCCTCGCTCGGAAATCGCGATACACAGCTGACAATTATCAAGCTTGATCCTTATGCAGTGTTTGCAAACGGCGATGCATCGCAGCTCGATCCATCGGTCAAGCCGTCTCTTCTTAGCGGACTAAGGGCGCTAGCTGAAAATGATCCATTTTTCCGGCGCATGGATTCGTGGAGGAAGTTCAATGTCGCGGGTTTCTTTACCGCGGATATGATTGCGCATGTCCGCCCTCTGCTTTCCGGAACCAATACCACGACGCATTTGCGCGGCTTGATGCTGGAACTCCTTTACGACACAGAAGCAGGGCGAGGCCTTGAGCCGGAGTTTCGAACCATACTCTTAGACCCTCAGGCCGGAGAGCATGACCGAGACCAGGCCTATCAAAACATCGCAGCGACCTCGAAGAATGGCCTGCCCAGCGACTTCATTACATTGGTCAGGCAGGGTACACGCGATTCACTCGATGTTGCGTCGCAAATACTCTTGAACGAGGGGATATCGCGCATAGGACGATCTCATGCCCTCGCGTTCACCCAGGCGCTTGCGACGCTTTATCCCGAAAGCCGACTGCGTGAGCGCAGGTTGGGGTCGAGGTACTTTATCCGTCGGGTCATATCGACGTTCAGCCTCGATGACACGCGATACCTTCTTGATAGGATCACAAACAGTCTCGCCTGTACTTGCGGAAAGATAAAACCCCATCGTTGCACTTGCCGCAGGGGAATTAGCAAGATTGCAGGGCATCTCCTCGACCGCTATTTCGAGCTTATGGTCGGCCCCTATGATCCACGTCAAATCAGACAGTGGACTGAACCTCTTGTGTTTGAAAACCATAAGAACGCTGACCAGAGCAGGTCTGTCGAGGCGATGTCACAGAACGCTGGTCTTCGCCGAGCAATCCAGGCCTCAATGATGGGTGGATTGTCCGATCCGGAGCAAATCCGCGACACGCGTGTCAATTTCTTCATGAGCTCAACCCACTCCGGATTGAGCTTTCGCGAAGGCGATTATGATGCGCTCGTTGACCATGCGTTTGCTGTTGGAAATCATGTGCTCTGGCGGCATCTGATCGTCTCCCACAGCCCTTACGAGAGTTCAGCAAGAGGTCCAAATCCAACCAGAGCCAGAATGAGAGCTCAGGCACGCTCGTCGCCGGACCTGTTACGCATCTGGACCAAGACCAATCGGGCTAGTCGCGAGGTCATGCGAAGGGACCATGTAAAATTTGGACACTCGCGCAGGCATTACAAACGTGTCGAAGCCGAGCGGAAAGCGAATCTTAGAGCACACTTTGCGGCAAACCGAACTCTGATCGAAGCGGGACAACATTGGGGCTGGCTGATCTCTTTAGCCCAACGTTACCTCCATGGTGCAGACGAGGATGATCTGGAAATTAGTGACGGACAGATCGTCGAAACCGCCCTGCTCAACTGCTTCAGCTTTATCGCTCCCCAGATTCCCTCGGTCGAAGTGATATCAGAGCAAGGCTCGTCCAATGCTTTAATGGTACTCGAAGCAGCCTGCCTTGCGAAGTTCCGTAAGACCGGAACGCTAGCAGACATGTCCCTCGATATGCTTCGTGCCGTCAAAGCCGGTGGCATCGGAGGGGCAGCATACCAGGAAGGCGAAGCCGAACGCTTCGAAGGAAGCATTGACAACCTGATCTTCACATCCGACGCCGACAAGATCGCGTTTCTAACTCGTCTTGTCGAACCTCAACTGGCGCGCACAGGAGACGCCTTCGCTCAAGTGCACATGCTCGATCACGGTGAGACCTTCGCGAGTGTGAAAGGCGCGCTCGCTGTGGATTGGCTCACACGCTATCCGGCCATGCCGTGGCATGCGCGGGAAGCGCTGTTCGGCATCGCCGCAGCTCACGGCGATAGAGCTGAGCTCAACTCTCTGATTGAGATGCGCTGCCACGACCCTATAGACCCATCCGACGGTGGTGTGGCCCGCCGGAAATTTTGGCTTCTGCGCCATTTCTTTTTCATACTACCAACCTCCGATGCAAGATGGACCGAGTTCAGCGCCGATCCAAAAGCAATACTTGAGATCGAGCACTATTCGGGCAGACTTACTCGGTATGATTCCCAGGGATGGCCGCAGCTCAACGCGGAACAGGTTTATTGTGTTCTCGACGCATTCGTTTCGTCGTGGCCGAGGGTGCCCTTGCCAAATAGTTGGGGCACTGGCGACCCTCCAGAAGAAACCGCTTACAGATTCCTGACGGACATCGTTTTCACGATTGGAAGAGACGACCCTTCAAACTCCATCCCGGTGTTTGATCGAATATTGTCGGATTCCGGATTTTCTGACTTCTGGAACTCAATTAAAAGCCAACGCGCAGAAGCGGTCAGGCAACAAGCGTTGTCCGATTTTCGCGCCCCAACGCCAACCGATACCTCCCGACTTCTAGACGACAGCAAGATTGCGTCGGTAGAGGACATGCGCGCACTGCTGATCGAGCTTCTGGATGAATTTCAGCGTCGGCTGAAGGGGGACGCCACAGATCCTGTCGAGGTGTTTTATTCGGGCGACAAGCGCGTCAGCGAAAATAAAGCGCGAGACCGAATCGTCGACCGGCTTCAGGATCTTTTCCGCGCGCTAAACCTTGGCGTCGTTGTCGAGCATCAGATGGCCAACCAGAAGCGCTGTGATTTTACAGCTTCGGCCGTGATCGATAAATCCCCAGTAGTTCTGGTGACCGAACTCAAGGGGCAGTGGAATCCTGAAATCTACACCGCCGCTTCGGTTCAACTCGCAGGACGTTACACAATATATCCGGGCGCTGCCAATCAGGGGGTATACTTGGTGCTGTGGTTCGGCGCCGATGAAAAAATCGCCGGCCGGAAAGATCCTTCGATAATCTCGCCCGCCATGCTGCGTGAGGAAATTATCAGAAGGATGCCCGCGGAGCTTGCCGGCAGGATTGACGTTTACGTGCTCGATGTATCGCGCGAGAAGGTTGCCAAGCGCAATAAGAAGACGGTTAAAGTAGCGAGGCCGCCCAAGACAAGTCGCGCAAATTCAGTCGCTTCCGCAAAGCGCCGCACTAAGGCTGCGAAGAATGCAAAGTCGAGGGCTCCTGCGAGCCGCTCGAAAAAAGGAATCTCTAAAGCGGCAAGCAATACGGCGGCTAAGAAGGGAGCAAATACTGGAGGCAAGCGCATCAAGAAAGCCCCCGTTGGGCGCTCAAAGACCAGCGGCAACCGCGCGAAAAAGAAGACGGTCTAAAAGGCGCGTAAAGCGCGAAGGCTAGGTCCGCTAGCCTTGCGTCAGATGATGCCGCTGCTCGTGGGAAAGCGTCTTGGCGACCACTTGCGGCCCGCGCTTCGCGCTGCCACAAGGCAAACCACCCTACGAAGCCTCCATCATCCCCTGCAGCCGCGCCAGCTCGGCCTCCAGATCGCGCTCCACATCCGCCGCGCGGATGTCGAGCACACGATATTCCCTTGCCTCCAGCCAGGCCCGCCGCGACGCACGGTCGGCGGCGATCGCTTCCCCCTCGCCCGGGTTCACCAGCTCGACCGCGATCCGGTGCGGGAACGAGACAAAGTCCGGGATGTGGCGACCGACCGGGGTCTGGCGCTTGAACTGGCCGGCGAAGCGGCGGTCGCGGGTCAGCGCCTGCCAGAGCAGGCGCTCGGCGTCGGTCGGATTGCGGCGGAGCAGGCGGGCAAGGCCGCGCACGGTGGAGCCGCTGTCGGGCACGCCGCCGCCCTGCCCGTGCTCGGCCAGGAGCGCGCGCAGGCGCGTCGCCTGCTCGCCATCGAGCACGCCGCCCTTGGCCGGACCCTTTCGTCCTTCCGCGATCGCCATGACGACTCCATGGAGGGTATGCATGTCCTGCTTGGTCGGCTCCATCCGGCTGAAGATGTTGCGCAGGTTCACCAGCATGGTGTCGCGCTTCTCGGCCGGCCGCAGGAACTCGACCTTGTCGAGCTCGCGCACGAGATTGTCGAAGAAGGCCTGCATCTGGTGCTGCGAGGCGCGCTCGGACCGCTCCGGCATGGCATGCGGCAGCTCGCCGGATGTGGCCCGCTTGAACCATTCATAGCCGATCAGCAGCACGGCCTGGGCGAGGTTGAGCGAGGCAAAGCCGGGATTGACCGGGAAGGTGATGATGCGGTTGGAGAGCCCGACCTCCTCATTGGTCAGGCCCCAGCGCTCCCGGCCGAACAGGATGCCGGCCCTGCCCCCGGCGGCGACATGCCCGGCGATCTCGCTTGCGGCCGCCTCCGGCCCGACAACCGGCTTGGCCTGATCGTGGGGGCGCGCGGTGGTGGCGAACAGCAGGTCGAGGTCGGCCACCGCCTGCTCCACCGTGTCGAACAATTCGACCCGTTCCAGAATGTGGTCGGCGCCGGCCGCGGCGCGCTGGGCGGCGATGTTGGGCCATCCGTCCCGGGGGTTGACGATGCGCAGGGCACCAAGCGCGAAATTGCCCATGGCGCGCGCGGCCATGCCGATGTTTTCACCCAGCTGCGGCTCGACCAGGATGACGATGGGACCGTCGAGGGAAAGGCCCGCCTTGCTTCTGTCAGTCCCCGACATCTCGCTTCGCTTTCCCACTGTCTCTCAAGGCCTTGGCAAGGCCGCCTCAGGAATTGATTCAAAGCCAGCCGTTGGCCGGCCCGCCGCGTTCGCCTGTCGTTTGCCTGTCCTGACGAAATTCTCAAGGGAAATAACGGGTTGGATTCGACTTTTGAATCTCGCCTGAAACCTCACCCCGCCCCCGGCCGGCCGCTCCCCATCTGCGGAAGCTGGATGAGCTAAAAGTGCATAATCCCTTGGCTTTCGCCCGCCGCGCGGCGGTGCTAAGAGGCGGCGGATATTCCCGTGGCGCGCCACAAGCGCCGTTCCCAAGAGGCTCCCCCGATCATGGCAAAAATCAAGGTATCCAATCCCGTCGTCGAACTCGATGGCGACGAGATGACCCGGATCATCTGGCAGTACATCAAGGACAAGCTGATCAACCCGTTCCTGGATGTCGAGCTGATGTATTTCGACTTGGGCATGGAATACCGCGACCACACCAACGATCAGGTCACCATCGACGCGGCTGAGGCGATCAAGAAGGTCGGCGTCGGCGTCAAGTGCGCCACCATCACCCCCGATGAAGCCCGGGTGAAGGAATTCAACCTCAAGCAGATGTGGAAGTCGCCGAACGGCACCATCCGCAACATCCTCGGCGGCGTGATCTTCCGCGAACCGATCATCTGCAAGAACGTGCCGCGCCTGGTTCCCGGCTGGACCAAGCCGATCATCATCGGCCGCCACGCCTATGGCGACCAGTACCGCGCCACCGACATCAAGTTCCCGGGCAAGGGCACCCTCTCGCTGAAGTTCGTCGGCGAGGACGGCACCGTGATCGAGAAGGAGGTGTTCAAGGCCCCCGGCGCCGGCGTCGCCATGGAGATGTACAATCTCGACGATTCCATCATCGATTTCGCCCGCGCCTCCTTCAACTACGGCCTGCTCCGCAATTACCCGGTGTACCTGTCGACCAAGAACACGATCCTCAAGGTCTATGACGGCCGCTTCAAGGACATCTTCCAGGAGATCTTCGACAAGGAGTTCAAGAAGGAGTTCGACGCCAAGGGCCTGACCTACGAGCACCGCCTGATCGACGACATGGTGGCCTCGGCGCTGAAATGGTCCGGCGGCTATGTCTGGGCCTGCAAGAACTACGACGGCGACGTGCAGTCCGACACGGTCGCGCAGGGCTACGGCTCGCTCGGCCTGATGACCTCGGTGCTGCTCACCCCCGACGGCAAGACCGTCGAGGCCGAAGCCGCCCATGGCACGGTGACCCGCCACTACCGCGAGCACCAGAAGGGCAAGGAGACCTCGACCAACTCGATCGCGTCGATCTTCGCCTGGACCCGCGGCCTGTCGCACCGCGCCAAGCTCGACAACAATGCCGAGCTCGCCAAGTTCGCCGCCACGCTGGAGAAGGTCTGCGTCGACACCGTCGAGGCCGGCTACATGACCAAGGACCTCGCGCTCCTGGTCGGCGCCGACCAGCGCTGGCTCTCGACCACCGGCTTCCTCGACAAGGTCGCGGAAAACCTGACCAAGGCGCTGGCGGCGTAAGCCGTCCGCTCTTTCGCCCGACTGGGCCAGATCATCAAGGGCCGCGCCTCGAGGCGCGGCCCTTTGCTTTTGAGGCCGCTTAGCGCTCCCCGCCTTCCTTCTCCGCCTGCGCGAGTTCGGCGAGCGCGAGATCGCCGGAGTCGGCGAGCCTCGCCTTGGCCGTATTGTGAACGTGTTGGGCGAGCGTCGGCATGCGCGCTATCAAAGCGTGGAAATCCTGGGCGTCGAGCACGAGCAGCCGGGTCTTGCGGGTCGCCGTCACCGTGCCGCTGCGCTTGGTCTTGTGCAGCAGCGCGATCTCGCCGAAGAAGGTGCCGTCGGCAAGGCGCACCTGCTGGCTCGGCAGCGCAATCTCGACCTCGCCGGCGGTGATGAAATACATCGACGAGGCAACATCGCCCCGCCGCACCAGAATCTCGCCCTGCTCGATGGTGCGTGCCCTGAGCAGCCGCATGATGTCGGCGATCTCCGTGGCCGACAGATGCGAGAACAGCGGCACCCGCGCCAGCATGCCCCAGGTGACGACGAAATCGCGCCGCCTCACCTCTTCCGCAAACGCGGTCGAGATGATCGCGACCGGCAGCGCGATCATGGCAAAGCCGGCGATGATGGCGAAGGTGGAGACGAACTTGCCGAGCGGCGTCACCGGCACGACGTCGCCATAGCCGACGGTGCCGAGCGTCACGATCGCCCACCACATCGCCTGCGGAATGGTGCCGAGCTTGTCCGGCTGCACGTCGCGCTCGATGGCATAGAGCAGCGAGGCGAAGGTCAGCACCGCGCCGATCAGGATCACGATACAGCCGATCAGCGCCCGCCGCTCGGCATGCACCGCGGCGAGCAGCGAACGCATCGCCGGCGAATAGCGGATCAGCTTGAAGAACGGCAGCACGCCGAGCGCGGCCAGCGTCGCGTGCTGGCCGGTGGCAAGCACGATTGCGGCGGGCAGGAACGCCATGAGATCGATGATGCCGAGCGCCGAGAAGGCGTAGCAGAGCCGGTCGGACAGCGCCGATCCCTTGCGTTGGGTATGCCCCGCCACGGTCCATAGCCGCGCGGCATATTCCAGCGCGAACACGATCACGGACAGGACGGTGATGCCCGCAAACAGCGTGCCGAACCGGTCGTCGAGCTCCGGCACCGAGGCGAGGATCATCGCGGCGACGTTGAGCACGACGACGCCGATGATGAACTGGATGAAGCGCGACCCGGCCGAATAGGCCAGCGGATCGTGCTCCAGCAATTCGTAGAGGCGATCCCTCACATTGGGATCGCGAGGCCCACGTCCTCGCGGAACGGGGCGCATGATCGTCAGGCGCCCGCCGATTTGTGTTCAGCCATGGCTTTTTCGATCGCCGCGAGCGCCTCGGTCGCCCTGGCGCCGTCGGGGCCGCCGGCCTGCGCCATGTCCGGGCGGCCGCCTCCGCCCTTGCCGCCGAGCGCCTCGGAGGCGACGCGGACGAGGTTCACGGCGTTGAAGCGCGCGGTGAGGTCCTGCGTGACGCCGACCACCACACCGGCCTTGCCGTCCTCGGTGACGCCGACGATGGCGACGACGCCCGAGCCGATCTGCTTCTTGCCGTCGTCGGCGAGGCTCTTGAGATCCTTCATCTCGATGCCCTCGACCGCGCGCGCCATCAGCTTGACGTCGCCGACCTCGCGCACGCCCGAAGCCGCGCCATTGCCGCCGGCGGCAGCGCCGCCGCCCATCGCGAGCTTCTTGCGCGCGTCGGAGAGCTCGCGCTCGAGCTTCTTGCGCTCCTCCATCAGCGCGGCGATGCGCCCCGGGACGTCGTCGATCGAGGTGCGCAGCTCGTTCGCCGCGGTCTTCGCCAGCGCCATGGTCTCGTTGGCGTGCCTGCGCGCGTAATTGCCGGTCAGCGCCTCGATGCGGCGCACGCCCGAGGCGACCGCGCTCTCGCTCGTCAGCGTGATCAGGCCGATGTCGCCGGTGCGCTTGACATGGGTGCCGCCGCAGAGCTCGACCGACCAGCCGAGCGCGTTGGCGCCGCGCTCGCGCGCGGTCCTGCCCATCGAGACGACGCGGACCTCGTCGCCGTATTTCTCGCCGAACAGCGCGCGCGCCCCCGCCTCACGGGCTTCATCGACGCCCATGATGCGCGTCGTGACCTCGTCGTTCTCCAGCACCACGTCGTTGGCGATGTCCTCGACGCGGGCGAGCTCGTCGGCCGTGATCGGCTTCGGATGCACGAAGTCGAAGCGCAGCCGGTCGGGCGCGACCATCGAGCCGCGCTGGGCGATGTGGTCGCCGAGCACCTGGCGCAGCGCCTCGTGGATGAGATGCGTCGCCGAGTGATGCGCGCGGATCGAGGAACGCCTGCCATGATCCACCTCGAGCTGGAGCGCAGTGCCGAGCTTCACTTCGCCGCTCTCGACCGTGCCGATGTGGACGAAGAGATCGCCGAGCTTCTTCTGCGTGTCGGTGACGCGGACCTTGACGCCGCCCTCACCCGAGAGCACGCCGGTGTCGCCGACCTGGCCGCCGGACTCCGCATAGAACGGCGTCTGGTTCAGCACGATCGCGCCCGTCTCGCCGGCCTTGAGGCCGGCGACTTCGTGGCCGTCCTTCACCAGCGCGGACACCACGCCTTCGGCGCTCTCGGTCTCGTAGCCCAGGAATTCGGTCGCCCCAAGCTTCTCGCGCAGCGGGAACCAGATCGCCTCGGAAGCAGCTTCGCCCGAGCCCTTCCAGGACTCGCGCGCCTTGGTCTTCTGGCGCTCCATCGCGTCGGTGAAGGCCGCCTGGTCGACGCCGATGCCGCGCGACTTCAGCGCGTCCTGCGTCAGATCCAGCGGGAAGCCGTAGGTGTCGTACAGCGTGAAGGCGACGTCGCCGTCGAACATGTCGCCCTTCTTCAAGGAAGCACTCTTCTCGTCGAGGATGGCGAGGCCCCGCGACAGCGTCTTGCGGAAACGAGTCTCTTCCAGCCGCAGCGTTTCCTCGATCAGCTTTTCCGCGCGCATCAGTTCGGGATAGGCCTGGCCCATCTCGCGCACCAGCGCCCAGACCAGGCGATGCATCAAGGGCTCCTTGGCTCCCAGCAGCTGCGCATGGCGCATCGCGCGGCGCATGATCCGGCGCAACACATAGCCGCGGCCCTCGTTCGAGGGCAGCACGCCGTCGGAGACGAGGAACGCCGAGGAACGCAGATGGTCGGCGATGACGCGGAACGAGGCGACGGTCTGCTCGCTCGGCCCGGTGCCGAGCGCGGACGCCGTCGCGTCGATCAGGTTGCGGAACAGGTCGGTCTCGAACACGCTCTCGACGCCCTGGAGGATGCAGGCCATGCGCTCCAGGCCCATGCCGGTGTCGATCGAAGGACGCGGCAGCGGCTGGCGCTCCTCCTTCGTCACCTGCTCGAACTGCATGAACACCAGATTCCAGAATTCGAGGAAGCGGTCGCCGTCCTCTTCCGGCGAGCCCGGAGGCCCGCCCCAGATGTGTTCGCCGCGATCGATGAAGATCTCCGAGCACGGACCGCACGGGCCGGTGTCGCCCATCGCCCAGAAATTGTCCGATGTCGGAATGCGGATGATGCGATCGTCGGAGAAGCCGGCGATCTTCTTCCACAGTCCCGCCGCCTCGTCGTCGGTGTGGTAGACGGTGACGAGCAGCTTGTCCTTCTTCAGCCCGAACTCTTTGGTGATCAGCTTCCAGGCAAGCTCGATCGCGCGCTCCTTGAAATAGTCGCCGAACGAGAAGTTGCCGAGCATCTCGAAGAAGGTGAGATGGCGCGCGGTATAGCCGACATTGTCGAGGTCGTTGTGCTTGCCGCCGGCGCGCACGCATTTCTGCGAGGTGGTGGCGCGCTGGTAGGGCCGCTTCTCCACGCCGGTGAAGACGTTCTTGAACTGTACCATGCCGGCATTGGTGAACATCAACGTCGGATCGTTGCGCGGCACGAGTGGCGAGGACGGCACGATCTCGTGGCCGTTCTCGGCAAAGAAGTTCAGAAAGGTCGACCTGATCTCGTTGACGCCGCTCATGTTCATCCAATCGGGTGTGCTTGGACCCGCTTCCTGCCATTCGAACCGGACGTTAAGGCTGATATCTGCGGGCCAAAGCGCTTTTAGACAAGGCCAGCTTCGCTGTCCAGAAACTGTGCAGAGAGATCAGAGGCTTGCCGCAGGCGCGCAATCCCGTTGAAAGGCGCTAGTGCCGCGTTGACAGGCTTGGCCGCCCTGTGGTCTTTATCCATCCATATCGTACGGCCACATCGGGAGAGACCGGCTTCAGGCAGCCGGCGCCGAAGGAGCAACCGCCCCGGAAACTCTCAGGCAAAAGGACCGCGTGGCTTTGACGACATCTGGAAAGAGGCGCCGACGGGCTTAAGACCCGGGTGGCACCCGCCGACGGGATAATACTCTCAGGCACAGCGACAGATGGGGCTTCGACTGGTTGCCCCGGGGAATCGTCCCCGGGGAACCGCCGAGGACCCCTGTGATGCCAGTACCCGACGACCAGAAATCTCTCCGACATACGCCCCTCCACGCCCTGCACGTGTCCCTCGGCGGCAAGATGGTGCCGTTCGCGGGCTATGACATGCCCGTGCAGTACCCCGCGGGCGTGCTGAAGGAGCACCTCCACACGCGAGCCGCCGCCGGCCTGTTCGACGTCTCGCATATGGGGCAGCTCGCGCTTCGGCCGAAGTCGGGCAAGGTCGAGGACGCCGCCCGCGCGCTGGAACGGCTGGTGCCGCAGGACATCGTGGCGATCGCACCTGGCCGGCAGCGCTACGCCCAGTTCACCAATGCGAAAGGCGGGATTCTCGACGATCTGATGGTCGCCAATTTCGGCGATCACCTGTTCCTGGTCGTCAACGCCGCCTGCAAGGAAGCGGACGAGGCGCATCTGCGCGCGCATCTCGCGGACGACTGCGTCATCGATTCTCTGGCCGACCGCGCGCTGATCGCGCTGCAGGGCCCGAAGGCGGAAGCGGCACTGGCGACATTGTGTGCAGGAGCGTCGTCCATGACATTCATGGACGCCGGCCCGCAAGAGGTCGCCGGCATCAAATGCTTCGTCTCGCGCTCCGGCTACACCGGCGAGGACGGGTTCGAGATCTCCGTTCCCGCGGCCGATGCCGAACGGCTCGCGAGGACGCTGCTCGACAATCCCGACGTGCTGCCGATCGGCCTCGGGGCGCGCGACAGCCTGCGGCTGGAAGCCGGGCTCTGCCTCTACGGCCACGACATCGACACCGCGACCACGCCGGTCGAGGCCGCGCTGGAATGGTCCGTGCAGAAGAGCCGCCGCAGCGGTGGCGCGCGCGCCGGCGGTTTTCCCGGCGCTGAAAAGATCCTGGCTCATTTCGATCAGGGCGCCAGCCGCCGCCGCGTCGGCCTGCGCGCCGAAGGCCGCGCGCCGGTGCGCGAGGGCGCGCTGCTGTTTGCGGGTCAGGCCGCAGGCGAGCCGATCGGCAAGGTCACCTCGGGCGGCTTCGGCCCGAGCCTGAATGCGCCGGTCGCGATGGGCTATGTGCCTGTGAGCCTGAGCGCGCTCGGCGCGAAACTTTTCGCCGAAGTGCGTGGCCAGCGCTTGGCCATGCAGGTCTCCGCCATGCCCTTCGTCAAGAACACCTACAAACGCTGAGGACCTCGAAAATGACCACGACGCTGTACACCTCCGACCATGAATGGCTCGCGATCGACGGCGACGTCGCCACCGTCGGCATCACCGACTACGCGCAGCAGCAGCTCGGCGACGTCGTGTTCGTCGAATTGCCCAAGGTCGGCCGCGCCTTGAAGAAGGCCGAAGCCGCCGCCGTCGTGGAATCCGTGAAGGCGGCCTCCGACGTCTACGCGCCCGTTACGGGCGAGGTGGTCGAGACCAACGAGGCGCTCGCCGCCGAGCCGGCGCTGGTGAACTCGGATGCGCAAGGCAAGGCCTGGTTCTTCAAGATCAAGCTGGCCGACAGGAGCGAGCTCGGCAGCCTCATGGATGAAGCCGCCTACAAGGCACACACGGCGTGAGATGAAGCGAGCTGTTTCCCCATTCTCGGTGTCATCACCCGCGAAGGCGGGTGATCCAGTACGCCGCGGCCCATCGGCCCTAGCCGAAACGCCTGCGTTTACTGGATGCCCCGCCTTTGCGGGGCATGACAGCGGAGTGGTGAGGCGAACAACCGCGTCATCGCGCTCCCGTCCCGGACGATGACAGCGACAGATGACCTATAGCGAGGACCCATGATGACCGCGCACCGCAAGTCCAACGGCGACACCGCCACCTCTTTCGCCCGCCGCCACATCGGCCCTTCCGCGCGCGATGTCACCGCAATGCTCGAAACCGTCGGCGCCAGGAGCGTCGACGCCCTGATGGCGGAGACGCTGCCGGCCTCGATCCGGCAGGCCGCCGCGCTCGATCTCGGCAAACCGCTCAGCGAAACCGAGGCGATCGCGCACATGAGCGAGCTCGCGCGTCAGAACCGGGTCTTCACCTCCCTGATCGGCCAAGGCTATTCCGGCACGATCCTGCCCACGGTGATCCAGCGCAACATCCTGGAGAATCCGGCCTGGTACACGGCCTACACGCCCTACCAGCCCGAGATCAGCCAGGGCCGGCTGGAGGCGCTGTTCAACTTCCAGACCATGATCTGCGACCTCACCGGGCTCGACGTCACCAACGCCTCGCTGCTCGATGAGGCGACCGCGGCGGCCGAAGCCATGGCGCTCGCCGAGCGGCACGCGCAGGTCAAGGCAAAAGCTTTCTTCGTCGACAAGGACGTGCATCCGCAGACGTTGGCTGTGATGCGCACCCGCGCCGAGCCGCTGGGCTGGACCCTGATCGTCGGCGATCCCGCGACCGACCTGGAAAGAGCCGATGTCGTCGGCGGGCTCCTGCAATATCCGGGCTCCTCCGGCGCATTGCGTGATCCGCGTGCGGCCATCGCGACGTTGAAGGCGAAGGGTGCGGTTGCCATCCTGGCCGCCGACCTGCTGGCGCTGACGCTGCTCGCCTCGCCCGGCGAGTTGGGCGCCGATATCGCGATCGGCTCGGCCCAGCGCTTCGGCGTTCCCATGGGCTATGGCGGCCCGCACGCGGCCTATATGGCGGTGCGCGATGCGCTGAAGCGCTCGCTGCCCGGCCGCATCGTCGGCCTCTCCGTCGACTCGCGCGGGATGCCTGCCTACCGCCTCGCACTGCAGACCCGCGAGCAGCACATCCGCCGCGAGAAGGCGACCTCCAACATCTGCACCGCGCAGGTGCTGCTCGCCGTGATCGCGGCGATGTATGCGGTCTATCACGGCCCCGAGGGGCTCATCCAGATCGCGCGCAACGTCCATCGCCGCGCCGTCGTGCTCGCCAGCGGCCTGCGCAAGCTCGGCTTTGCGCCGCAGTCCGACACCTTCTTCGACACCATCAGCGTGGATGCCGGCGCCAGGCGCGCCGAGATCGTCGCGCGCGCCGCGGCCGAGACAATCAATCTCGGCATCGGTGACACCAGCTTGCGCATCGCGCTCGACGAGACCACGACGCCTGCGACGGTTGAAGCGGTCTGGCGCGCCTTCGGCGGCACCTTCGCCTATGCCGAGATCGACGCCGAGGCGCGCGAGACGCTGCCGCACGAGTTGAAGCGCACGACCGCTTTCCTGACCCATCCGGTCTTCCATGCGCATCGCTCGGAGACCGAGATGCTGCGCTACATGCGCAAGCTCAGTGATCGCGACCTCGCCCTCGACCGCGCGATGATCCCGCTCGGCTCCTGCACCATGAAGCTGAACGCGACCACCGAGATGATGCCGTTGACCTGGCCGGAATTCGCGACGCTGCACCCGTTCGTCCCGCGCGAACAGGCCGCCGGCTATCACGCGCTGTTCGCGCGGCTGGAAAAATGGCTGTGCGACATCACCGGCTATGACGCGATCTCGCTGCAGCCGAATTCGGGCGCGCAAGGCGAATATGCCGGGCTTTTGGCTATTCGCGGGTATCACGCCGCGCGCGGACAGGGCCATCGCAAGATCTGCCTGATCCCCTCTTCCGCCCACGGCACCAACCCGGCCTCGGCCGCGATGGTCGGGATGGACGTGGTGGTGGTCGCCTGCGAGAAGAACGGCGACGTCGACGTCGACGACCTCCGCGCCAAGGCGGAAAAGCATTCGCATGATCTCGCCGCGGTCATGATCACCTATCCCTCGACCCACGGCGTGTTCGAGGAGCATATAAGCGAGATCTGCGACATCGTGCATGGCCATGGCGGCCAGGTGTATCTCGACGGCGCCAACCTCAACGCGCAGGTCGGCCTCAGCAGGCCCGGCGATTACGGCGCCGACGTCAGCCACCTCAACTTGCACAAGACCTTCTGCATCCCACATGGCGGCGGCGGTCCCGGCATGGGCCCGATCGGCGTCAAGGCGCATCTCGCACCGTTCCTGCCGGGTCATCCCGCAACGAAGGCGGATGCTCCGGTCGGCCCTGTCTCGGCCGCACCGTTCGGCTCGGCCTCGATCCTGACCATCTCCTACATCTACATTCTGATGATGGGCGGCGAAGGCTTGAAGCGTGCGACCGAGATCGCGATCCTCAATGCCAATTACATCGCGGCCAAGCTCGATCCGCACTTCCCGGTGCTCTACAAGAACGCCAGGGGCCGTGTCGCGCACGAGTGCATCGTCGATCCCCGTCCGCTGAAGACGACCTCAGGCGTCACCGTCGACGACATCGCCAAGCGCCTGATCGACTACGGCTTCCATGCGCCGACCATGAGCTTCCCGGTGCCGGGCACGCTGATGATCGAGCCGACCGAGTCGGAATCCAAGGCGGAACTGGACCGCTTCTGCGACGCCATGATCGCGATCAGGAAGGAGGTCGCCGAAGTCGAGGCCGGCCGCTTCAAGATCGAGGCTTCGCCGTTGCGCCACGCCCCGCACACCGTGCACGACATCGCGGATGATGACTGGAATCGCGCCTACACTCGCAGTGAGGGCTGTTTCCCCGACGGCGTCTCGCGCACCGACAAATATTGGAGCCCGGTGGGGCGCGTCGACAACGTCTATGGCGACCGCAACCTGGTGTGCTCCTGCCCGCCGGTGAGCGACTACGCGGAAGCGGCGGAATAGGACGCCGGCCTCATGTCCCGGACGCGGTGCGGCATGAAATGACGCACCGCAGAGCCGGGACCCATGCTGCTGACAGAGGTGATGGACCCCGGCTCAGCAGCGCACCGCTTCGCGCTGCGCTGCGTCCGGGGCACGAAACCACGCGATCCGCCCACGCAAAACGAAACGGGCGCCGATGACGTCGGCAACTCAACGTCCTCAGCGCCCGCTCCTCGCGAAAAGCTTTCGGGTCAGGTCCTACTCGTCCGCCGGCTCCTCGCCGTCGGCGTCGCGCTCCGGCGCGCCGGCCAGGATCTGCTCGGCGATCAGGCCGGAGTTCTGGCGGATCGCGGTCTCGATCTTGGCGGTGATGTCGGGGTTGGCCTTCAAGAACGCTTTCGAGTTCTCGCGGCCCTGGCCAAGGCGCTGGCTGTCATAGGAGAACCATGCGCCGGACTTCTCGACGATGCCGGCCTTGACGCCGAGATCGAGGATCTCGCCCATCTTGGAGACGCCCTCGCCGTACATGATGTCGAACTCGACCTGCTTGAAGGGTGGCGCCAGCTTGTTCTTCACCACCTTGACGCGGGTGGTGTTGCCGACCACCTCGTCGCGCTCCTTGATCGCGCCGATGCGGCGGATGTCGAGACGGACGGAGGCATAGAATTTCAGCGCGTTGCCGCCGGTCGTGGTTTCCGGCGAGCCGTACATCACACCGATCTTCATGCGGATCTGGTTGATGAAGATCACCATGGTGTTGGACTTGTTGATGGAGGCCGTGAGCTTGCGCAGCGCCTGGCTCATCAGGCGGGCTTGCAGGCCCGGCAGCGCATCACCCATCTCGCCTTCGAGTTCGGCCTTCGGCACCAGCGCCGCGACCGAATCGACCACCAGCACATCCACCGCGCCCGAGCGCACCAGCGTGTCGCAGATTTCCAGCGCCTGCTCGCCGGTGTCCGGCTGCGAGATCAGGAGCTCGTCGATGTTGACGCCGAGCTTGCGGGCATAGACCGGATCGAGCGCGTGCTCGGCATCGATGAAGGCGCAGATGCCACCCTTCTTCTGCGCTTCCGCCACCGTATGCAGCGCCAGCGTGGTCTTGCCGGAGGATTCCGGCCCGTAGATCTCGACGATGCGCCCCTTGGGCAGGCCGCCGATGCCGAGCGCAATATCGAGCCCGAGCGAACCGGAGGACACCGCCTCGATGTCCATGGACCGGTCGTTCTTGCCGAGCTTCATCACCGAGCCCTTGCCGAACTGGCGCTCGATCTGAGAGAGCGCAGCAGCCAGAGCTTTACTCTTGTCCATGGAAGATCCTTCGACGATACGCAGGGCAGTTGCGGACATTGGGTCGTGCTCCTTATGGCGAGGATTCGCGTGAGGGACAAACGGTTGCGAGGCAGCTCGGCGATAAAAGCAACGTACCCTATTTGTTCTAGGTTCGCAATATGTTCTTTTGGGAAGTGGGGTACTGTCCGTATTTAACCCCTAGCGTCCTAAGTTGATTTTGGGAGTGTCCTAATTTTCCGGTAACGTGCTTCCCTTAGGGAGCGCTCAATGAAAGACATGCTGGAACATCTCACGATCCTTCGTGAGCAGATCAGCCGGTGCGAAGAACTTAGGGACGCAGCGAAGTCGGACAAAAAGCGCGCTTTCTTTGAAAGGATCGTCACGAGCTACAAAGCTCTCGTCACTGAGCTGGAGGCGTCGATTTCTAAGGCCGCGAAGGGGTAAGGCCGCCTCAGTGGGCGGTACTGTCCGTATTCGACCCCCGAGTGTCCCAGGTTGAATTTAGAACTGTCCCAATTTACTTTGCTACCGGCGAAGCCAACGATGCCTTCGCACCGCTTTGGTGGGGTGCGACCGTGAAAGATTACCTAGCACAAGTCGAAAAGTTACGAAAAGAAGCCGCCGAGGCTGCTCTGATCCGTGACTTGGCGACCGATCCGGAGAAGCGCCAGATGTTCGACCGGATCGCCAGCCATCTAACCGTCCTCGCCGATCAGGTTGAGATGGCAATGCTTGAGCGGAAGAAGACGACAGGAACGTAAGGCAGCCTCGGTTGGCGGCCTCCTTCGCTTCCTTGGCGCCCGCCCCCATTGCTACTCTGCCGATTTCGTTCCCATTGTGCACAACTGAACAGACGCGGATCCGTTCATGGATCCTAATGCATCATCACCGCGCGGACCGTGGCTGCCATCGGTGACGAGAACGCTGACCCGCGCTCCCGCCTCCCCGCATGGAAATGAGAGCACCATGTTCAAGCGGCGACGTTTCAAGCAGCAGCTGACCCTGCAAGACCGGCTTTCCGCATGGGTGAAGCAGGTCCGAAAGCAGGCCTCCGAGCTTCCACCTGGTCCGGAGCGAGATGCCCTCCTCGAGAAGGCGCGCCAGGCCGACGTCGCCAATCAACTGCACGGCTGGGTCAAATCGCCCGGGCTTCAACCACCGAAATAGCCGGGCACCCGTCGCTGCTTTTCGACCGCGAGATGACGCGCATCAAAGACGCGCGGCCGGTGCGCCGTCAGAATTCCGCAATCTTGCGGCACCGAACCTTTTCGGGATCTCCGGCCTTCTCACGGAATGGGACCACAACCCTGGGACCTCAGTCATGACTGAAAACATGCGCGGCGATGCCACCAGACGCAATCACCTGCTCGAAGTAGCGCACGAGGAGATGGTGAAGTTCGAACGCAAGGAAAACGAGTTCCGCAAGAAGGACCGTGCGGAGCGTGCCGCAGAGCTCCATCTTCCCCTGAACGGGATCAAGATCCACTAAAGCATGATCCGGAAAAGTGCGCAGCGGTTTTCCGAAAAGATCATGCTTAAACAACAACCTAAAGCGCGATGACGATTCATCCAAATCTCAGCGCGCTTTAGGCCGGCAGGACCGCCTCGGACAGGACCGCCTCGGAGCCGGCGAGGCCCGCCCCGAGGGTGCGGCAGCCGGCGCCGATCCCTGGCCGGGAAGCGATCGCCTGTTGATTCGATGCGGCGTCACCGCCAGGTGTGCATGATCTCGAAGGCGCGAGCGCGCGCCTTCAGGTATCCAAATACCACCAATAAGCCATTGGCCAATCAAGGAAATTGCCAAGCGGCCTACAGTGCATGGGGTCGTTTTCCATTTTTCAAAGTCGAGGCGTGCTTGGCGCTGTCCATCGAAGGGCACGGTCGCCGTCCCCTCGGCCTGCCCGCCCCGTCTACAGCACCGCCAGCAGCACGAGGCCGATCACCAGCACGACGAAGCCAGCCGCCGTCGCGGCGGCAAATGACCGCTCTACGTTATCCATGATGCCACCCCGTTTTCGGCGCGCCACGTTTCCCCCATGGCTGAGCCGAAGGATAAAATCTTGCCGACGGGTGTGTCCGCAGTTGTGCGAACGGATGTCGAAATTGGGACAGGTGCGGGGCCAGTCTGCGGCCTTTCGATCTCGTTCCTTCGGCGGCCGATACGGGCAGCCGTCGGCCGGGAGCAGATCCGACCCGCCTGTCAGGCTGTCGTAAGCCGCGCCGGCTAAAGTCGCTCGGCTATGGTGTTGCAGCCCAGCACCTCAGCCTCCAACAACTCTCTGCCCCGCCTGGCTCTCCCCAGGCGGGGCTTTTTCATGCCTGTCGCCCGGCTCGCGGGTCGCTCTCCTCCTGCGTCAGGCGCAGCGCGAAGGCGCGGATCGCGGGCGCTGCCAGCAGCACGACCGGCAGCATCGCGGCCCATGCGATCAGCCACGACACCATCCAGTGCCGAACGAAGATCATCGCGCTGCCCGCGGGAAAGCTGGCGATTCCCGTGGCGACCAGCGAGGTCAGTCCGGACTGGATGATGCCGAAGACGAAATGAGCATAGCGGCGGGGAATGCCAAGCATGAGGCGTCCATGTTTGCTTGCCGTCATCACGCAAGCAAGGCACATGCCGTCACCTGGCGAGGATCCGGAAACGTTGGCGCGAACCGCCCCGCACGCCTTTGCCGGCGCCGCATGCGGCCTCGACGGCAGGAACTCTGTTCATGGTGGGAGAATCACGGAGTTCGAACGCCCACTCGCGGACCGGCGGACCTGCAGGCGATCCGGCGCCTGCAGCCAAGCATCGACCGGGAGGCGAAGCGGGATCGAGCGGCGGGGCGCCAGGGGGACTCGCGGGGTGCAATCCGTAGCCGCCCGGGATTGATCCGACCGTGGTTTGGGATTGGACTGCGCGCGCCCGGGGGCCTTGGGGGGCGAGGCATCATGCGCGCGATCGGTGCCAGCCATGCCGCTCTATTTCTTTCGAATCCGCAACGGCCGTTATTCCGGCTGCGCCGACCAGGCGACGGAATTTGCCGATCGCGATGCGGCCTGGAAGGAGATGACCAGTGTCTGCGCCGACATGACCGCCGGCATTGCCCGCAAGCTCCAGGAAAATTCCGAATGGCAAATGGAGCTGCTGGACGAGGCCAAGGAGCCGGTGTTCCGGATTCGCATCGTTGCCGAAACCTTCGACTAGGTGTTTGAGCATGATCTCCGCGCAAACGGGTTCCGCGCTTGTCGCGAGGGAGATCCGCTGCGCACTTTTCCGGGCCAGTCAGTCCGCGCTGGGCAGCCGCCGCATGGTGAACTCGATGTCGCCGCCGGGCAGTTCGCGCCAGGTCTCGACCGCGCTCATATAGCCGGCCTTGGGATAGCGGGCGAAGAAGGCCTGCGCCCTTTCCCGCGCCGCCGCGCGCGGCAGCGTGAAGGTCTCGCGCAGATAGCCGTCGCCGACCGTCTGGCCCGGCTTGCCGGCCATCTTGCGCCGGCGCGCCATCCGCTCGGCGAGATCCCGCGGACGATCGGCCATGTCCTGCTCTCCTCTACGCGCCACGCTCTCAGGCAGATGTAGGGTGCCGGCCGGATCAAGAGGAGTCCTGTCCGGAAGGCGTCGTGTCGCCCCCCGAACGGAGTCGCGGTCAGTTGGCGGCCGTGCCGCTCCTGCTCTTCTTCGGCGTACCGGTTGCGGCCGATGCCTTCGGCCCCGCCGGCTGCTTCGGCGGGTCGGCGCGCATGCCACCCCAGGGATCGTTGGACGCCTTGGAATCCGGAATCTTCTTCAGCGTTTCCTTGTAGGCCTTTTCACGCTCGGCTTCCGCGGCCTTCTCCTCGGGGGTCTTGCCCGGACCCTCCTGCAGCAAGTTGAGATTGGGCATTTGCGCGTAGGCAGGTCCCGCCAGCACGGCCAGCACCGCGGCCAAACGGAAAAGCTTCATCATCTACTCCTTGATATCCATGTCCTTGATATCCATGGCGCGCGGATCGCCCGCGCCGTGTCATCCTTGTCTCAGCCCGGTCGCACCCCGGCGCCGCTCGATGCCGTGTGGGCCCGCTAAAGCCGATCCGATCTGCACGATTTGGGGGCATGCAGCCAGTCGTCCCAGATCGGGCCGCATTTGGTGCACCCGCTCAGCGCGAGACCGAGCCCGACCATGCAAAAGACGAGGACACCCCGACGCAACATCATCCACCCGTACCCAAGCGAGGCATCATATCGGGCCAAGTCGGGCAATTTCAAGCCGACGGGACCGGCGC
This sequence comes from Bradyrhizobium genomosp. I (2014), assembly GCF_000261685.1. Taxonomy (GTDB): domain Bacteria; phylum Pseudomonadota; class Alphaproteobacteria; order Rhizobiales; family Xanthobacteraceae; genus Bradyrhizobium. The sequence continues at coordinate 20,517 of NZ_AJQE01000187.1, read as the reverse complement.
GAGACCGGGTGACTTTGCCGCGCCGATGCGCGCACAATGAGGCGAAACATCCGGCAATACAGGAGAGCGCGACAGCAATGCAAAGGCAGCCAGAAGCCGAATTCGGCCTCACCGACGCCCGCCGCATCCTCGGCGAGGTTTTTGCGCCCTGGGTCCAGGATCTCAACCTCGCGGTCGAGCGCATCGAGCACGCGCAGCCGGCGGACATACCGGACTGGCAACCTGGCGCGCTCCTGCGCATGCCGTTTTCGGAGCGACTGTGCCGGAACGGCGGCGTGGTCTGCGGCCAGGCCCTGATGGCGCTCGCCGACACCGCGATGGTGATCGCGATCCTCGCTGCCAATCGCGGCTACCGCCCCATGACCACGGTCGACCAGACCACGCATTTCATGCGTGCGGTCTCCTCAGCGGACGTGCTGGCCGACGCCCGCGTGGTGCGGCTCGGGCGGACCATGAGCTTTGGCCGCGTTACGCTGCTCTCCGCCGCCGACAGCAAGCCGGTCGCGATGGTGTCGAGCGCGTTCGCGATGCTGCCGGGCTGAACGCGCTCTGAAGGGAGGAGAACCGCGGGAAGCGCAAAGCCCGCCGCGGCTCTCGATCACGCCATAAAAGCGCGCCATAAAGGAAGGGCTCGCAGGAAAATTCGCGGAGCGGCCCTCCACCCCAACGTCGTAAACAAAGTCTGAAGCGCCGTGCAAGTAGCGCCAGTATTGAGTTTAGTTCAACGTAATTTCTATGCACTACTTCACGATCATCAGCAGGACCAACGCCGATGATCGAGAAGCGTGAAGATCAACGTCACCGTGTTTTCAAAGGCGGAACGATCACCTTCGAAAACGGCGGCATCCCTTGCACCGTGCGAAACATGTCGGCGAGCGGCGCGGCGATCGACCTCGACGCCCCGGTCATGTTGCCGCAATCGTTCACGCTCTCGATCGAGCGCGACGACTTCGTGCGGCATTGTCGCACAGTTTGGCGCAACGACAAGCGCGTCGGCCTCGCGTTCGTGCCGTAGTGCACGCAGTGTGAATGGCCGTTCGCATCGCACGCGAAATGCAGCGTCATGTTCGCCCGATACGCCGACGCCAGCGCAGGCCCGCGATGACAAGCACGATGATCGCGAGCGCGAGCGCCATCGATGCCGCAAGTAATCGTCCGCCGGGACGATCGATCGTGCGCGAGCGCAACGATGGCGCTTCGCCAGGCCGCGCCAGGCGGAACGCAACCAGGCTGTCGCCGATCGAGGTGCCCGCCTCGGAGTGGCCGCCGGCGCCGATCGCGACATATTGCTCGCCCTTCCAGAGATAGGTCATGGGATTGGCGACGCCCGGAACCGGCAGCCGGCCCTGCCACAGCTCCCTGCCGCTGCGCGCATCGAAAGCACGCAGGTAAGCGTCCATTGCGCCGGTGAAGACGAGACCGCCGGCGGTGACCGCCAGCCCGTTGACGAGCGGCGCGCCCCAGGGCAGCGGCACGCCGAGCGGCGCCAGATCCTCGGTGGTGCCGACTATCGCCCGCCAGAGGATCTTTCCGCCCCTCAGATCGACCGCGACCATCTCACCCCAGGGCGGCTTGTTGCACAGCAACCCGAGCGGCGACATCATCACCGCACGCGACATCGCGAACGGCGCGCCACGCTGCCGGCCGAAATCGTGACCGGGCGGCGGATTGAATCCGGCCGCCTCGGCGCGCGGGATCAGCTTGACCAGATGGGCGGCGCGGCTGGTGTTGGCATAGAGGATCTGGTTGACGGGATCGAAGGCCGCGCTGCCCCAGTTCACGCCGCCGCCGGTGAACGGAAACAACAGCGTGCCCTGCACCGAAGGCGGCGTGAACAGACCTTCGTTGCGTGCTTCCGCGAACTGACGTTCGCAGGACGAGCGGCCGAGGCCCGGCAACAGCGAGAGCGCATCGTCGGGCGAGATCCTCTGCGACGTCAGCGCCGGCACATGCGTCGGGAAGGGCTGCGTCGGCGACAGCGCTTCGCCCTCGGCTCCGCCCTGCGGCACGGCACGCTCTTCGACCGGCCAGACCGGCTTGCCGGTATCGCGGTCGAGCACGAAGACAAAACCCTGCTTGGTCGGCTGGATCACGACATCGCGCTGCCCCTCGCCGGTGTCGATGCGCGTGAGCGTCGGCTGCGCGGCCAGATCGTAATCCCAGACGTCATGATGCACAGTCTGGAACGCCCACACCAGCTCGCCGGTCTCGATACGCAGCGCAACCACTGAGTTGGCGTGCTGATTGTTGCCCGGCCGCTTGCCGCCCCAGAAGTCCGGCGATGGCGAGGATGTCGGCAGGAACACGAGCCCGCGCGCGTCATCGACCGACATCGGCGCCCAGACATTGGCGTGACCGGCTTCGATGCCGTCGCGCTTGAGCGGCTCGAAGGTCCAGAGTGGCAGGCCGCTCCGCGCGTCGAACGCACGCACCACGCCGCTCGGCGCATCGACCCGGCGATTGTCGCCGATCGCGGATCCGACCACGACCACACCGCGTCCGACGGCGGGCGGCGAGGTGATCTGGAATTCGCCGGGCCAATCCAGCGCCATGCCGATCTCGAGCTTGATCTCGCCGCCCTTGCCGAAATCGGCACAGGGAATTCCCGTCTTCGCATCGAGCGCGATCAGGCGGGCATCGTTGGTGCCCATGAAGATGCGCGATCGGCAGACGGAATCCCGGCGTGCCCTGTCATCGATCCAGTACGTGACACCGCGGCAGACATAGCGATTGGCAGGACGCTGATTGGTGGCGATCCCGGGATCGAAACGCCATTTTTGCGCGCCCGTGCCGGGATCGAGCGCGATCACCTCGTTGAAGGGGGAGCAGAAGATGAGGCTGTCCTCGACGAACAGCGGCGTCGCCTGGAATTTGGTCCGCCGCATCAGTTCGGGCGGGCGCGCGGCGAGATCGCCGGTGTGATATTCGAAAGCGCGGACGAGCTGTCCGACATTGTCCGGCGTGATCTCGCGCAAGGCCGAGAAGCGCGAGCCGCCGACATCGCCGCCCCAACTTTCCCAGGCAAAGCACGGCCGCGCTGCAAACAGCAGGAATGCGAGCCCGGCCGAAACCCATAAGCAGGTCCGCAATATCCGCCTCACTTCAATTCGGCCTTCTGGCAGGTTCGCTCGGGCGGGCGCCGCCCCACGGGTCGTACTTGTCCTTGGGCTCGGGAATGCGCTCGAGCGCAGCCTTGTAGGCCTTTTCGTCGACCATGGGCCTGTTGTCCGCCGGCTTGCCTCCGTCATTGGGATGGCCGGCCCTGCGCCTCCGCCGAGGCAGCCGTCAGTGCCAGAACCGCGGCCGCCACGATCAAAATCCTCATCGGTGCAATCCCCCTCTTGTGGGGTACAAGCTAGCCGGCAATCGCGGAATAGCAAATGCCGCGGGTTCCAGACTTCAGCAGAACTCGGATTTCAGCAGAACTTGGACTTCAGCAAAACTTGATCGGCATGGACTTCGTCGAATCGCATTCGTGCCTATCTGTTCGCCCGCAGGGGACCTTCACGGATGTTGCGGATTGTTGCTCATGCGGCGCTGCTCATTGGCGCGCTTGCACTCGGTGCCTGCGGCTTTGCCGACAGCCGCGCACCGGTGCCGGAGTTCATGCGCATGAAGGAGGCGGAGCAGCCGCCGCCCGAAGCGCCTCCCGACGTCAAGCGCGTGGTGCGCGAGCAGATCGACGTCGTCTTTCTCGCAACGTCCTATCCGCGCGACGTGCACGTCGCCCCGCCCCATCGTGAGGTGCGAGGACCAGGCTGGACGGCGTGCGTCCGTGCGCAGCTCACCTCCGCGACCGGCACGCCGCTCGGCGCCCAGACCTACATCGTGACCATCAACGACGGGAAAGTCGTGGACCGCCGGCGGGCGGAAGCCGACGATATCTGCGGGACGGAGACTTACGAGCCGATCTAGGCCCAGCCCCGGCGATGGACGTCCGCTCCGGTCGTTTTCGGACACGGTCATCGCGTCGGACTCGCGCGACAAAGGTGTAGCCGCTATAGCAGGCGCCATGCTCGACTTCGACGCTCACTACGATGCCCTCCGCCGCCGCGACGCAACGTTGGACGGCGTGATATTCGTCGCGGTGAAAACAACCGGCATCTATTGTCGTCCGGTCTGCCCGGCGCGCACGCCACTCGCCCGCAACGTAACCTTCTATCGTAGCGCGGCCGCGGCCGAGCACGCCGGCTTCCGTCCTTGCCTGAGATGCCGGCCGGAAACAGCGCCGTTCTGTCCCGCATGGAAAGGTTCAAGGACAACCGTCGAACGCGCGCTGGCACTCATCGAGAAGGGAGAGCTCGATCGCGGCGGCGTGGACCGGCTGGCCGAACGGTTGGGAGTCGGCGCGCGCCACCTGGCGCGCCTGTTCGCCCGACATCTCGATGCGTCTCCAGTGCAAGTGGCGCTGTCGATCCGTGTGCAGCGCGCCAAGCGGCTGCTTGATGCGAGCGATCTTCCGATGGCCGCCGTCGCGGAACGCTCCGGCTTTTCAAGCGCGCGACGCATGAGCACCGCATTCACGCGGCTCTACGGTCGCCCGCCATCGACCTTCCGGAGAAAGACCGAAGCTTCGCGACTCGAACACAGGCGAGTGCGATGAGGAGATTCAGATGACCGCGAAGAGCTATGGAACGGTCGACGCCGGACGACAGAAGCAGTTGAGCGGGCTGGAGTTCGTCCAGGGCCTCGCCAACGGAACGTTGCCTCTCAACACGCTCGCCCAAACATTGGGCTATGATGTGGTGAAGGCTGAATCTGGCCGCGTCGTCGTCGCGCTCGTCCCGACCGGCGCTCACCTCAATCCGGCAGGCACGGTGCATGGCGGTCTCACGGCCACCTTGCTCGACAGTTGCATGGGGTTGGCGATCCAGTCGGTCCTCGACAAGGGGGCCGGCCAGACCACGCTCGAGTTCAAGGTTTCGCTGCTGCGGCCGATTACGCCGGAGACGGGCCTGGTCACGGCCGAGGGCAAGGTTCTGAATTGCGGCCGCCGCATCGGAACGGCCGACGGACGTGTGACGGATGCCAAGGGCCGGCTGCTCGCTCACGGCACGACCACGTGCCTCATCTTCCCGGCTTGAGATCAAGGGAACAAACCACCCACAAGGTCCCGGTTCCGGGAAAAACCAGCATCGCGGCCGGGAACGATCACCGCCTCCCCTTCTTGTACCGCCGAGGGCAATCTCGGAGGAGGACATGATGAGGACGTTTACGATTGCGCTGTTGGCGGGCGTCGGTGCTTTGGCAGCCGCGTCGAGTGCGAGCGCTTCCGATATCTACACGACCAGCGAATATGCGAATCCGGATCTCGTCCAGCAGGTGCGACTCGTTTGCGACGACGCCGGCCGCTGCTATCGCACGCGCGGTGGTTCGCGCGTGATCGTACGCGACTCCTACAACTACATGCCGCGCGACCGCTATTACGAGCGCCGGACCTATCATCGCCATTGGGACGACGGCCCGCGCGCCGGAGTCGGCATTCGCGCGCCCGGCGTCAGCGTCGGCGTCGGTGTCGACGACCGCTGGTAATCGATCGAGGCTTGATGGCGGGACCGGCGAGACGACTCGTCCGGTCCCGCTCGCACAATCGTATCAGGTGACCGACATTACACGGCGGCCAATTGCTGCTGGAACTGCTCGTAGGCCGCGATCGCATCCGCGGCATACATCAGCGACGGTCCGCCTCCCATGTAGACGGCCATGCCGAGCGTCTCCTCGATCTCCTGGCGCGTCGCACCGAGCTTGACCAGCGCCTCGGTGTGGAAGCCGATGCAGCCGTCGCAATGTGCGGCGACGCCGAGTGCCAGCGCGATCAGCTCCTTGGTCTTCTTGTCCAGCGCGCCGTCGCGCGTGGCGGCCTGCGCGAGTACGGCAAACCCCTTCATGGTGTCGGGAATGTCGCCCCGCAGCTTCCTCAGGTTGGCCGAGATGTTTTTGGTGATGTCGACGTAGTTCTTGTCCATCAGTTCCTCGCTAGCTGGATTCGGCTGTGGTCGGAGCCGCTTCGCGCGGCGCGCGCAGGGCGACATAGATCGCGGGAATCACCAGCACGGTCAGCAGCGTTGACGACGCCAGCCCGAACAGGAGCGAGATCGCCAATCCCTGAAAGATCGGATCGAGCAGGATGGTCGCCGCCCCGATCATGGCCGCGAGCGCGGTGAGCAGGATCGGCTTGAAGCGGACGGCGCCCGCTTCCAGCACCACTTCGCGAAGCGACTTGCCGTCTCCGCCGCTGTGCCGGATGAAATCGACCAGCAGGATCGAATTGCGTACGATGATGCCCGCCAGCGCGATGAACCCGATCATCGAGGTCGCCGTGAACGGCGCACCCAGAAGCCAGTGCCCGATCAGGATGCCGATCAGCGTCAGCGGGATCGGCGTCAGGATGACGAGCGGCAGGCGGAAGCTCCTGAACTGGGCGACAACCAGCACGTAGATTCCGAGGATGGCTGCGCCGAAGGCGGCGCCCATGTCGCGGAAGGTCACCCAGGTGATTTCCCATTCGCCGTCCCACAGCAGCGTCGGACGCGACTCGTCCGACGGCTGGCCGTGCAGGCTGATCGCAGGCTTCGGCAGCTTGCCCCAATCATGTGCATCCACGCGATCGGCGACGGCGAGCATGCCGTAGAGCGGCGCCTCGAAGCGCCCGGCAAGCTCGGCCATCACCATGTCGGCGAAGCGGCCGTCGCGGCGGAAGATCGTCGGCGAGCCCTCCTCCACGGTCGCCTTCACGACCTGGCCGAGTTCGACCACCGTCTTGCTGCCGGGCAATGTATTGGCCGGCACCGGCGTGGAGGCCAGAGCCTCGTCCCAGAGCAGATCGCGCTTTCCGAGATGCACCGCTATCTCGATCGGGTTGCGGTCCTCGCCGCGATGCGAATAGCCGATCGATGTGCCGCCGAACAGCGTCTGGATGGTGTCGTAGACATCGCGCTGCTCGACGCCGAAGAACTCGAGCCGGTCCTGATCGATCGAGAGCCGCAGCCGTGGCCGCTTCTCGCCGACCGAATCGTCGATGTCGACGATGAACGGCACTTCCGCGAAGATCTTTCTGAGCTCGGCCGTGACCGCACGGCGCGTGGTCGCATCGGGACCGTAGACCTCGGCGAGCAGCGTCGACAGCACCGGCGGCCCGGGCGGCACTTCGACCACCTTGATGTTGGTGCCCGCGGGCAGAACGAGCGCCTTCAGCTTCTCGCGCAGCTCGAGCGCGATCTCATGGCTCGCGCGCTTGCGCTCGCCGCGCGCAGCCAGGTTGATCTGCACTTCGCCGAGCTCGGGCCTCTCCCGCAAGTAATAGTGCCGCACCAGGCCGTTGAAATTGAAGGGAGCCGGCGTGCCGGCATAGGATTGCAGCGAGGTGACCTCCGGCAGTTGCCGCGCGATTTCGGCCGCACCGAACAGCGTGCGCTCGGTCGCCTCCAGGCTCGCCCCTTCCGGCAGGTCGACGACCACGGCGATCTCGGACTTGTTGTCGAACGGCAGAAGCTTGACCGTCACCGACTTGGTCGCAAACAGCGTCATCGACAGCAGCGTCGCGATGCCGACGCCGAGCAGGAATATCCAGGCCGACCGCTTGCTCCGCACGATCGGTGTGGCGAAGCGCCGGTAGAGCCGGCCGAGCCGGCCTTCATCGTGGGCCGCATGCGTCGGGGCAATGTCGCCCTTCGGCGCGAGCTTGAGCATCAGCCAGGGCGCCACCACCATCGCGACGAAGAAGGAGAACAGCATGGCAGCCGACGCATTGGCCGGGATCGGCGCCATATAGGGGCCCATCAGGCCCGACACGAACAGCATCGGCAACAGCGCCGCGACCACGGTCAACGTCGCGACGATGGTGGGGTTGCCGACCTCCGCCACGGCCTCGATGGTCGCCTGCAGGCGTGGCCGGCCATCGCGCATGCCCCAGTGCCGCGCGATGTTTTCGACCACGACGATGGCGTCGTCGACGAGGATGCCGATCGAGAAGATCAGCGCGAACAGGCTGACGCGGTTGATGGTGTAGCCCATCAGGTTGGCGGCGAACATCGTGAGCAGAATCGTCGTGGGAATCACGACGAACGTCACCAGCGCCTCGCGCCATCCGATCGCGATCGCGATCAGGACGACGATCGAGATCGTCGCAAGGCCGAGGTGGAACAGCAGCTCGTTGGCCTTCTCGTTGGCCGTCTCGCCGTAGTCGCGCGTCACCGTCACCTGGATATCTTCGGGAATCAGGCGCGACTTCAATCCTTCGAGGCGTTCGGCGATGCTCTCGGACACGACGACCGCATTGGCGCCGGCCCGCTTCGCCAGCGCCAGGCTGACGGCGGGCGTCCGCGCCCACTGCCCGGCGGCGTCGCGTGATTCCGTCCAGACACGATGCTCGATGGTGCTCGGGCCGACGACGACGGAGGCGACGTCCTTGACGTAGACCGGCCGGCCGTCGCGGCTCGTGATGAGCAATAGTCCGATATCGGGAATGCCGGACAGCGTCTGCCCCGCCGCAACGCTCCGCACGATGCCGGCATCACGGACCTGCCCCGCCAGGAACGAGCGGTTGGCATCCTTCACCTTGGCCACGAGCTGCTGCAGCGTGATGCCGAACAGCGACAGTTTCTCCGGATTGGGCTCGACCCGGATCTGCTGCGCCGCGCCGCCGGAGATGTAGGTCAGGCCGATATCTTCGACCTTCATCAGTTCCGCGCGCAGCTTGTCGGCGAGCTCGTAGAGGTCCTTGTCGGTCCAGCGGCTGGCAGCTTCCGGCTTCGGCGACAGCGTCAATACGGTGACCGCGACGTCATTGATGCCCCGGCCGACGATCAGCGGCTCGGGGATGCCGACGGGAATGCGGTCGAGATTGGCGCGGATCTTCTCGTGCACCCGCAGGATGGCATCCTCGAACTTGGTGCCGACCAGGAAGCGCGCGGTGACCATCACGCGGTCGTCCTCGGTCTGGCTGTAGACGTGCTCGACCCCGTCGATGCCCTTGACGATCGACTCCAGCGGCTTGCTCACCAGCTCCACCGCGTCCGGCCCGCGCAGGCCGTCGGCATTGACGCGGATGTCCACCATGGGAACGCTGATCTGCGGCTCCTCCTCGCGCGGGATCACCACGACGGCCATCAGCCCCACGACGAGCGCCGCGAGCAGGAACAGCGGCGTCAGCGGCGATGCGATGGTCGACTTTGTCAACCGTCCTGAGAGCCCGAGATTCACGGCCGCACCAACTGGTCGCCGGCTGAAACGCCGGACAGGATCTCGAGCCCATCGGGAAGCGCCGGCGTCGGCAATTCGCGGCCACGCTGCACCGGCACGTCCATCGCTCCGCTGTCCTTCTGCAGCCGAACGTAGTCGATACCGAACCTGGTGGTCACATAGCTCGAGGGGATGACGTAGGCCGATCGCGTGCCGCCGGAGATCCAGACCCGCAGGCGGTCGCCGACGAAATATTCGCCGAGACCCTCGACGGTCGCGTCCGCAATGACGCGCCCCTCCTCGATCTGGGGATAGACGAGGTCGATGACGCCCGACTTGGCGGCTTCTCCGACGAACTCCGCGCCGTCGACGCGAATCCTGTCTCCCGCCTTGAGGAAGCGCGCATGCCGCTCCGGCACGCGAAGCCGCAGCTTGAAATTCTGCTGGGCGACGGTGACGATCGGATCGCCCGCGAGCACGACGGACCCTATCGTGATCAACCGCTTCAGCACGCGACCATCCGCCGGCGCGAGCACCTGGCCCTGGTTGAGCTGCTCGGCGATCACCGCACGTTCGGCAGTCTTGGCACGCAGGCCGTTCTCGGCGACGTTCAGCGCGGTGCGCTGCTCGTCGAGCTTGATCCGGGGCAGGATACCGCGTTCGACCAGCCCTTCGGTCCGGGTGAAGTCGAGCTGCGCCTGGTTCGCCTGCGCCTGCAGCGCCTCTATCTGCGCGTCGAGCGATTTCATCTGCAGCACGAGCTTTTCGTCGCCGATGGTCGCGATCGCCTGGCCGGCGGCAACGCGATCCCCTTCCCTGACCTTGAGCTGAACCACCGTACCGCCGATCCGCCCACGCGCCGGCACCACGCTGATGCTTTCGACCGTGGCGAAGACGGCCTTTTCATCGGCGATCGATTGCCTGACGACCACGAGTGTTTCGGCTGCCCTCGCCGGTGCTCCAGCCAAGCCGATCGCCGCAAAGGCGGCCAGCAGGCCCAAATATCTCATCGTACATCGCATGGAACTCTTCCGTGTCATGATCGAAGCATCACCACGCCGCCGCGCAGCGCATTTCATCTGCATCGGAATGGAGCGTGTTGATCCTGCTCAAGGCGCCCTCACCCGAGCTTTCCTAGGTTTCATCTCGTCCTTGCGGACCTCGGCGCGCAGAACGCCTGGTAGAGCGTCTTCAGAACCTCGCGCGCCGGCTCGCTCGCGATCGAATAGAAGATCGTCTGCGCCTCGCGCCGGGCAGACACCAGTCCATCCTTGCGAAGGAGCGCAAGATGTTGGGAGACCGTGGAATCCCGGAGGTTCAGGAACTCGGCCAACTCGCCGACCGACTGCTCGCCATCGATCAACTGGCAGATGATCAGCAGACGGTGCCGGTTGGCGAGCGCCTTCAGCAGCTCGCTCGCCTGATCCGCCGCCCGCTCCATGATCTCAGCATTCATATTCATACTTGCGTATATACGCAAATACGAATATATAGTCAAGCGCCGCACGACAGCCGGGGCTGAACCGGCGGAGCGGCTTGGTCCAACGGAGGTACCCATGGCGGAAGTTGTCGTAATCGGAGCTGGTCTGAGCGGAACGCTGATGGCCTATGAATTGCTGCCGCAGTTGAGGAAGGAGGATCGCCTCAGCGTCGTCTCGCAAGGCGCCGTCTATCACTTCGTCCCATCCAATCCCTGGGTCGCAGTCGGCTGGCGCAAGCGCGAAGAGATCGAGATCGATCTGGCGGACATCATGAAACGCAAGGGCGTGCGACTGCTGACGCAGGGCGCAAAGCGCGTCCACCCGATCGAGAACCGCGTCGAGCTCGGCGACGGCACGTCGATCGACTACGACTACCTGGTCGTCGCCACCGGTCCCGAACTGGCGTTCGACGAGATTCCGGGTCTCGGGCCACAGGGCCATACCCAGTCGATCTGCCACGTCGATCACGCCGCGCATGCCCGTGAAGCCTTCGAGAAGCTCGCGGCGAACCCGGGTCCGGTCGTCATCGGCGCGGTGCAGGGCGCTTCCTGTTTCGGACCGGCCTATGAATTCCTCTTCATCCTGGAAACGGAGCTGCGCCGGCGGAAGCTGCGCGACCGGGTCCCGATGACGTTCGTCACCTCGGAGCCCTATATCGGCCATCTCGGTCTCGACGGCGTCGGAGACACGAAGGGGCTTCTGGAAAGCGAGATGCGCGAGAAGCACATCAAGTGGATCACCAACGCCCGCGTCGACAACGTCGCCCCCGGCATGATGACGGTGGAGGAGTTTTCCGACGACGGCACGTCCCGCAAGGCTCATGAGCTTCCCTTCGTCTATTCGATGATGTTGCCGGCCTTTCGCGGCGTCGAGGCGGTACGGGGCATCGAGAAATTGACCAACCCGCGCGGCTTCGTCGTCGTCGACAAGCATCAGCAGAACCCCGCCTTTCCCAACGTGTTTGCGGTCGGTGTCTGCGTCGCGATCGCACCGGTCGGCGCGACACCGGTGCCGGTCGGCGTCCCCAAGACCGGCTTCATGATCGAATCCATGGTGACGGCAACCGCGATCAACATCGGCGCCCTGCTCCGCGGCAAGGCACCGACGGCGCAGCCGACCTGGAACGCGATCTGTCTCGCCGATTTCGGCGACTCCGGGGTCGCCTTCCTGGCGCAGCCGCAGATTCCGCCGCGCAACGTCAATTGGTCCTCCAAGGGCGAATGGGTGCACTTCGCCAAGGTCGCCTTCGAGAAGTACTTCCTGCGCAAGATGCGGCGCGGCGAGAGCGAGCCGTTCTACGAACGCTTCGTTCTCGACAAGCTGAACATCACCAAGCTCAAGGAGGTCCGCACCGGCACATGAGCACGACACGCCAGATCGTCTGCGGCAGTTGCGGACGCATCAACCGCCTGCCTGCCGAACGCGCGGCGCAAGCTGCGCGCTGCGGCGCCTGCCACCAGCCGATGTTCACCGGTCATCCGATCGAGGTGGACGAAGCAGCCTTCGGCCGCCATGTCGCCAACAGCGACATTCCCGTGCTGGTCGACGTCTGGGCACCATGGTGCGGCCCGTGCCGCGCCATGGCACCGATGTTCGAGCGCGCCGCGCAACAGCTGGAGCCGAACGTCCGGCTGTTGAAGCTCAACTCGGACAACGCACCCGCGCTGTCGTCGCGCCTCAACATCAGCGGCATCCCGACCCTGCTGTTGATGCGCGGCGGCCGCGAGATCGCCCGCCATTCCGGCGCGATGGATGCCCGCAGCATCGTCGCCTGGACCGAAGCCGGCCTGACCCGTTCGTAACGTCGCCAGAAAAAAGGAGCCTGCCATGAATGTCGATAAAGCCGTTCTCGCCTTTGCGGGATTCGTCGTCCTGCTCGGTCTCGCACTGGGCACTTATGTCAATGCGTATTGGTACCTGCTGACCGCATTTGCGGGGCTGAACATGTTGCAAGCCTCGTTCACCGGCTTCTGCCCGGCAGCGATCGTGTTCAGGAAGCTTGGCCTGAGCAGCGGCTGCGCGTTCTCCTGAACGCGCAATGTAGCCTGTGATGCGGGGGAACGTGCCATGACCGACGACACCTTCATCGAGGGGCCTCTCTACGAGAAGCGCAGGAAGGTCTATCCGCAGTCGGTCCACGGGCCGTTCCGCCGCATCAAATGGGCGATCCTCTGCGTCACGCTCGGGATCTATTATCTCTTGCCGTTCGTTCGCTGGAATCGCGGCCCCGGCCTGCCCGACCAGGCCGTGCTGATCGACTTGCCGCATCGGCGCTTCTACTTCTTCTTCATCGAGCTATGGCCGCAGGAGGTCTATTACTTCACCGGCCTCCTCATCCTCGCGGCCATGGCTCTATTCCTGATGAACGCGGTCGCGGGACGACTATGGTGCGGCTATCTGTGCCCGCAGACGGTGTGGACCGATTTGTTCTACGCCGTCGAACGCTGGGTCGAAGGCGACCGGCGCGAACGCATGCAGGGCGACAAGCGCTACTGGACATTCGATCACATCCGAAAAGTCGCGCTGAAGCACTTCCTCTGGATCATGATTGCCTGGTGGACCGGCGGCGCCTGGGTGCTCTATTTCGACGACGCGCCGACGCTGGTGAAGGAGCTCGCCACCTTCCAGGCCCCGTTCCTCGCCTATCTCTGGATCGGCATCCTGACCGCAACGACCTATCTGTTCGCCGGTCACGCCCGCGAGCAGATGTGCATCTACATGTGCCCCTGGCCGCGCATCCAGGCGGCGCTGACCGACGAATGGGCGCTCAACGTCACCTATCGCCGCGACCGCGGCGAGCCGCGCATGTCGGTGAAGAAGGCCGAAGCTGCCCGCGCCCACGGCGATCTCGCCGGCGACTGCGTCGATTGCCACCAGTGCATCAATGTCTGCCCGACCGGCGTCGACATCCGCCACGGCATCCAGCTCGGCTGCATCCAGTGCGGCCTGTGCATCGACGCCTGCGACAATGTCATGCGCGAGATCGGCCGGCCCAGGGGCCTGATCGGCTACGACACCGACATCAACATGCAGCGCCGGCGCGAAGGCAAGCCGCCGATCTACCGCATCATCCGCCCGCGCACCGTGATCTACACGGCTGCGATCGCGATCGTCGGCGGCATTATGATCTACACGCTCGCGACCCGCAGCACGATGAGCATCAACGTGCTGCATGAGCGCAATCCGCTGTTCGTCCAGTTGGCCGATGGCGGGGTGCGCAACGACTACACGGTGCGCCTGCTGAACAAGGGCGCAACGAGATCCTTCGCAATGGAGGTCAAGGACTTGCCGGGCGCGAGCGTGCGCGTCGCCGGCGTCGAGCACAAGCCCGACGGCCGACTGATCGTCGAGGTCGGGCAGGACCAGACCCGGGAGATCCGGATGTCGGTGCAGGTTGCGCCCGCGCAGATGCCGAAGGCAGCCACCGACATCGAGATCGAAGCGACCGAGATCGCCAGCGGCCAGACCGCGACCGCCCGCGACCACTTCGTGCCGTCTGACCAATGAGGGAGCAGGCTGAGGAACGATGCGCCGCATGGTGAACCACCACGTCTGGAAATCCGTGGCGGCCGGCTTGTGCGGCAACGCCGCACACTCGAGCGTGATGTTCCTCAAGCGGTGGATGGGCTGGCTTCCAACGTTCCAGCCGTACCACGATCTTCAGCTCGGCCTTAGCCACTGGCTGGGTGGCGGCCCGGTCCACCCCACTGTGCCATGGGCGATGTCGTTCGTGAACGGCACTCTCGTGCTCGGCATTCTGTTCCGCTCCACCTACCATCTCCTGCCCGGGCACAACGCCGTCACGAAGGGATTCCTGTTCGGCATCATGGGCTGGATCGCCATGGGATTGCTCTACTTCCCCATCCTCGGGAGAGGACCGTTCGCCTCCCATCTGGGGCTAGGCGTGCTTCCGGCCGCATTTTCGTTCGCTATGGTGCTCGCCTACAGCAGTTTCATGGGCATCGCGTTTTCGGTGCTGCATTCCGAGCCGGGGCGGCTTTGGTCAACGCGCGGTTAACGCTACCACTCGAATTGAAGCGGCGCCCCAACGGTATTTTCCATTCTTTGCGCTAAGGATGACCGCGCAACACGGGCTCGGCCCGCGTGAACGGGGACGACGGGACGTGGTCGACATCGCGCAGCAGGCGGCGATCAATCCGGCATCGGCGAGGAATGCCGGAGCTGCGCGCGCGCGCGTCCCGCTCACCGCGATCGACCCCGGCCAGTGGCGCGCACTCGCGCAGCGCGCGGTCGAGCCGAACGGATATTACCTGCCCGCCTGGGAGCTGGCCGTCAGTGCCACCGCGCGCGGCCGCACGGACGCCTCGGCACTGTCCGCATTCGACGGCTCTTCGGCGCGGCTGATCGGGCTGATGCCGGTGATCTCGCTCTGGCACACCCTGAAGATCCCCCTGCCCGCGCTGGTGAGCGCGCATCCCTACGGCACGCTGTGCAGCCCGCTGCTCGACGGCGAGGCTCCGATCGAGGCGGCCACGCAGCTGTTGCAGCAGGCGCGCGAAGCCGGCGCACATGCGCTCGTGCTGAACGACGTCGCGCTCGACGGCGCGGCAATGAATTCGCTCAAGCAGGCCCTGAATCGCGGCGGCCTGAAGCCACGAATCCTCTCCTCCTACGTCCGGGCCAGCCTCGATGCGACCCAGGATGGCGACACGCTGCTGCGCGAGGCGCTCGGCGCCAGGAAGCTCAAGGAGCTGCGCCGCCAGCGCCATCGTCTCGAAGAGCACGGCCCGGTCAGGTTCGAGGTTGCGCGCAGGCCGGATGAGATCGGGCCCGCGCTCGAGACATTCCTGCAGCTCGAGGCCAGCGGCTGGAAGGGCAAGCGCGGCACCGCGCTGGTCCAGCATGCGGGCGATGCGGCCTTCATCCGCCGCGCCGTACCGGCGCTGGCGGAGACCGCGCAATGCGAGATCATCACGCTGCGCGCCGGCACGACAGCGGTGGCCGCCGGCATCGTGCTGCGCCACCAGGACCGCGCCTTCTTCTTCAAGCTCGGCATCGACGAGCGCTTTGCAAGGTATTCGCCGGGCGTGCAGCTCACCCTCGATCTCACCCGCCACCTCTGCGCCGATCCCGCCGTCGCCAGTGCGGACTCGACGGCGAGCGCCGATCACCCCATGATCAACCCGATCTGGCGCGGACGCTTCGCGATCGGCGACGTGCTGATCCCGTTGCGGCGGCACGATCCCGTCGTGGCGCTGGTTCACGGCGCGCTCGCGGCGCACGGCATCGCGTACGCAGCGGCGCGCCGCGCAGTTCGCCTGCTTCGCAGATAGAACAGCTACTCCGCCGCCTGCGCGTTGATCTCGGCCGAGACCTGGCGGATGGCGCGGGCGAGCAGGTTCGGATCCTGCGCGCCGGAGACGGCGTATTTCTGCGCGAAGACATAGGTCGGCACGCCGGAGATGCCCTTTTCGGCAGCCTCCTGCGCGTCCGCCGAGACGCGCGCAACATCCTCGTCGGTGGCAAGGCGCTTGCGCACGTCGTCGGCATCGAGGCCGACATCGGCGGCCGCCTCGACCAGCACGTTCACATCGGTGAGATCGCCGCCGTCGCGGAAATACAGCTCCATCAGGCGCTGCTTCATCTCGGGCGCCTTGCCGATCGCTTCCGCCCACAGGATGAGGCGATGGCAATCGGTCGTGTTGGGCTGGCGCGCCACCAGCTCGGGCTTGTAGACGAGGCCCTCCTCGCTTGCGGCCGCAACGACGCGCCCGGCAATGCCCTTGTACGCCTCCACCGAGCCGAACTTCTGGGTGAGATAGGCCTCGCGGCTGATGCCCTCGCGCGGCACCCAGGGATTGAGGAAGAACGGGCGGAAATTGAGCTTGACCGGAACGTCGGGCACGAGCGCCAGCGCGCTCTCGATCCGGTGCTTGCCGATATAGCACCAGGGACACACCACGTCGGAGACGACATCGATCTGGAGCGGTTTCAGCGTGCTCATGTCAGGCGCCTCCTTCGGGCAGGTCACGGGTTCGCCCAAAGATAAGCCGAACCCGCCCCGAGGCAAGAGCGCTAGGTCATGGCTGCTTCCATCTGTTTCAGCCGTTCGGCAGTGCGCTCGTCGGCGGGAAAGAAGGTCTCCAGAGCCAGTTCGGACAGGGTGATGTCGACGGGCGTGCCGAACACCATCGTGGTGGAGAAGAAGCTGAGGATCTCCCCGCCATGCCGCAGCTTGAAGGGGATCGCGACAGTGTCGCTCGACAGCGGGGCCGCGCGCGCGGGAATGGGATAGCTCTTCAGGTCGTTGTAGAGCTTGATCAGTTCCGGGTCGGCCGTCGCCTCGCATTGGCGGTGCAGCCGCTCCAGGAGGTGCCCACACCATTCCGCGAGATTGACCGTGCGCGGGGCCAGCGCCTCCGGGTGGAACGCGAGCCGCAGCACGTTGAAGGGCTGTCCGAGCAGATGCTGCGGGATGCCGTCGAGCAGCGGTGCCACCATGCGATTGGCGGAGACCAGGTTCCAGTGCCGGTCCACCGCGAGCGCGGGATTGGGCTCATGCGCCCTGAGCACGAGGTCGATCGCCTGGCGGGCTGACTTCAAGGCGGGATCCTCCAGCGTGCGCTGCTGGAATGCCGGCGCGTAGCCGGCGGCCACCAGCAGCACGTTGCGTTCGCGCAAGGGCACGTCGAGACGCTCGGCGAGCCTGAGCACCATGTCGCGCGACGGCGCGGCGCGGCCGGTCTCGACGAAGCTCAGGTGCCGCGCCGAGATCTCGGCTTCGCCAGCGAGATCGAGCTGGCTCATGCGGCGACGCTGCCGCCATTCGCGCAAATGGTCGCCGATATGGACCGGCTGGCTGCGTTCGGTACGTGCCGTGGAAGCATGTGGGTTCATGACCAGAAACCTATCATGCGGATTTCGGCCCTTCCATTACCAGCGAGGTAATCGAATTGGCCCGCCGGCCGGCGCATCTTCGGTTGCAACAGGAGATGACCATGATCGCGCTGCTGCTGTACCGGACCGTCGCCGACCACCTTCTTCCCTGGGCCATGACGCTCGCGACCCGCATGCTGGCGCGCAGCCTCAACTTGCCCGAGCCGCTGGTGCATTCGACCGGCGATTACGTGGTCGCACAGGTCATCGCCTTCGAGCACGGCGTCGGCAGGAGCCTCTGCCCGTTCCGCCTCGCCCGCCTCGTTCGCGCCTGGTGGCGCGGATTGCGCTGACTTTCACCCCGAGCCCACCCCAACCATGGAGACCCAAGATGATCGACGCATCCACCTTCCTGCGCCGCGCCCTGCTCGCTGACGCGATCTTCAGCGGCATCGCCGCCCTCGGCTTCACTTTCGGCGCGAGCGCGTTCTCGGCACTGTTCAACCTGCCCGAAGCACTGCTGCGCGAGACCGGCCTGTTCCTGATCGCCTACACCGCGCTGGTCGGCTGGCTAGCCTCACGCGCGACAGTGGCGAAGCCCCTCGTGCTGCTGGTCGTGGTCGGCAATGCGGCCTGGACCGTCGGCAGTATCGCGCTACTGCTCTCCGGCGCGGTGTCGCCGAATATCGCCGGCGAGCTCATGGTCGTCGCGCAGGCGATCGCCACCGGCGTGTTCGCCGAGCTGCAATATGTGGGATTGCGGAAGAGCGGGAGCGTGGTGGCGGCGTGACACTCCCGTGTCCCGGACGCGCCGCAGCGCTCCTGCGCTGCTGCGCAGAGCCGGGACCCATGCCACACGGATCGCTCGCGGATATATGGGCCCCGGCTCAGCAGCGCACCGCTGAAGTCGCGCTGCGCTGCGTCCGGGGCACGAGACCGTAGTTTGTCGCACACCCGTTTCCACAATCGTCATTGCAGACATAGCCTCGCGTTCTCGCGGCGCATTTCGCCCGAGCTTTGCCCGATCGATCGCACCCTTCAATTGCCAAAGGGCGCAGGGAAGGCCGGGCGCCGGCGGCACCCGAGTCCGTGTACAAGGAATGCACACGGGGTGGACCACAGGTGTTGCCGGTCGCCCGGCCTTCCCTGCGCGGATGGTTTTAACGGTGTCCTTCGTGCTCTCCTCGGGGAGCGTTGCACTATTGCCCCCGTCGCCTTGCGGATGACTGATGCGCGCGCCGGTCGGTCGCCACATCACCGCAAGCCTTGACGCCAGAACCCCGGGCGTCGGGACCACACGACTTCTCCGTCCGCGGACGGCCTGGCCTCAGCGCCCGGCGCTCGGTGTGCGCACCCCGGACCGTCGACCAAACCGCTGTGACCGCGCCGTGTCGTATGCACGTTGTGCCGGAACTCAACGGTCGCCCGTCCCTGCCCCACGCAAATCGCGCCGGCGCTGCCGCGTCCACCGCACCCCAGCCCGCATCTCGTGACGATCGCGAAGCGCCCCTCTGGCAGGGCCGGGATGGGCGCACATATGCCACAAATCCGAAATTCGGAAAAGTGATATATTTTTGACGGGAGGGATTGACGGGTTTTGGGTGTTTTGCCCGACGCCTCGCCAGAGCCGGTAGGATGGGTTGAGCTCTTGCGAAACCTATCGGCTTTGCCGAACGACCGGTGATGGGTATCGCTTCGCTCCACCCGTCCTACGACATCTTCAACCGCTCGGCCATGCGCTCGGCGATGGCGACGGTTGTGAGATGGGTGTTGGCGCGCGGCACTTCCGGCATGATCGAGGCGTCGATCACCCGCAGCCCCGTGCAGCCGATCACCCGGCAGTCGGGATCGACGACGGAGCGCGGATCGGAGGCTGCGCCCATGCGGCAGGTGCCGCTGGCGTGCTGGGCATCGCTGCACTCGGCGAACAGCCAGTCATCCAGCTCGGCATCGCTGAACGGCGCGTCCATCGAGCGGCCGCTGTTGCCGTAGTCGACGCGGGAGGCGATCTCGGTCACCGCCCGCTGCAGGCAGATCTCGCGCAGGCGGCGGACGCCGTCGCGCATCCGCGCGAGATCGCGCGGGTCGGACAGCATGCGTTCCTCGACCGCAGGGTCGACCTCGGGGTCGGTCGTGGTGATGCGGACGTGACCCTGGCTGAACGCCTGATAGACGGAGACGGCGATGCGTCCCAGCGAGACCACGGCCAGCGCCTGCGGCGTGCGGGCGAGATTGCCTGCGATCATGATCATGTCGTTGTCACCGGTGCCCGCAAGGCCGGAGGAATAACGCAGGCAGCAATTGGTGTGCCGGTGCATCAGCGTCGAGACCTGGCAGTCGTCGCGCAGATGCAGCAGCGCGTTGACGATCGGGTGGTCCAGCAAGTTCTCGCCGACCGGCAGGTCGGCGCGGACCGGAATGCCGAGCCGCTCCAGCAGCGCGGCGGGGCCGATGCCGGAGCGTTGCAGGATCGCCGGCGAATGGATGGCGCCGGCGCAGAGGATCACCTCGCGCGCGGCGCGGGGCGTGTAGGACTGGCCGTTGACGCGGACCCGGACGCCGCTGGCATGCAGCCGGTTGCCCTCGAAGACGACGGTGTCGACCAGCGCGTTGCCCACGATGTGGAGATTGGCGCGGCCGCGCGCCGGCTCCAGATAGCCGTCATTGGTGGAGATGCGCAGTCCCGCTTCGCTGTTGATCGCGTAGGGCGAGACGCCGGTGCCATCGGGCGCGTTGTGGTCCTCGCACCAGCCATAGCCGAGCGCAAGCGCCGAGGACCGCAGCGCCCGGTCGACATTGCCCCAAGCCGGAATCGGCGCGCGATACACCGGGATCGGACCTCGGTCGCCGTGATAGGCGGCCTCGGGGAAATTCTTGTCGGTCTCGAGCTTGCAGAAGAACGGCAGCATCTCGTCCCATGACCAGCCGGTGCAGCCCGCGTCTACCCAACGGTCGAGATCGTCGGGAACGGCGCGGATCGCGATCTGGCCGTTGATGGTCGAGCTGCCGCCCATGGCAC
>NZ_AJQE01000186.1 GCF_000261685.1 Bradyrhizobium genomosp. I (2014) | reverse complement strand
GGCTCCTGCCGTTCGGTGCGCCGCGCGAGCAGCTTCGGCCAGCGGAAGTCGTCATCGCCAATGGCACGCATCGGGTTCGGGATGCGGATATGCTCCGGCGTGGTCGCCG
The DNA here is from genome assembly GCF_000261685.1 of Bradyrhizobium genomosp. I (2014). GTDB lineage: Bacteria > Pseudomonadota > Alphaproteobacteria > Rhizobiales > Xanthobacteraceae > Bradyrhizobium. The sequence goes on along the minus strand of NZ_AJQE01000186.1, from coordinate 10,428 downwards.
TGCGCAGATCCTGCCCCGCTTCGACCAGCAGCACGCGATGCGACGGGTCTTCGCTGAGCCGCGCCGCCAGGGTCGCGCCGGCGGAGCCACCGCCGATGACGATCGTGTCGTAGTCCTGCTCAAGCATTTTCGCTTGCTCCCACTTGCTTCGCTCCACCCCGTGCTACGACCCGATCGGGCGTGGCCGATCTGGCGCGATCCAGCCCGGAGGCAGCGGTCGGCTCCGGGAAAGCCCGAGCCGGATACGAATTGTCCAGTCGGTGCCTTGAAACCGAGAATGTACCAGACCTCAATGAGATATTCGGCGGTTCGGTCGCGGTCCTCCGTCGCGAGCCAAAACACCTGCTTCATGCCTTTGCCGATCAGCCGCGAGACATCGCGCGCGTGAACAGGACCGTCAGGCTGCGCGAGAACGGCGTCGATGACGTCATCGCAGCACCCGTGGCCCGCGCGCGGTCTTCGGGTGTCTCGGCGCCGGTGTAACCCAACGGTGGAAACTGATGAGGCTGAAACTTGGCTTCGGCGCGCAGCCGCTCCAGAACGCTGCGCTTTTCCGGCGTGAGCTGGACGACCTCGTTCGAGGGGGCCGGGAAGAGCTGGCTGTATTTCCAATAAAGAAAGCCGCCGAATACGATCACGCAGAAGATGAGGGCGCTGACGAAGATCAAGAGGTATTTCATTGAGACCGGGCGAACGCGTTCCGTTCATCCATTTGGCGGGCAAGGCATGGACGCCGAGGTTAACACAGTGGTGATGTCTTTGCGGTCATTTTTCCGACCTCAGTCAGCAAAGAGGCACCATGTCCGACATCACCATTCCCGGCGGCAAGATCCGGTCGTTCGTCGAGCAGATCGAGAACCTCGACACGGAAATGCAGGAGTTAAGTGAGCAGAAGAAGGAAGTCTTCGCGGAAGCCAAGGGCGAAGGTTTCGACGTCAAGATCCTCAAGGAGATCATCAAGCTGCGCAAGGAAGACAAGAACGAGCGCGAAAGCCTGCTCGACCTCTATATGCGCGCGATGGAGACGGCCTCGCCGGAGCAGGCGAAGGCGGCGTGAGGGCGGCAGCAACAGCCGGCTTTGCCGCCCCCCTTTTTTGCAGATGACCTCCATTGACCGGCTTCAAGATTGTATCTACATTGTATCATTGGATGTCGGAGGCCCGGAATGAAGGTGGCATTCCAGAAGTGGGGCAATAGCCTGGCGCTGCGGGTGCCCAAAGCGTTCGCAGATGAAATCGGAGCGCGCGACGGCCGCGCGGCGGAGATGACAGTGGCCGACGGGAAGCTGGTGATCGAGATTGCGCTGCCGAAACGGCGGAAACGCCGCTATGCGCTCGACGAGCTCGTTGCCGGGATAACGCCGGACAACCGCCATGACGAGACCGATTGGGGGCGGGCGGTTGGCAAAGAAATCTGGTGATCATTGCCCGGAGGCCGGCGATCTGATCTGGATTGATTTGGACCCTACGGTGGGCCACGAGCAAAGCGGCCGACGACCAGCCATCGTGGTGTCGCAGCGCAGTTACAACGCTGCAGCAGGCCTTTGCGTGATCTGCCCGATCACAAGCCGCGTGCGCGGCTATCCATTCGAAGCCGCACTGCCGGACGATTCGAACATTCGTGGCGTCGTCCTGGCAGACCAGCCCAGAAGCATCTCGTGGGAAAAGCGGCCCATCGCGTATGCCGGACGGGCAACCGACATGCTGCTGACCGAAGTCCGCGAGCGCTTGGCTGCGCTGCTCGGAATTGACTGAACTTCGCTCAGGTCATGTGATCAGTTGCGGGATGGGTCACGCCGTAGGATGGGTTGAGCCCTTGCGAACCCATCGCTCTTTTGTCACACGTGTTCGCGACGAAGGCGGCGCTGATTTCGCCATCCGCCTCAAGGGGGGCGCGATTGGCCATCGTCGTTATTCCTCGGGCATGCGAAGCTCGGCAACGATCCGGCTGATGGGCCGGGCCATCAGTTGGAGAACGGCAGTGAGTTCGGTGAGCGGAGCCAAGGAAAGTGATGGGTTTCGCAAAGGGCTCAACCCATCTGACTGTCATCGCCCGGCCTATGCGCAATTGCGAACTGGACCTTGGGCGACCTGACATTCCAGAGACGTCAGTGTCAGAATCGAGAAGCTACGGCGCACTGGATGCCCCGGCCGAGCCAGGGCATGACAGCGGAGCCAGGCGCGAGTGCGAGCTACGCCCGTGCGCGGCCGCCAACCTTGGCAACGGCGTGGCCGTTGAGCTTCTTCTTTTTGGCGGCCTTGGTCTTCGAGCCCTTGGCGCCCGCCTTCTTGGCCTTGCGCGCCTTCACCTTGGCGGCTTCGGCCCGCGCCTCGGCGCGCAGCTTCTTGCGCTTCTTCTCGCAGGAGTCGCACTTGCAGCCGATCGGCTTCAGATAGGCTTTGAAATAGTCGGTGCCGTAATCGTAGTTGATCTCGTCGCCCGGCTCGATGTTCTTGATGGCGCGGATGAAGACCTTGCGCTCGCGCGGCCGGACATCGGATTCCGCGTTGGGCCGGCAGGAGTGATTGATGTAGCGCGCGAGGTTCTTGCGCACCGAGCCGTCGATGGTCCAGCGGCCGTTGAGCTCGAACAGATATTTGTTCTCGATCTCGTCCTCCTCGGGAATCCTGGAATCCAGGATCGGTCCGAAATAGCGGATGATCCGGGTCCCCTTCCTGATCGGCTTGGTGGCGAAGAGGCCAAGTCCGGTCTTGGAGCGGCCGACGCGATAGGGTTTGTTCGAGGTGGCTGGCATGATCAAGAAAACGAGGGACGCGAATGAGGCCGGATCGGCTTAAAGCGAAGCCGCTCTTCTAGAACGATTCCGCGCCGCTGTCAGGTATATCCCGTCCCTGTTTGAACCTTGCCCACAATCAAGACGTCTGATGGTACGGAGTTCCCACGGCATCCAAACCTCATATGAAGCGAATGACCAGCATAGGTCCGGCTGTCTTGATGACTTGCATCGGCCTGAACAGCGCCGCCGCTCAATCCGTGGGCAGCACGTACACCTCGACGGCGCCAAAGGATTGCCGCCAGATCGGCAAGCCCAGCGAGCTCGACGGCAGCACCACGCGGGTATGCAAGGGCAAGGACGGGCTCGTGGTGCTGATCGCGGAGGACGATCTTCGCGAGGTCGTCTCGGTCGGTCGCAATCGCAAGGAAGCGGCCGAGGAACCGGCGGCCAAGATCTGGTTCGCCCCGTTCAATTCAGCGGAGACCACCATCGAATGGCGCACCGCGGGCGCAAGACCGTTTGCGATCATCCAGCGCTGGCACATCGCCGACGGCGCCGATCCCGACAAGCAGGGGCGGCCGAACACCAGGGCCATGCTGGTCGTGACGCGACTGCCGCCGGGCCCGGTCTGTCACGTCGCTTATGTGGACGCGATCGCCAATCCCACCGCCAACGAGCTTGCCCGGACCGCCGCGGATGATTTCGCCCGCAGCTTCACGTGCGGCAAGGACGAGGTGAAGATCGTCGGCACGCGCGGCCGCGCCGTCGAGCTGGCGACCATGCGCTAAAGCATGATCCGGAAAAGTGCGCAGCGGTTTTCCGAAAAGATCATGCTTAAACAACAACCTAAAGCGCGATGACGATTCATCCTAATCGCATCGCGCTTTAGAACGCCAACCGCCGCTACACGGGAAGTCTCGTGCTGACCGGCACCATCAGCATCGCCTCGAACAGCCGCTCGGCCGTCGTCCCCTCCGGCAGACGCTCCAAGATATCCCTGAGCCGCCCGTCGAGCAGCAGCGTGGTGAAGCCATGCACCATCGACCAGGCACGCGCGATCGCCGCGCCCTGGTCCAGTGTCAGCGCATCGCCGCTGATCTGCTCCTGCCGCATCATGCCGATGGCATTGGCAAGGCCGGCGAAGGAGGCTTCGGCCGCCTCATGCAGCGATGGCCGGGAATAATCGAGGCGCTCGGTGCGGAACATGATGCCGTACATGCCCGGATGGGCCTGCGCATAGGCGACATAGGCCTTCGGCCGCGCCAGCGCGCGCGCGAGCGGCGTGGTCGCGGTGTCGCAGGCCGACGCCATGGCCGCGTTGAACTGGCGGAAGCCGACGGCCGCGAGCTCGCTGAGCAGGCCGGTGAGATCGCCGAAATGATGGGTCGGTGCGGCATGCGAGACGCCGGCCTCCCGTGCCACCGCGCGCAATGTGAGGCCGGCAAGCCCGTCGCGCTCCAGCACCCGTTCGGCGGCCTGGAGCAGCGCCTCGCGCAGGGCGCCGTGATGATACGGGGTCTCGGTCTTCGGAGTGGCTGGCCGGCGCGCGCGAGGCGTCCGCGTACCCGCCGACGACGATATCTTTCGCGGCGTGCGCGCGCCGCGCGCGGTTTCGGTCCCGGTGTCGCTCTTGCCCATCGGACAAGCTATAGAGCGCAATATTGACAGTGTAAAGATTTCGCTTGACCGCGACCAGGATTGCCGCTATCCAATCTTTACGACGTAAAGATAGGGAGATAGCCGTGCAGCAGGTTGCCGTCGCCGAGCGCCGCAACAATATCGCGCCGATCCCGTTCGAGGCCGACGCGCCCTTCCTCAAGATTATCGGCGAATTGCCGCGCGAGCTGAACGGCACGCTCTACCGCAACGGTCCCAATCCGCAGTTCGAATCGCCCGGCGCGCACTGGTTCGTCGGCGACGGCATGCTGCACGCCTTCCATCTCGAGAATGGCCGCGCCAGCTATCGCAACCGCTGGGTCCGCACGCCGAAATGGCTCGCCGAGCACGACGCCGGCCGCGCCCTGTTCGGTGGCTTCGGGCGCAAGCTGCCGGATGCGCCTGCAAACCTCACCGACGGCGGTGTCGCCAACACCAACATCATCTTCCATGCCGGCAAGCTGCTCGCGCTGGAGGAAGCGCATCTGCCGACCGAGATCGAGCCCGGCACGCTGGCGACGCGCGGCTACCACAATTATCAGGGCCGCGTCGCCGGCAGTTTCACCGCGCATCCGAAGGTCGATCCGGTCACCGGCGAGCTCGTGTTCTTCGGCTACAACGCGGCCGGACCGCTGACGCCTGCCCTGTCCTGCGGATCGATCGACGCCTCCGGCAAGGCGACGCGCTTCGAGCGTTTCGAGGCACCCTATGCCAGCATGGTGCATGACTTCATCGTCACCGCGAACCACGTGCTGTTTCCGATCCTGCCCATCACCGGCAGCATGGAGCGCGCGATGAGCGGACGGCCGCCCTATGCCTGGGAGCCGGACAAGGGCGCCTATGTCGGCGTGATGAAGCGGAGCGGTACCGCGAAGGACATCGTCTGGTTCCGCGGTGAAGCCTGCTACGTCTTCCACATCATGAATGCGTGGGAACACGAGAACCGCATCATCGCGGACGTCATGCAGTTCGAGGAAGCGCCGCTGTTTCCGCATCCCGATGGACGGCCGACCGATCCGGAGAAGTCGCGCGCCCGCCATTGCCGCTGGACCTTCGATCTTTCGGGGAACACCGACCGCTTCCAGCAGACCTATCTCGACGATCTCACCGGCGAATTCCCGCGCATCGACGATCGCCGCGCCGGGCTGAAGAGCCGTCACGGCTGGTACGCCTGTGCCAATCCGAAGCTGCCGATGTTCGGCGCGCTGTCGGGCATCGTCCATGTCGACGGCAATGGAACGCGGCTCGGCCATTATCTGCTGCCGGCCGGCGACACCATCTCCGAACCGGTGTTCGTCGAGCGGTCGAAGGATGCGGCCGAAGGCGATGGCTGGCTGCTCGCGGTGGTCTGGCGCGCGCGGGAGAACCGCAGCGACCTCGCGGTGTTCAACGCCACCGATGTCGAGGCGGGTCCCGTCGCGCTGGTGCAGCTCGGCCATCGCGTGCCCGACGGCTTTCACGGCAATTGGGTGGGTGCGGTGTAGCGCCCGTCATTCCGGGCGCCTCCTTCGCGCCCGAGGCCGCAGCACCGATGTGTCACCAGAGAGGCCCATGCAGATGCCCTCGCTCGCCGCAGACTTTCTCGCCGTCCTCGCCCTGATCTGCGTCGCGGCTGCCGTCCAGATGATCCGGCTGCGACGGAGCGGCCAGGTCGTCTTCAACGGCGGCATCCTGCTCGGTCTCGCGATCGCCTGCGCGCTTCCCATCCTGTCGCGCCTGCCCTGGGCAGAATTGGTCGATGAGGTGTCCGACCAAGCCATTGCCACTATTGAACTCTTACATGCCGCTTTCGTTATTTTGACACTGTAAAGATTTTGCTTGACCCAGTGCTCCTCCTGAACTACTGATCTTTACACCGTAAAGATCGACCTTACCGGGGCGGCCCATGGCGATTTTCCTGATCCTCGCGCCCTACGGCGCTTACACTTGTCTGATGCTGGTGACGTCGGCCACTTCAAGCGTGTTCGCGGCCTCCGCGATCTGCTTCGCCACCATCGCGATCGATGTCGCGTGCGGCCGCTCGGTGAAGACCCTGGCCGCGGGCTCGGCGGTCGTGTTCGCCGCTATTGGGCTCTACATCGTACTGCTCGATCCGCAGCTCGGCACGCTCGGCGTCAAGCTGTCGGTCGACATCGGCATCTTCGTCATCTCGCTCGGCTCGATGCTGGTCCGCCGTCCCTTCACGCTGCAATATGCGCTGGAAGCGGTCCCGGCCGAGACCGCGGCGATGCCCGGCTTTCTCCATGCCAACTACGTCATCACCGCCGCATGGACAGCCGCCGCGTTGTTGATGGCGGCCGCCAATCTCGTATTGCTCTACGTTCCCGGGCTGCCGCTCTGGTCGAGCCTTGCGGTCGCCTTCGCTGCCCGCAACAGCGCAATCTACTTCACAAGATGGTATCCCGAGTATCATCAGATCAAGTACGGCACGCCGGCCCGCGCATTGCCCAACGCCCGCTGAACAGGATCGACGATGAAGGACGTATTCGCCCGCCTTGCCTCCGATTTCCTCTCGGCCATCGTCTTCCTGGCCGTCTACCTCATCACAGACAACGTCGTGCTGGCGACGTCGGTGGCAATTGCCGGCGCGATCGCGCAGGTGATCTATGCCCGCGTCAAGGGACGAGAGCTCAACTACATGACCTATGCGAGCCTCGCGCTCGTCGTCGTGCTGGGCACCGTCACGCTGCTGACCAACGATCCGCGCTTCATGCTGGCAAAACCTTCCATCGCGCATTTCGCGATCGGCCTCATCATGCTCAAGCGCGGCTGGATGCTGCGCTACATGCCGCCGATCGTCGCCGAGACCGTTCCCGAATATGTGACGGCCGCGGGCTATGCCTGGGCGGTGCTGATGTTCGTGATCGGCGCGGGCATGATCGTGGTCGCCTCCACAGGCGATCTGAAGCTGTGGGCCTTCTACATCACGGTGGTTGCCGGTGGCGCCAAGATCCTGGCCTTCGCCGTGCAGTATGTGGTCCTGCGGCTCATCGTCACCAGCCGTCGGCGCGCCGCCGCCCGTGCCTAAAGCGCGATGTGATCGCGCTTTAGGTTGTTGTCTGAGCACGATCTTTTCCGAAAACCGCTACGCACTTTTCGGGATCATGCTTCTATGCCTCAAATGCAGCGTTAGGCAGGAGCTGCGAGTTGGGCTATAGGCTCGCTGAGGACAGGCCGCGGATCGTCGCGGGCTGCCGGAATTTGTTCGGGAGACGGGAATGGCTGTGGACGGCAACTGGAATCTGACGATGACGACGCCGATGGGCGAGCGCCAGGCGACGCTGAGCCTGAAGGCTGCGGGCGGCACGCTCACAGGCATGCAAGGCGCGGAAGGCAATACCGCCGAGATTTTCGACGGCACTGTCTCTGGCGACAACGTCTCCTGGAAAGTCTCGATCGACAAACCGATGCCCCTCACGCTCGAATTCACCGGCACCGTCTCCGGCGACAGCATCAGCGGCGAGATGGGCATCGGCCCGATGGGCAGCTTCCCGTTCACGGGCGCGCGGGCGTAAGCGCGCGCTGCACCGATGCGTGCGCTCCGTCTCATCGCGGCGACGATCCTGTGTGTCGCGTCACAGGCCGCGCGCGCCGACGACACCGAGCCGGCGTGGCGCGCAAGCGCGCTCGCCCTGGTGCCGGCGGGCTATGTCGCCGGCACCGCCTATCGAACCGATGGTTCGACCGGCTATCTCTCCGTCTATCCGGCGGCATCGAACGATCCGAAGACGCCGGGAAGCGTCTTTGCTGCGCGTCAGGCCCTCGTGGTCACGCTGACGGCGGATGCGGCTCGCGCGGTATCGGCCGAGTTGAAGCCGCGCGCCGAGCCGGATCCCGACAACGACGACACCGACTTTGCAAAGCTGCACGCCGAACTCGCCGCAAAGCGCGCCGGCCTGCCCGAGGGCACCGAGCCCTGCGATCTCGGCGCCTGGTCGATCGACCTGGACCCTGCCGGCCTCAACGTGCGCGCCGAGCCCTCGGTGAAGGCCCGCGTGCTCGGGACGCTGCCGCCGCCCTACCGGCTCAAGCTCGGCGGCGCCGAGAACACGCCCGACGGCGGCTGGCTCACCGAATTCCGCATCATCGGCTTCAAGAACGGCTGGTTTCTGATCGAAGGCGCGAAGCCGCCGGGCAAGGACTACGAGGACGACAGGAAATATCCGCGTAGCGCGCCAAAACCCTATGCCGGGCGCGGCTGGGTCGCTTCAAGCAAGGTCGGCGCGAACTACGCCAATGGCGCCACGCGCGCGGGCGGACTGTTCCAGGCGCCCTTCGTCGACGCCAAATGGATGCCGGCCCAGCGCGAGCTCGGCGGTCCGATCGACGGCGATGGCGGGCCGAAGCGGCTTCTCGCCTGCAGCGGATATTGGGGTCTGGTCGAGAGCCACGACGGCGTGCGCGGTTGGTGGCGCGCGCTCTGCTCCAACCAGGTCACGAATTGCAGCTGACGGGAGCCAGCGCTCCGCGACATTCTCTCCCTTGCCTTTTATGCAATTCAGGATTGTATTTTTTGGGGGGGGGTGACACCCGGGAGGCAAGAATGCCCGATAGCATCGCGCGTGCAACTCACCGATCACTGATGGCTACGTTCGTCTGCATTCTGCTGGGAGCAACAATGCCGGCCGGGCGCGGCGAACATTTGCCGCCGAAGGTTGCTCCTGACGCAACGGCCTGGAAGCCCGCCTCGATCTTCAAAGACAACGAGAAGAACGAAAAGCTCAAGGACCAGCCGCGCATGAATCTGAGCGGCGCGGCATGCGTGCCGACCACGCCCAAATTCACGTCGTGCCTGATTGCCAATGACGAGAAGAAGTATGCGCAGTTCTTCTCGATCGAAGGCAACGTCCTCGTTCCAAAGGAACTCATTCTGCTTTCGGACGAAGACAAGGACCCCGATGCCGAGGGCGTCGCCTATAGCGAAGGCTTCTTCTACGTGACCGGCTCGCATGGTCGAAGCCGTCACAACGACAAGAAAAACCTGTCGAGTTACGCCGTATTTCGGATCGCCGTCGATCCGCAAACCGGCGTTCCCAGGACCAAACCTGATGCCGAGCGCGTCGATGGCGTCGAGGCGAGTTCACGGTTGCGCAAAGTGCTCAAGAAGGACGATGACGTCGAGGCGTACTTCAACGAGCCGCTTGCCGATGGCGGCATCAACATCGAAGGAATTGCGGTCAGGAACGGTCGCATGTACTTCGGGTTGCGAGGCCCGTCGCTGAAGCGTCATGCCTTCGTGGTCAGCGTCATGGCGGATGCGCTCTTCACCAAGAACGACGATCTCAAGCCAAGGACCAAATCGCTCGAACTCGGCAAGGATACCGGGATCCGGGACCTCGCTGCGGTCCGCGACGGGCTCTTGATACTTGCAGGCCCGACACGCGAGGAAGACGTTCCCTATACCGTCTGGCTGTGGGACGGCAGCAGCGAGACCGCAAAGCCCCTGGCGACGCTGGACCTGAGCAAGGTCAAGGAAGGCGCCAAAGCGGAAATTCTGCTTCCCCTCGAGGACGACGCCGACGGCATTCGCGTCCTCGTCATGTTTGACGGCGTCGAAAATGGCGGCGCCATGTCGTTCAAGATCCAGCGCTGAGCGCACGCTGCGTGGATCGTCCGCCGGTCCAGGAACCGGCGGACGACGCAAGACCCGATCAGCCCAGGTTCAACTCCTTGAAGAAGTCGTTGCCCTTGTCGTCGATGATGATGAACGCCGGGAAGTCGACCACCTCGATGCGCCAGATCGCTTCCATGCCGAGCTCGGGATATTCGAGCACCTCGACCTTCTTGATGCAGTGCTCGGCGAGGTTCGCGGCGGCGCCGCCGATCGAGCCGAGATAGAAACCGCCGTACTTCTTGCAGGCCTCGCGCACGGCCGGCGCACGGTTGCCCTTGGCCACCATCACCATCGAGCCGCCGGCGGCCTGGAACTGGTCGACGAAGGAATCCATGCGGCCCGCGGTGGTCGGGCCGAATGCGCCGGAGGCATAGCCTTCGGGCGTCTTGGCCGGCCCGGCATAGTAGACCGGATGGTTCTT